>QQND01000033.1 GCA_003402745.1 Verrucomicrobiota bacterium
CCTCCCCCTCCCCCTCCTCCCCGCCCTCTTATTCACAGCACTCACCGCGGTGCAGGCCGCAGTGCCTGGCCTTTCAAAAATCGCCTCAAAGACCGACCTTGATTCCGTCATCGCCGCCACCCCCGATGCGACTCTGAAACAAGCGCTCACCGACAACACCACCGCCATTCTTGCCGCCGCCGAGCGGCACCCGCACGTCGAGGCCGTCGTCCGTACGATCGGGAGCGCGCCGGGCTCTTTCACGAAGATCAACACCACACCCGAGGCGTTGAAAAACGCTGCGGGTGGTGACCTTGCGATCTTCGACACCTTGACGATGGTCAGCACCAGCATTCAGAACGGCAAGGCACACGTCTATCGCGGCACCAAAGACGATCCCTATGACGCGGCCTTCATCGAGCACCTGGGGTACATTCCAGCCCTTGAGTCCGTCAAAATCGTGGCAACAAAAATCGACGACTCTTGGCTGCCGCCACTGCTGAAGCTCAAGAACCTCAAATCCCTAAGCATCGAAGGAACCGCCAGAGGTCTGCCCGGAAACCCGGCTCTCGGCGATCCTAGCCTCGCACGACTCAAGGCGCTTACGGAGTGCCCCATGCTCACCTCCCTCGAACTCGCCTACTTCGGACAGGCCACCGATGCCGGTCTCGAACAACTGGCCGGGCTGAAAAACCTCGAAAGCTTCACCTTCCGCGGCTCTCCAGTGAAAGGACATGGCTTTGCGAAGTTCGAGGGCTGGACCAAGCTCAAAAGGATCAATTTCCACAGTAACAACCTCGACGACGAGGGACTCGGCTATGTCTGTGAGAAGTTTCCCAACCTCGAGTTCATCAAATTGTGGCACTCCAAACTCATCACCGATGCCAGCGCCGATCATCTTAAAAAGCTGAAGAAGCTGACTGGGATGGAAATCAGTTGCGCAAAAGCCACCTCTGGTCTCGTAAGGCACCTGCCCGAGTTGCCCGTGGAATATGTAGCGCTCGAATACGGCGTGAACACTCCGGCCTCGGACGCCATCGATACAGTTAAATCCATTCCCACGCTGCGTCGTCTCTCGATTGATGGCAAAACGTTCACCGATTCGGATCTCGCCATCCTCGCCAGCATTACCCAGGTCCAGGAACTGTCTCTTTCAGCCGTGGAACTGACCGACGCGCGCCTCGTGCTCTTGCAGGCCTGCGCCCATCTCAAGACCCTCACGCTCGTCCGCTATGGCAAAGCCTATTCCGACGAAACACAGGCGAAAGTGAAAGCCCTGCTACCCAAGGTGGACGTGAAGTTTGTACAGTGACCTCTTCTCGTTCTTTTGGAAGGGATGGAATTTCGCCTTCCTCATGTCGGTGCGTCTTGTGCTGATCAAAGGACCGTTCAACGACGAAGATCTATCTTGGATTCTGCGGTGCTCTCTGTGAGCCCCCCGAGTTTTCGGGGGTAGCTACAGCCAAATAAAGTTGGCATACTAAGGTATTCATTGTATCCCAAGATGACTCCCTCCTTTCGCTTTCACTCATCCTTAGCCGCCGCGCTGACCCTTGCGGCGGGCCTTGCCTTGCCCGGGACTATTCATGCTGCCGAGCAGATTGACGCTTTCTTGGAGAAGCATTGTATTCGCTGCCACGGCCCCGAAAAGGAGAAGGGAGACTTGCGGATTGACTCACTTTCACGCGATTTCAAGCTGGGTGCGGATACGCATCACTGGGCGGAGGTAATCGAACAGATCAATTCCGGCGAAATGCCGCCGAAAAAGGAGAAGCGACCGACACAGGAGGAGATGGCGACCTTTGTCACAAATCTCGACGCCCTCCTCAAGGAGGGCCGGGCAGCGCGCATGGCCTCCCGCCCAGCGGTAGCGCATTATCGGTTGAGCCGGAAAGAGTATCAAAATACGGTCTATGACCTTCTCGGCGTGCGCTATGATCCTGCCAAACCCGGGGAATTAAACGCGGATACGTTGTGGCACGGCTTTGAGCGCATCGGCTCAGAGCTTTCCCTCTCGCCGTCGCACATGGAGCGCTATTACCGCGCTGCAGAACTCGTGCTCGACCGCGCCTTTCCCGCAACATCGGGCGAGGCGCGCAAAGTCCGCAAGACGGCCGCCGAATTGCGTTACGGTGGAGGCAAAGACCAGCAAGCGGCGCTGGACTTTTTCGGCATCAAGCGGCCGCTGCGCTATCTCATGTTCCCCGGCCGAACTCAGGATGCGCTCTCTCCGAACTGGTTCGGCAAAACGGGACCGGAGCACAGCGGTCTCTACAAGGTCCGCATCCAGGCCAGTGGGATCCGCCCGCTCGGCGGCCAACCGGCGCATCTGAGCATCGGCAAACGGACCGGTGAAGAGACGGTGGATGGCATTCTAGAATTTGACCTCACCGCACCTGAGGACAGGCCGCAGGTGTTTGAGTTCGAGGTATTCCTTGAAATGCCCATTACGCTCGACTTCTGCGTGGTGGCGACGGACGTGGTAGACAGAAGAAGCGGCGCTGCCTTTCGGAATGCGCTCGCCAGCCGGGGGGGGTATGTCTTTACGCACAGCAGCGAGACCTTGCTGCTAAACCCGAACGCTCCGCAGATGTTTGATGAAAAGGGAAACGGTATCTTCTCCACGGTGCTGCTCGATTGGATCGAATGGGAGGGCCCGCTCGTATCGGATGCGGAAAAAACTCACCGCGTCGGTTTGTTGCCGCCCGATGATGCATCGCCCGAGGTTGTCGCAGGACATCTGCAGCGCTTTGCTGAACGCGCTTGGCGCCGGCCCGTAAAGACTGAAGAACTGGAGGAGTATATGCGTTCCTACCGTAGCGAACGCGAAATCGGCGAAAAGACCGCAGACGCCTATCGCGTTGCGATACAGGGTGTGCTCACGTCCCGGCACTTCATTTACCTCGTCGAGGGAGATACAGTTGCTCGTGAACGCCTCTCCGATTGGGAACTCGCCTCGCGGCTCTCCTACTTCCTCTGGAGTTCGATGCCCGACGACGCTCTCTTCACGGCGGCCAAAAGCGGAAAGCTCAAACGCGAGGACCTCAGTAAAGAAGTGGACCGGATGCTCACCGACAGCAGGGCGAACCGATTTATCGACGACTTTGCAAGGCAATGGCTCCAACTCCATCGGGTCGGAACGTTCCCTCCAGACAAAAAGCTCTACCCCAATTACGACGCCTGGCTGGAAGCCAGCATGCGCAACGAACCGGTGGAATTTTTCCGCGAGATGTACGCAAAAAACATGCCCATCGACAGCTTCATCGAATCAGACTGGAGCATGGTCAACGCCCGGCTCTGCGATTTTTACGGCCTGCCCGAGCCAAAGGCGGGAGGTTTCCAGCGGGTTTCCTTCAAACCAGAAGATCATCGCGGTGGCCTCCTCACGATGGGCGCGATGCTCGGACTCACTTCGGACGGCACCCGCCACCGCCCCGTGCACCGCGGCGTCTGGCTGAGCGATGTGATTCTCGGCAAGCTGCCGCCACCACCGCCGGCAAACGTGCCCGCCATCGAACCCCCTACGCAACAAAGCCCTAAGGCTACCCTCCGCGACAAACTCGAGGCTCACCGCAAAGACGCCAACTGCGCCGCCTGCCACGCGAAGATCGATCCTCTGGGCATTGCCTGGGACAACTACGATGCCATCGGCCAGTGGCGCACCCGCGAAAAGATCCCAGCAGGCGTTGGTGAAGACCCCTTGATTAATCCCGCCGGCGTGATGCCAGACGGACGCACTTTCAAGAATGCAAACGAGTTCAAACAACTGCTGCTCGAAGACCGAGAAAAACTCGCACATGCCTTCATAGAGCACCTCTGCACTTATGGACTCCGCCGCGCCATCGCTTTTGACGACCAAGAAGACCTCAGGGCCATCGAGCTGGAAGCAAAGAAAAATCAGTACAGGATTAAAGACATCATCCGTGCGGTCGCCCAATCCGATCTCATGCGCAAACGATGATCAAAAGTTCTTTGTTCTTGGTTCTTGGTTCTTGGTTGGCAACGACTGTTTTCTGCTCTGAGAACAAAGAACAAAGAACAAAGAACTAGGAACTGGGAACTGGGAACTAGGAACAAGGAACTACGAATATAAAAAATTATGATTATCCGACGCTTTGAAGACATCGAAGGTTGGCAGCTCGCGAGAGAGCTGACCAAGCTTGTCTATGCGTCGGCCCAGCGCGGCGCGTTTGCAAAGGATTTTGGACTGCGGGACCAAATTACCCGCGCGGCCGGTTCGGTGATGCACAACATCGCCGAGGGATTCGACGGCGGGAGCAATGCGGAATTCATCAAGTTCTTGCGGTACTCCCAGCGTTCATGCTCAGAGATTCAGAGTCAGCTCTACGTGGCCTCAGACCAAGGCTACGTTACTCGTGAGGAGTTTGACGCCATCTACAACCAGACCGCGCTTACCCACGCCAAGGTTGGCGGATTCATCCACTATCTCCTGAACGCCCCAAGTTCCCGCTGAACCTCTTCAACCAAGAACCAAGAACCAAGAACCTGTTTCAACCAAGAACCCCCATGAACTACCTCTCTGAATCCTGGCTGATCAACCGCCGCCACGCCCTCCGTGCTCTCGGCAGTTTCATCTCGCTCCCCTTCCTCGAATGCATGGTCCCGCTCCGCGCGGCTGAGAGCGCCACCGCAACGCCCAAGCGCAGCGCCTTCATCTACCTCGCCAACGGCGTCCACTCGTTGAACTATCAGATCACCACAGAAGGCCGCGATTACAAGTTCTCCCGCTCCCTAAAGCCTTTGGAGAAACACCGCGAGGCCATCACGCCCATCAGCGGACTCCACCACCCCGGAGCCCTCAGCCATCACCACAACTGCATCTCCGTTTGGCTCACCGGAGGGAAGCTTGGACCTTCCGACCGTAACACCATCTCCGTGGACCAGAAGATGGCAGAAATTACCGCGCTGCACACCCGTTATCCCTCGATGGAGGTCGCGTTGACTGGCGACTCCCTCGCCTGGACCTCGGGAGGCGTGCGACTGCCTGCACTACGTCGTTGCAGCGAGATATTCGCATCTCTTTTTGAGGAACCGAAAGGCGGGAAGGCATTCCAGAAACGCGCCTTGCGCCGCAAAGGCAGCGTGCTCGATGCCAACCTCGCAGAAGTGCGCCAACTGGAGCAGAAAATGGGGACGGCAGACAAAGGCCGCATGGAGCAATACCTCACTTCCGTGCGTGAGGCGGAAATCCGCGCGCGCCGAGCAGATGAGTGGCTAGACACGCCGTTGCCGAGCATCTCTGATGTGGATCGCAAACGCACCAATCGCGATGTTGCAGCCACTTTGGCGGGCGATTATTTCCGCACTGTTTACGACCTCATGGTGCTGGCCTTCCAGACGGATGTCACGCGCGTAGCCACCTTCAGCCTGGGCGGCGAAGGCGATGCCTTCGCCATTCCCGAAATCGGCATCACCGAATCTCGCCACCAACTCAGTCATCACGGCGGCGATGCTGGCTACATGGAGAAGCTCACCAACTACGACACCTTCGCCATCGAGCAATTCAGCTACTTCCTCACCCGCCTCTCGGAAACGACGGACCTCAATGGCAAGCCGCTGCTGGGCTCCACGATGGCTCTCTTCGGCAGCGGCATGTCCTATGGCCACAGCCATGGTAACGCGAACCTTCCGCTGGTGCTCGCAGGCGGCGCCGACCTTGGTCTGAAGCACGGTAGCCATCTCGACTTCAACAAGACCGCCGCGGGATTCCAAGGCTACGCACTGAATGACGACGGAGCGCTTACCACCGCGCATTACCAAGTCTGCAGCCGCCCGGTAAACTCAGACGCCCACATGAGCAACCTTCTCCTTCTCATGGCCCAACGCATGGGCGTTGAGACTGATCAGCACGGCGACAGTAACAAAGTGATCACTCTGTGAGTCGTTTGCTCACTCTTGGTGCTCTATTCCTAGCCTTCGCCCTGTCCGCGGTATCTGCCGAGGAGGAGGTTTTTCGTCCCATTGCGGGGAAGTTTCCCCCTCTAGAGAAAGCGCATTCCTACCGGGGCGAACTCGTGTTTGTAGACCACGCCAACCGGCGCGGCAGTATTCGCGTGCAATCCACGGGAGTCTTCCGCTTCAGTTCCCCTCGCCCCTTCGCCTTGTTGCCGTATGCCGTCGTGCGTTATCACGGCGCGCCGGCCGATTTGCGCGATATTCCGCTCGGGACCATGCTGCATGTCCGCGCTTTTCTCCCGCCCGACCCGAAGACGTCCGCCGTGCCAGTGTTGCCAATTAACAATAAAGAGAAAGCTGACTCAGGGGGCCCAGGAACGGCACCGGCCGAGAACCACATCTTCCTCCTCGAAGACGAGCCCAGTCGGTGCCAGAGCGAGGGCTTGGTCTGGAAACTCAAAGAAGTGGAGGTCAAAAACCACGAGGGAACGATTCTCGCAGGCCGTGCGCCGAAGGGAGGCGTGGAAATTAAGACCGAAGACGAAACGCTGTCTTTTGATGGCGCCACACGCGTGTGGCGCGGCCGCGAATACCTTCTGGTCAAACACCTGATCGCCGAGGACACGTGGCCCGCGAGCGGGAAGAAGTCTCTGAGCGGCCAGTCCGTTCTACTCGGCATCCTCTGGAAACCCACCCCCGGCAATGTGTTCACCCGGTTCCACATCTCGGATATCTGGCTAGACGACGAAGCGATGCAAAACGCGACGCACCAGCAATCTGAGACGCACAAGACCTTCATCCGAAGCCGTTGGATGCCCGCGTGGATCGATACCGTCGAGTACGCCAAGTTCGGCCGCGCAAAGATCACCGCGACTCTGTTCGGGGGAATGGACCCTTCACTTTACAGCGATTTCAAAACGGACATCGCCGCGCTCATGAATGGCGCCGAGAACACATTGAAGCATACAGAAGGCGGCACCGCTGGACCCGGCCAAATGGCCGCACGGGGAAACATCCTCAACGTTACCAAAACGCTTGGAACCGCTCCCCTAGGCAGCAGCGGCATTCAGATTCAATTCGAAACCGACCTCATCACCGAAGGGCTGCGCCCAGCGCGTGTGGTCCGTGTCCGTCCCGCAGCATGGCCTGACGTACACACGCCCAGAGAAGAATACATCTCAGACGGTGCGGGCTTTAACATTGAACAACGGTTCCCAACGCCCGCGATCTTCCCACATTACTGACGCCCACCTCACGCCGTCGCACCCCTATGAAACGCCTCTTTTTGATTCCCAGCTTTTCGCTCGTGGCTTCTCGGTGGTTCTTGTCGGTGCTAGCATGTGCGTTCTGCAGTGATGCAACGGCCGCGAGCGAAGAAACCAAAACCAGCAGCCAAGAACTAAAACCAGAAGTCTTCCGCCCCGAAGCGGGTAAGTTTCCACCCTCAGAAAAAGCGCATTCTTATCGGGGTGAACTCGTGTTCGTGGACCATGCGACCCGGCGAGGCAGCATCCGAGTGCAAGGAGTTGGGATGTTCTATCGAAACAACCCGCACCCCTTCAGCATGCTTCCGTACGGCGTCGTCCGATATCACGGTGCAACAGCCGATCTGCGCGACATCCCGCTCGGCACCGTGCTTCACATCCGCGCATTCCTACCACCAGACCCGAAGACTTCCTCGGTGCCGGTCCTGCCCGTCAACAGCAAAGACGTCGACCAAAGCCACTATCGCGGCATCGGCGTTTTTCCTGCCGAGAACCATGTCCTCCTGCTCGAAGACGAACCCAGCCACTGCCTACAAGAAGGTAAGAACTGGAAACTCAAGGAAGTGGAGCTCAAGAACAATGAAGGCATGATTATTGCCAGCCGCGAACCGCAGCAAGGCGCCGACAGCAATTGCAGCGAAGAAAAAATGACTTTCGACGCCGCCACCCGAATCTGGCGCGGCCGGGAATGCCTTGGCATCAAGGATCTGATCGCGGAAGGCGTGTGGCCCGCTGAGGGGAAAAAGGCCCTCGAAGGCCAGGCCGTCATGCTCGGCATCGTTTGGAAACCCACTCCGGATGGCATCTTCACGCGGTTTCATATCTCAGACATCTGGCTCGACGATGCGGCGATGCAACGCTCAGCCGACAACCAGACCGAAACGCACAATGCCTTCATTCGCAGACGTTGGATGCCAGCCTGGATCGATTCCGTTAACTATGGTAAGTTTGGCCGCGCTAGCGTCACTGCGACCCTGTTTGGCGGAATGGACGCCTCTCTTTACGCCGATTTCAAAAAGGATGTTCCCGTCCTGATGAACGCTGCAGAGAACACACTGAAGCACGCAGGCGGACATTACGGGCCTGCACACATTGCTTCAAAAGGGCCCATCGTGGAGGTTGCGAAGTTGCCCGGCGACGCCCCTCTGGGCAGCAGCGGCATCCAGATCCGTTTTGAAACCGACCTCATCATCGAAGGCATCCGCACCGGCAGAGTCGTGCGCGTACGCCCTGCGAGTTGGACCGCGGTGAACCTACCCCGCGAAGAGTTCATCGGAGATGGAAATTCGAACTACGAAGATCGTTTTCCGACTCCGTCCATCTTCCCCAAATACCAACCGTAAAGGCCAGTCCATTGCCCTGTGCTTCAACGGATCACACGCATCAAAACAAACCCTTTTTGAACGCGCTGTTGTGCGCGCGCGCCAGCATCTCCGTCTTCTCCCCGGATCCTTGTATCGACGCGATTCGCGGGGATTAGTTCACTTTCCAAACCTTCACTTCATCGATCCAGAAGGTGCTGCCGCTGCCCAGACTGAACCACCGTTTAGCAGGATGCGCAAAACCTGCGGACTTGTACTCGTTCACCACTTTGCCATCGAGGCTGGCCCGCATCACGTCCCTCTCAGTGATCAGCACTAACTCATGCCATTCATGACCGACAGCGAAGGGCACGGTGACCGTGGTGGCCTTGCCCATTGCTATCATCTCTTCCCGACTTGGCTCGCCCTGGGCCGCGTCCCGGCGCTTTTTAACTTCCAAGTAATAGCTCTTAGAATCTTTCAACGCGACTGAGGCTTCCGCGAGGAAAACATAACCGAGGTGGCCCGCATGCACCGTCGCTGAAACCTCCCGGTCCACGAATCCCGCCTGAAGCATTTCTCCCTTGTTGAGTCCGGGAAGCTTGAACCGCATGTAAACGCCTCCATCAGCGAATCCCGCGTCATGGTGAATGTGGACACCGTGTCCTGCCTCCTTTGCTGCAGCGTTGACTTTGAGCGTTCCAGCCTCGATGGCGGCCTGTTTAATATGGGGAACGCGGTCTGCCGTAGCGCTTTCCCAACCGTTCCCGATGGCCTTGGCTCCGTTGCCCGTCTCCTCCCTGTCAAAGGAATCTTCAAAAAGCAGGGTTCCCTTCGCCTTGAGCCAGGCGAGATCGTCTCGTGCGCTGACCCGGCTTTGGGCGTGGACGCCCCGAGGGAAGGCAAAACCAAAGAAGATCGCAAGGGGGAGTAGAATCTGAGCGAAAAAACGACTGGAAGAATTTGGAGGATTCATGGGAGTGGAAACGGGAGCACAAGCCGTAACTAGCTCACGGAAATTTCTTCAGAGGCTTCGGACATGTTCCCAATCCTCTCTCTTTCCCTGGGCTTCGTAAATAGCTCTTTGGAGCCATGCCCGCACACGGAACTCTCGGAACCGGAGCGATGACCACAACATCGCAGCCAATGCCGATAATTCCCCAGTCGTGAGTCAACTCCCAGCGATGCTGAAAGCGGAGTTCGAACCGCTAAACGCACCGAAAAGCCGCACCGTTGCAGCCCGAGATGGGTCCTCCATTTCGGGCGTGCCTGTCTACCCGGGGGCGACGGATGCAGTAAAGATGCGTCTGGCCACGCACAAAAAGGCGGTTCGCAACAGGCACCACAGACGCGATGATGCGGTCCTCAAACCTTTTTTCCGCCAACACCCTAAATCCATTCTCAACCTGCACCAGAACCGCCGTCCCGTCCTCGCACGGCGCATACATGACGCCACCAGGCGCGGTGACAAAGATGCGTTTGGCGGAAACAATCCGCGTCGAACACCCTTTGCCGGGCAGTTCCACTTTCCAGGCGAGGTCCGAATCGTCCCAGGAAGCAGGGATGTTTTGTGCCTGAGTGCTGCCGTTATCCTGGAGTCCCGGCGCTTCCGGGGGCTCTCACGTTCAGCACCACTGATTTTCAATCGCATCATTGAGGCGGGAAGTGCAGATCAGACTTGGAACGGGAGGATGCCACATTTAATTTTTGCTCTGCACTCCCGAAGGGACCTTTCAGGAGTTGATTTCACTGAAGCGGCTCGCGCCCATTTTAATTACAATTTTGAGCCGGGACTCCAAAAAACGCAGGAAAGAAGCCAGACCTTGAAAATCACTTTCGGTATCATCACTCTCAACGAGGAGGAAAATCTCGCCCGCTGCCTTGCCTCGATTCAGTCGATCGCCGATGAAATACTGATCGTAGATTCCTGCAGCACGGACGGCACGCGCCTCATCGCAGAATCCTTCAACGCAGTCTGGCATGAAATTCCATGGCCCGGCTACGTGGCACAAAAGAACAACGTCCTGAAGCTCGCATCCCACGAATGGGTTTTCAGTATTGACGCGGACGAAGCGATTTCTCCGTCACTACTTGAGGAGATTCAACGTCTCAAAGACCAGCATGTCTCCGATGAAATTCAGGGATTCTCGATGCCCCGCTGCGTTTTGTACGACAATCGCTGGATCCGCCACGGGGACTGGTACCCCGACCGACTCACCCGCTTGTTCAGACGCGCTTCCGGCATCTTCACGGGCGGGCGCGTGCACGAACGCCTCGAACTGCGGGGCAAAGTCGTCGCGCTCCGCGGGGATTTGGAGCACTACTCCTTCAAAGGAGCCTCGGATCACCTCAACCGCGGCCGGCATTACGCCCGGCTGTGGGCGGAGGACAAACTCGCAGCCGGACGGACTACAAACTGGCTTTCCCCCTACTTGCACAGCGGCTTTCGCTGGCTTCGGGGCTACGTGCTTCGCGGCGGGTTCATCGACGGCCGAAGGGGGTGGCAAATCGCGCGCTTCAGCGCCCGCGAGGTCTTTCTCAAGTACTCCATCCTCAGGCAGCTCTCCGCCGACGCTCTCAGTTCCAGCCAATCTTCCCAAAACCGCCACCCCTAGGAAACAACCTCTTCTGCTGCGCCACTCCAACCCCCTCCCAAAACCCGCTTCCCACCGCCACCCTTGACCCGCCCCCTCTCCCCAGGCGAACCTCTCCCATGAATCGCGCTCTAGGCATTGACCCAGGCGACGCCCGGATCGGGCTCGCTCTTTCCGACGAACTCCGAATGCTCGCCCACCCGCTCCAGAACATCACTGCAGGAAAGGCCGCGCTCGCCCAGATCGTTGAAATCATTCAGGAAAAATCCGTGGACGCTGTCATCGTCGGCCTTCCCAAAAACATGGATGGCAGCAAGGGGCCCGCCGCCCTCAAAGCCGAGGCGTTTGCAGAGGATCTCCGCAAACGAGTGCCCAAAATAAAAATCGTTCTCTGGGACGAACGGTTGACCACCGTCGCCGCCCAGCGCGCCCTCCATGACGCAGGCCGCAACGCCAAACAGAGTCGCGGACTTATCGATCAGGTGGCCGCCCAACTGATCCTCCAGGGCTGGCTGGACGCGCAAAGTTTTCTCGCCCCCTGAATCCTCTCACGGTGAAACCCCAGCAGCCACCCCGCCCCCTGGATGGCCAGGAACCCAACCGTTTGCGCCTGCGCCTGATTGTCGCCTACGACGGGGGGGCTTTTGACGGATGGCAAAGTCAGGCCTCGGGAAATACCGTCCAAGATGCTCTTGAACGGGCGTTCACATTTCTCTTAGGGGAGCGTTGCCCAGTCCACGGCTCAGGCCGCACGGACGCGGGCGTGCACGCACTGGGGCAGGTCGCTCATGTGGACCTTCCCCCAAGTCGGATTCCCCTGAACGCATGGGAAGGCGCTCTCAACGGGCACCTTCCAAGGGCAGTCCGAGTCCTGGACGCGAGATTGGCCGCTCCGGGCTTTCACGCGCGCTTCAGCGCCACGGGCAAAATCTATACATACCGAGTATGCAACGCACGCAGCCTGCATCCTCTGGAAATCGGCCGCGTCTGGCACGTCCCCTCCCCCATTAACATCGAAGCCCTCCGCCAAGCCGCCGAAATCCTCAGCGGTTCACACGATTTCGCCGCCTTTGCAGCCAACCGGGGCAAACCCGATGAGAATACATTCAGAACCATCCACCAGATTGCCGTAAAGCGCACAGGGACCATCCTCAGCCTCAGATTCGAGGGGGACGGTTTTCTATACAGGATGGTCCGTCTTTTGACCGGTTCGATGGTTAGAATGGCTCAGGGTAAGCAGACCTTGGAATGGATGCGCTCCTTCATCGACTCTCCCTCGGCGAGGAAAACCTCCTACTGCGCACCGGCACAGGGGTTGTGTCTGAGCCGTGTATTGTACGGCCAGAAGCGAGGCCAACGAAGGCCGCAGGCCGCTTCTGGGCTGGTTCCCGAGGAAGCCATCGAGAGGTAGCGGAAGTCGGTTCCTTTCGACAAACACAGCGAGAATCGCCAGGAGCCCAGGCAAGTTGCGGTCAACTAAAAGGGTGCCCTCGCAGCCTCTCACAAGTCCACCCAAGTACGGCTATAAACCAAGGCAGCCAAAAATGCCCTCAGCTAGCATCCAAGTTTCAGGCACTCAAAGTCTTCAAGAAATCCAGCTCTTAAAGCCCCTATTTCAAGCCCCAAGCCCCAAGTTCGGACAGAAACCTTAAAGCTTCTCCTCAAACTCCACCAAGCGTTGGAGCGCTTCCAAAAACTCGCGGAACGCAGGGGCTGGCAGCATGATGGTGTCACGCCTTCCTCCCACGTCCTCAGTGATTTTCAAAAAACGACCGCGCTGGTTTTCCTTGAGATCAAGAAAAAACACTTTCCTCTCATGGGTGACTTTTTCCGAAGCAATGGGTTCTGGACCCGAACGCTCCCCGCCTTCACTCGATTGCATCATATCCTTAGAATGAGCACAGGCCGTGCCTCCTATAGGCTGCCTGCGAATTTAGTCAACTTAACGCAGTAATGTTGGGGCGCAACACAAATCATCCAAGCCCAAGTCAGGAATTCGTTTCTCGCCCCTCTCCCGGTCGTGTCCCAAAACATCCCAAACACTCGGCCTCTACCACCACCCGGCCCGCGAACGCTTGCCACAAGGCCTCCCCCAATAGCAGGCTGGTGGGATGCATTCCAAACCAGAGAAAAACGGACCGCACACGGCGACCGAACTGTTGAGCCCCTTGGATTCCTTCAGCCGCAGGCACCTCGGAACCAACCCCTCCAACCTCGCCTCGCTCCTCCAACCCCTCGGCCTCAATTCTCTGGACACCCTCATCGACGCCACCGTCCCTCCCGCCATCCGGTTGCCAGGGGCAATGGCACTTCCAAACGCCATCGGAGAACATGCCGCACTTTCTGAACTCAAGGCCCTCGCCGCCCGTAACACCCTCTTAAAGAGTTTTATCGGCCAGGGCTATCACGGCTGCATCACGCCTCCGGTGATCTTACGCAACATCCTTGAAAATCCGGGCTGGTACACTGCCTACACCCCCTACCAGGCGGAGATCGCCCAGGGGAGACTCGAAGCGCTCGCCAATTTTCAAACGATGATTCTCGACCTGACCGGGATGGACATCGCAACCGCCTCCATGCTGGACGAAGCAACGGCCGCCGCCGAGGCCGTCGGGATGGCTCTGGCCGCCAGCCGATTGCCAGAACAAAGAACAGTCCTTCTTGACCAACACTGCCACCCCCAGACCATCGCCGTCGTCACCACCCGTGCCACAGCCCTCGGCCTGCAGGTCCTCGTGGCAGACGCCCATACGTTCGCTCCTAACCAGGGAATTTTTGCGATTCTCCTCCAAGTACCCGATACCCTCGGATCTGTTCGGGACTTCCAATCCCTCGCACGCTGCGCACACGAGGCGGGCGCCTTGGTCATCGTGGCGGCCGATCCTCTTGCGCTGACCCTGATCCAGCCCCCCGGAACCTGGGGCGCCGACATCGCCGTCGGCTCCACCCAGCGCTTCGGCGTTCCCCTAGGTTTTGGTGGCCCACACGCGGCCTATCTAGCAACCCGCGACGCCTACAAACGCACCATGCCAGGACGCTTGGTCGGCCTTTCGCACGACTCCCAGGGCCGCCCCGCCTATCGACTCGCCCTGCAGACTCGCGAGCAGCACATCCGAAGAGACAAGGCGACCAGCAACATTTGCACCGCCCAGGTGCTCCTAGCCGTCATCGCGTCCATGTACGCCGTCTACCACGGCCCGGAGGGATTAAAGGCCATCGCGCGCCGTGTTCATTCGCTCGCGAGGATTCTTGCTCGAGCTTTGGAAACACTAGGCCACAAGCTCCACTCAGCAGACTTTTTCGACACGCTCACCGTGTACCTCTCCCCAACGGAACGTAATGAATGGTTGGCGCGCGCGCTGGAGGCGGGGATGAACCTGCGGGCTCTTCCGGAGGGAGTCGGCATTGCGCTGGATGAAACCGCGACTATCGCGGATCTTGCAGCCCTCTGGAGCGTCGCAGGGGGTCAGGGAACCCCCGACTTCGACGCCTTCGCGGTAGAAGTGCTCGCCGATCAGCCTCGTTTGGAAACACGCTCCACCCCGTTTCTCACCCATCCTGTGTTTCACAAGCACCACACCGAGACGGAGATGCTGCGCTACATGCGGAGCCTCGAGGCCAAGGATATTTCACTCGTCCACTCCATGATCCCGCTGGGGTCCTGCACGATGAAACTAAACGCCACGAGCGAGATGCTGCCCGTCACGTGGCCCGAATTTGCGGCGCTCCACCCGTTTTGTCCACCCGACCAGGCCGCCGGATACGCCGAAATGATGCGCCAACTGGAGTGCTGGCTTTCCGAGATCACCGGATTTTCAGCCGTGAGTTTGGAGCCCAATGCAGGCTCTCAGGGCGAATATGCAGGACTACTGGTCATCAGGGAATACCACCTCGCCCGCAAGGAAGCCCACCGCAATGTGTGCCTCATCCCGACCAGCGCCCATGGCACCAACCCGGCAAGCGCCGTGATGGCGGGCATGCGGGTGGTCACGGTTTCCTGTGACACGCACGGCAATATCGACCTCGGCGATTTACGCGCCAAAGTGGACCTGCACTCGGCCAGTCTGGCGGCGCTCATGGTAACCTACCCAAGCACCCACGGAGTTTTTGAAGAAGGCATTCGCGAAATCTGCGAGCTCATCCACGCCCATGGCGGGCAGGTTTACATGGACGGCGCCAACATGAACGCGCAGGTCGGCCTCTGCCGTCCAGGCGATTTCGGGGCGGACGTCTGCCATCTCAACCTGCACAAAACGTTCTGTATCCCCCACGGCGGGGGTGGTCCCGGCGTCGGCCCCATTGGAGTCGCCGCGCATCTTGCCCCCTTCCTTCCAGAACGACTGCGCGCCGGTGCCGCCGAACGCTCCGGCGCAGTCTCGGCCGCGCCGCAAGGAAGCGCCAGTATCCTTGTCATTCCTTGGATGTACCTGCGGATGATGGGGCCAGACGGCCTCGCCGGAGCCACGCGTCTTGCAATTCTCAACGCCAACTACATCGCAAAACGCCTCGAGGCTTTCTTCCCCATCCTCTTCAAAGGCACCAGCGGCTGGGTGGCTCACGAGTGTATCCTAGACTTGCGCGGGTTCAAAGCCACCACTGCAGAGGATGTTGCAAAACGCCTCATGGACTATGGATTCCACGCTCCTACCCTGAGCTGGCCGGTGGCAGGCACCCTCATGGTCGAGCCCACCGAGAGCGAATCCAAACCCGAACTCGACCGCTTCTGCGACGCCATGATTGCCATCCACGGCGAAATGACGGCCGTGGAGACCGGCGAAGCCGACCCCGCAAACAACGTGCTCAAAAATGCCCCGCATCCAGCAACCGTTGTCTGCGCAGACTCTTGGGACCGCCCCTATTCAAGGGAACAGGCTGCGTTTCCCGCCAAGTGGCTGCGCGAGGCAAAATTCTGGCCCCCCGTGGGCAGGATCGACAATGTGTGGGGCGATCGCAATTTGTTCTGCGCTTGCGCCCCCGTTGGAGAGGACAACTAGGGATTACTAGTCTGCAAAAACCTCAGGAGCGTCCACGGACAATTCCCGTAAAACAGCTGGCGCTCCCCTCCGCCTCATGCGGGCTCTCCCACCAGGTCGTACACCTGCGTTCCGGTGATCCGCACCTCGATGAACTCGCCCACCGCAGCGGGTTTTGTGAGGTGAATGCGTCCGTCGATGTCAGGCGCGTCCGCTTGAGCACGCGCGACCGTTGGCTGATCCACAACGGCCCGAACCACGCGGCCCACCTGCTCGTTTGAAATTTCACCGGCAATACGTTGCTGTAACTTCATTGCTTTCCGATAACGCGCCTGCTTGGTTTTGGCAGGAAGATGCCCCTCCATCTTCGCCGCCCTAGAACCCTCCTCCTGCGAATAGGTAAACACTCCCAGTCGCTCAAACCGAGTGCGCTTGATGAAGTCCAAGAGGTATTCAAACTCCTCTTCCGTCTCCCCGGGAAAGCCCACAATGAAGGTCGTCCGAATCGCTATCCCTGGAATCCCAGCACGAATCCTGGCGATCAAATCTTCGATATGTTCACTGCTCGTTTCGCGCTGCATGACTTTAAGCATCCGCGGATGAATGTGCTGCAGGGGCATATCGATGTATCGACACACCTTTTCGCAAGCCGCAATGGCCTCGATCAGTTCGTCACTCCAGTGCGCGGGATGTGTGTACAAAAGCCGTATCCAAAAATCGCCTTCGATCGCATTCAGTTCCTTGAGCAGCAGCGTCAACGTCGTCCCGCGCGAAGAATCCACCGGCTGACGGGGACCCGCTTTTTCCTCCCACAGATCCATCCCGTAATACGTGGTGTCCTGGGAAATGAGGTTGATTTCCTTCACTCCGTCCGCAACCAGTTGGCGCACCTCGGCCACCACCGAGGCAATCGTGCGGGAGCGATGCCGCCCCCGCATCTGCGGAATCACGCAAAACGAACACGGATGGTTGCAGCCCTCTGCAATTTTTGTGTACGCCGTGTGATTCGGCGTGAGACGCACTCTCGGCGTGTCCCAGTCTGGAATATAAACCGGTTTGCGTGTCACCAAGTTCAGGGGTTCCCACGCCTCGTCGGTAAGCACAGCGACCGCCTTCGGGTCGGAGCTCAGTCCCGGACTCAGCGGGCGCGCAAGCACCTGCCTGATCAGCTTCCCAGTATCCGCAACCTGATCCAGCCCCAGAAAGGCGTCCACTTCCGACAACTCCCCAGCCAGGTCCTTCGAAAACCGCTGCGACATACAACCGGTCACAATCAACCTCTGGCCCGCCCGCTTTTTCATCCCACGCTGCTCGTGGGATTCCAAAATCGCCTCAATGGATTCCTCTTTCGCCGAATCAATAAAAGCGCACGTGTTTACGATGAGCACGTCTGCCTCATCGGCATTGGACGTGATTTCCATCCCCTCCTTGAGCACGCTGCCAAGCATGATCTCTGCATCAACGAGATTCTTAGCGCAGCCGAGGCTGATCATTCCAACTTTGGGGATTGCGATACCTTTCATATGTAATCAATGGGCGGCCAACGCGGCCTCGTTCAAAAGCGGGGACAGAGTCTCTGCGGAAAACTTCTTGCGATGCAGTAACGCATAGACTGCGGGGACAAAAAACAAGGTCGCAACCGTTGCCAAACAAAGTCCCCCAATGACGGCACGCGCCAAGGGCGCATTTTGCTCGCCCCCTTCACCGTTCCCAAATGCCATTGGCACCATCCCGATGATCATCGCCAAAGCGGTCATCACCACGGCCCGCAACCTCGTGGAGCCTGCCTCCAAAGCCGCGCTGGCCGCCGAAACGCCGGTTTCAAACCGTTCACGCGCGAAGCTTATGACAAGCACCGAATTGGCCGTTGCCACCCCTAGGCTCATAATCGCCCCCATCAACGCCGGCACGCTTAACGAAGTCTGCGTGAGATGCAGCCCCCACACCACGCCGGCAGCCGCACCAGGCAGCGCCATGATGATGATAAACGGATCCAACCAACTCTGGAAGTTGACCACCAGCAGCAAATAAATCAGAACCACCGCTCCCACAAGACCCAGCCCCAGCGCAATGAAACTACTGCGCATCGTTTCCGCCTGACCCCGCAGTTCAATGAAAGAACCGCGCGGGAGTTCCTTCCGGAACTCATCCAGCACAGGCTCCAATTCCGCCAGAACCCTCCCCAGATCGCGGCCCGCAACCCCGGCAAATACATCAATCACAGGCATGATGTTGTAGTGGGTGATTAGCGGCGCACCCTGCGTCCGATTGATAAAGGCCAGGTTGCTGAGCCGCTGCCCATCTCCTTCACCCACGGTGTTGCGGGTCACGGGAATCCCGGCAAGCGCTTCCAGAGAGTCCATCGCAGCTTCGGGGGCTCTGAAATTGACAAGATACTGGACTCCGATTTTTGGGTTCAGCCAAAACACCGGCTGGGTCTGTCCACTCCCGCTCAAACTCAAGAGCACAGAATTCGCCACATCCCGCTCGCTCAAATCCATCAGCGACGCCTTCTCCCGGTCAATGTTGATCTGCAGACGCGGCAGGTCCGCCGGCTGCTGAATACGGATGTCCACCATCCCCGGAATCTGCCGGATACGATCGGCAAGCTTAGATGCCACCAACCGGTTTCCGTTTTGGTCCCGGCCTCGGATTTGAATATCGAACGGTGCAGGCAAGCCGAAGTTGAGCGTCTGACTGATGATGTCTGCAGGAAGGAAATAGAAAAGCGTGCTCGGAAATTCACGCGCCATCTGGTGCCGGATCTTCCGCTCGTATTCCGCTGTAGGTGCGTGGCCTTTTTTAAGCGAAATGAGTACATCCGAATCGCCCGTTCCAAGCAGACCGTTATTAGAATAACTCAGACTGATGCCCGAGTTAGGAATGCCGATGTTGTCCAAAATCCCGTCCAGATCCCTGGCCGGAATAATCCGGCGAATACTCTGCCCCACTTTCTCAACCAACTGAGCCGTCTCCTCGATGCGCGTGCCGGAGCGCGCGCGAAGATGAAGCCGAATCTGGCCGCTATCAACGGTCGGGAAAAAATCCCTGCCAAGCACCGGCGCCATCGAAACTGAAGCGGCGCACGACAGTAAAAAGAGAATTGTGAAAACAACCCGACGCTGCAAACAGGCAGAGAGCAGGTAGCGGTACCCCAGCCGAAAGCGTTCGAAGCCCGCCTCAAAAGCCCGCTGAAACAAAGTGAAGGGCCGTAACAGCCCCCGAGGAGGCGCTCCATGGCCATGGCCGGCGTAGCTGCTGTTTTTGTAAAACCACTGCACCATCGTCGGAATCAACGTCCGGGAAAGCACGTAGCTCGCAAGCATTGCAAAGACGACCGCCTCAGCGAGCGGCACAAACAAATAACGCGCCACGCCGCTCAGAAAAAACATCGGCACAAAAACAATGCAAATACACAACGTCGACACCAACGCAGGCAGCGCAATTTCCTCCGCCCCAGCCAAGATTGCTTCCGTGAGCGGCTTCCCCATGGCCATCTGGCGGTGCACGTTTTCAATCTCCACGGTCGCGTCATCCACCAGAATTCCCACGGCGAGGGCCAGTCCGCCCAACGTCATCAGGTTGATGGTCTCCCCCAACGCGCTCAGGACCGCGATCGAACTCAAAACCGCCAGCGGAATGGAAAGAGCGATGATCACCGTGCTGCGCCACGAACCGATGAACAATAGAATCATCAACGCCGTGAGCGCCGCCGCAATCACGCCCTCGTGCAGCACGCCCTCGATCGCGGCACGCACAAACAGGGACTGATCCGAAAACTCCTTCACCACAATCTCCGAAGACACCGTCGACAATGCTCGCGGCAGCTGCGTTTTGATCCCCTTCACCACGGTCAATGTCGATGCCATGCCGCTCTTGAGAATTGTCAGCAACACCCCGCGTGTTCCGTTGTGGCGCACAATATTTTGCTGCGGCTGCGAGCCGTCACGCGCCTGAGCGACTTCTCCCAACCTGATGACTGTGTTCCCCACCGTGCGTATCGGCAGCCCGTTGAGTTCTTCAAGAATCCGGGGGCTGGCGTTTACTTCGACGTCATACTCGGTATCGCCCACCTTCGCCGTACCGCTGGGCATGATTAAATTCTGCGTGCTCACCGCATTGACAACATCCTGGGGGGTCATGCCTCGAGCCTTGAGGGCCGTCAAGTCAAGGTCCACAGACACCACACGCGTTTTACCCCCATAGGGCCATGGAATCTGCGCGCCGGGAACAGTCACAAGCGAAGTCCGGACCTGATTCAGAGTAGTGTCGTAGATTTCCCCCTCAGAAAGCGAGGTGCTCGTCAACGAGTACTGAAGTACAGGCACCGTCGCTGCGCTGTAGCGAATGATCAGCGGCGGCATCTGGCCCGGCGGCATCAAGCGCGTCACCGTCTGCGCCACCGCCGTAATCTGCGCCACCGCTCCATCCACCGAGGCTCCTTCCTGCAGGAAAACTTTGATAATCCCCACCCCGTTGTAAGCGTTGGACTCGACGTGCTCAATGTCGTTCACCGTGGCGCTCAGCGAACGCTCGTGAATATACAAAATACGCTGCTCGATTTCCTGCGCATTCAGCCCCGCGTATTGCCAGATGACGGAAACAACGGGAATATTGATAGCAGGGAAAATGTCCGTTGGCGTGCGCAGTAACACCAGCGGGGTCAGCAGCAGCAAGGCAAGCGCTGCGACCACGAAGGTATAGGGGCGACGGAGCGCCAGACGGACAATCCACATACAATAAGGGATGGCTTCACCAGCGGCTTTTGCCGCCCGAGGCTAGCCGTGGTGAGACAGAAAACGCTCCGCATCAAGGGCCGCAGCGCATCCCTGCCCAGCGGCTGTAATCGCCTGCCGGTAAGTGCGGTCAGCTACGTCTCCGGCGGCAAATACCCCCGCTATGTTGGTGTGCGTTCCCTGTTTTTGAAGCAAATACCCATCTGCATCCATGTCCAGCTTGCCGCGGAACGGACCCGTATTTGGAGTGTGCCCGATCGCCACAAACACACACTTCACCTCAAGCTCACGCGTCGCGCCCGTAGTTGTATCCGACAGAAGCACTCCGCGCATCTCTCCGTCGGCATCCGCGAGGTACTCCACAGGAGCACTGTTCCAAAGCACTTCAATTTTGGGATGGTTTATCGCACGGTCTGCCATGATCTTGGACGCCCGCAGGGAGTCGCGGCGGTGGATCAAATAAACCTTGGACGCGAAACGGGTCAAAAAAGTCGCCTCTTCGCAGGCCGAATCTCCACCTCCCACAACACACACCGGTACGTTCCGATAAAAAGCCCCGTCACAGGTCGCGCAGGAGGTCAGCCCGTGGCCGACAAACTCCTTTTCCCGAGGCAGTCCCAACCACTTCGCAGACGCCCCAGAGGCGATCACGAGCGTCTCTGTCTCCAGCCACTTTTCGTCCAACTTCACCCGCACGTGCCCCTGCCCCGGTTCAAACTCCGTCACGGTGGCGTACTCAAAACGCGCTCCAAAACGTTCCGCCTGGCTTTTCATTGCCATAATCAAATCCGGCCCTTCGATCCCCTGTGGAAATCCAGGAAAGTTTTCCACCAGCGTCGTCGTTGAAAGCTGACCCCCAGGCTCGTGGCCCTCAAGAACCAGCGGTGCAAAATTCGCGCGCGCGGCGTAAACCGCCGCCGTCAGTCCGGCACATCCGGTGCCCACGATAATCATCTTTTCCATAGAGCTCGTCATTATAGCCCCGTTGCAGGGCCAGAAGCAACCCGCTCGAGTTTTTTCAACGCAGCGAGTTTCACTTCATCCTTTTGAGTTTTTATGGCAAATTGATTTTCTATGCATGATCCCCGCTGTGACAAGCTGGCAAAATCGCTTGCCTCTTTCTCCACTGGTCTGAAAAAAGGCGACAAAGCCCTTATCGATGCCTTCGATATCCCCCCAGAAATGACCATCGCCCTCGTGCGTGCCGTACGCGAGGCCGGAGCCCTGCCTTTTGTCCAACTCCACCAAGGCGCCGTCACCCGCGAAATTGCCCTGGGAGCCGTTGATGCTCAACTGGACCTTGCCTCTTCCGTGGAACTGGCACGGATGAAAAAAATGGACGCCTACATCGCCATACGGGGCGGCGCAAACATCACAGAAATGAGCGATGTCTCGCCAGAACAACTCAAACTGATCGCCCGCAAAATGAAGCCTGTACTCGACTGGCGGGTGAAAAAAACCCGCTGGTGCGTGCTGCGCTGGCCGTCCCCCTCCATGGCGCAACTCGCCGGCATGAGTACCGAAGCATTCGAGACGTTTTATTTCAACGTCTGCACTCTGGACTATGCCAAAATGATTCCCGGTATGAAGGCCCTCAAAGCCCTCATGGAACGCACAAACAAGGTCCACATTCAGGGCCCTGGCACAGACCTGAAATTCTCCATCAAGGGAATCGCTGCAATCCCCTGCGGCGGCCAACACAATATTCCTGATGGAGAGGTGTTCACCGCTCCCGTTAAAAACAGCGTGGAAGGCCACATCAGCTATAACGCGCCGACTATCTATCAGGGCACGGCCTTCGACAATGTCCGACTTGAATTCAAGGCCGGCCGCATCGTTGGCGCGACCGCAAACAACACCCCAAAACTCAACGCCATCTTGGACAGCGACCCAGGCGCGCGCTACATCGGGGAGTTCGCTATTGCCTTCAATCCTCACATCCTCAAACCGATGCGAGACATCTTGTTCGATGAAAAAATCTGCGGCTCCTTCCACTTCACCCCTGGTCAATGCTACGAAAGTACTGAAAATGGTAACCGCTCCCAGGTACACTGGGACCTCGTAAACATTCAGCGCCCCGAGTGGGGCGGCGGTACCATCCATTTCGATGGCAAGCTGATCCGCGAAAATGGCGTTTTTGTTCCAAAGTCGCTCCACGGGCTCAATCCGGAGAACCTGATCTGAGTTCGTAGAGCTTCCGCAAGCATCACAAAAAAGGCACGCTGTGAGGCGTGCCTTTTCTTTCTTAGCGGGAAAGAACCTCCCCTTAGTTTACGTAGGCGGCTTCGTTGGAAAAAAGTAGGGCTTGAACCAAAGTCTCCCAAGTCGAGAACGAGACACGCTGCACCATCTCACCTTCGTTTTGAATGGCTGCCGTCGCAGACTTACCGCTCTGTGTCTGAGCAGCCTTGACTTTTTTCTCAGCCATTTTTGCCGCATCCTGCGTCAGTTTCGCCCCATCGGCTTTCATACTATCGATTTCCTTTCTCTCTCTGAGTAAGAAATCCATGGCGCGTGCGCGCTCTGAATTGGTGGGATTACGCTGCAAAATAACCCGATACACAGCGACAATCCCTCTGTCTGAGCCGTCTCTGACCGCCTGTACGATCTCTGGCCGCTTCACAATATTTTGCACAACTTGAGCCACGAAAGCGCTGTTCATCAAAAAGAGCGCCTGTTGCGGAACAATCGTGGAGGTGCGTTTGCTGTTTGGTTGGTCGGGATTCGCCATGTCGAATTGCATCAACAAGTCGGGCATCCCGCCGCGGTCGATATAGGCGTATACCGAACGACGAAAACTGTAGGGCTCATCATTCACGTTGAAGGACTGACCGCCCAAGGAATGCTCCATGATCCCTGCCATACTGATCAATGAGTCGCGGAATGCTTCAAAATCCAGACGCCTTACGTTGGCACGCCAAAGAAGTGAATTTGCTGGATCGATCTTGTCATACGCAACCGTTCCTCCCTTGAACGCCGTATTGCTGGATTGCTGGTAGGTGCGGGTAGTCATGATTGCCTTGTGCAAGGACTTGATCGACCATGCCCTCTTCTGGGCACCAAAATCTTCGACAAACCAGTTCGCAAGAAAGTCCAACAACTCAGGATGCGTCGGGGCCCCTGCCTGATTCCCCAGATCGTCGGGAGTGCGCACCAGTCCCTCGCCAAAGTGGTGCAACCACACCCGGTTCACCATCACACGAGCAGTCAAAGGATTGTTCTTACTCGCAATGGCTTGTGCAAGCTCGAGACGGCCGCTGCCCTCCTTGAACGCTATCGGCTTCTGGTTCTCGCTCAGAACCTCCACAAACCGCCGGGCCACCGTCTTGACCTTCTCTCCAGGCTTCGGGGCATTGCCCCGAATGTAAACGGGCGAGTCCATAGGCTGCGGCACATCTTCAAGAACCATCGCATACACGGGCCCCCCCTTGAAGGTCAGCTTATACTTATTGATCCCCGCAAAATCCGCAGCAACCAGGAGCTGGCCGCGCATAGGGGGATTGGGGAGACTTCTGTTGGCCTCGTCGATTAACCTTTCAACACTCATCTCTGACGCGGGGAGCAGGCGCATCGGAAACGTCGCAAGATCCATCAAAGCCTTGTCCGGCGAGTTGGAGACATCCTTTGTCTTGTCCATGAAAGTGGAGTACAGCGAGGCCACTCTCGGTTCGATCTTTTGAAACAACTTGCCGACCAAAACAGCAACCTCATGCGGATCCGAGGGAAGTGGACCTTTTTGTTCGTTCAAGAAGGCAATGACCTCGGAATTGTACTTGGACTTGTCCTTGCCGGTGAGCATCGAGCCAATCACCGCATCTCGCTTGCCATCCGTCACATTGATCAGCTTGTAGAATGGACCGTAAATATCGTCAAATGGACGGAAACGGTTGGACGACATGATCGTAGACTGGACGACCACATTGAGGGCTTTGCTCAATTTGTTCTTCTCGATAATCTGGTTGGCCTTCTCCTTGTCCTCCTGCGAACTCGACTTTTGGGTCAATGTCACGGCCTCAAAAATCGCTTCTCCGTTTTTGAGCATCTTCTCGTTGTATTCCCTCTGGATTTTATAAAACGCCTCTTCAGCTTTCGCCTCCATCTTCGCCAAAGTATTCTGGTATTCGAGGAACTTCGGAGACTGGGGGTCTCCCGCGATGAGAGGTCCCACTTTGGGTTCCGTACAACTCGCAAAGATCCCGCGCAGCGCGTAATAGTCGGCGGTCGTGACAGGATCAAACTTGTGATCATGACAGCGGGCGCAGGCAATGGTAAGTCCGAGAAAACCGCGTCCAATCACATCAATCCGATCGTTGATGATATCGTCCTTCATCGGGAAGCGCTGGCCCACGGTCATCAAACCCAAGGCCGCCAAGTTCTCCTTGGGATTGTTTGGAATCTTATCAGCCGCGAGTTGCTGAATGATGAACTGGTCATACGGCAAATCGCTATTCATCGCCTTGATCACCCACTCGCGGTACGTCCAGGCATAAGGAAAACGATATTCTGTAATGCGATCCGCCTGACTCGTCTGATCTCCAGTCGTGTCCGAGTAGCGTGCGGTATCCAGCCAGAACCTGCCCCAGCGCTCCCCATAGGCAGGACTTGCGAGAAGCCGGTCGATGATGGCGGCGTAAGCCTGATCAGGATTCGGGGCCTTCAAAAAATCTTCGATGTCCTTGGGAGACGGAGGCAGGCCGATAAGGTCGTAATAAGCCCTGCGTAAAAGGGTTTCCTTTTCCGCCTGGGGCGCGGGCAGCATCTGTTTTTCCTCCAGCTTTGCCAGCACAAAGTTGTCGATCTTGTTCACGCACCAAGCGGCGTTTTTGACCGTGGGAGGCGTAGGTTTTTGCACAGGCTGGAACGCCCAATGCGCCTTTTTGTCCTTCTTACCCGACTTGGACGGGTCGCGGGGGTCCGGCGCCCCCATGGCGACCCACTTCTTCAAGTCTTCAATCTGTTCGGCGCTCAACTTCTTCTTCGGAGGCATCTGGAGATCGTCCTCCCAGGTCACCGCCTTGATCATGGTGCTCCCCTTTGCATCTCCGGGATTAAACCCAGCGCCTGTTTCGCCCCCTTTGAGAATTTCCTCGCGGGAATCCATACTGAAGCTCCCCTTCGTTTTGCCCTTCTCAGCGGAGTGACATTCAAAACAGTGATTGGCAAAAATCGGCCGAATTTTATTTTCGAAAAACTCGTTCTGTTCCGGAGTGATCGCAGGCGTCACTGCCGCGTTTCCGAAGGGAGCGAAAGTTAGAAACGGCAGCGCAACAAGCACAGCCATTAAAGGAAAGGAGAGCGATTTTGGAAGTCGCATAGACGTAATTAAGCGATGATTTCCTTCGCAACGTTGCCGAAGTTATCCGTCAACCGGAACGGCCGGCCGTTGTAGGTGTAGGTGAGCTTGGTGTGGTCGAACCCGAGGAGAGCGAGAATCGTCGCGTGCAAGTCATGGATGTGCATCTTGTTTTCCGTGGCTCGACCACCGAATTCATCCGTGGATCCATAGCTCTGCCCACCCTTCACTCCACCACCTGCCATCCAAGACACCATCGCGTTTCCGTTATGGTCACGTCCAGGCAGGCCTGCGCCGCCGCCACCAGAGGTCACCGTACGGCCAAATTCGCCCCCCCAAATCACCAGTGTTGAATCCAACAACCCGCGCTCCTTGAGATCCGTAAGCAACGCGGCGGCGGGCCCGTCCACCGCCGTGGCTGCGTCCTTGGCCTTGGTCGCGATGCTGTCGTGGTGGTCCCAGTTGCCGGTCGCCACCTGGACAAAGCGCACGCCGCGTTCGACGAGACGCCGAGCCACCAGCATACGCGATCCAGTTTCGCGCATTGCCCGCTCGCCCGCGGTCTTGGGAGTCGCCGAACCCATGTACTTTTCACGCATCGCCTCAGTCTCCTTGGAGATGTCAAAGGCATCCGTGGCCTCCGTCTGCATCTTGAAAGCGATCTCAAACGCCTGAATGCGGGCTTCCAGTTGCTCGTCCTTTTGGAGCATCGCCGCATGCTCCTTGTTGGATTGAGCCGCAAAATCGATCTGTCGGCGTTGCCGCTCCAGAGTACTGAACTCGCTGCGAATGTTGGCCAAAATCGTCGTGAGATTCGCCGTAGGGTTGTAATTAACGTTACACCCCTGATAGATGCCGGGAAGGAAAGCGCACTGCCGATAATCAGGACTACCGCCCAGGGTGATAAACCCAGGCATGTTCTGGTTGACGCTCCCCAACCCATAGGTGACCCAGGAACCGAGACTCGGTTTGGAGAGCTGCCCCGAACCTGTGTTCAGCATCTTGCCCGCGATCACATGGTCCGGAATCTCCGTGAACAGTGACTTGATCACCGCCATCTCGTCGACGTGTTTCGCCAGCTCAGGAAAAATTTCACTGACCTCAATCCCAGACTTGCCGCTCTTTTCAAATTTGAACGGCGAAGCAAACGCAAGACCCTCGTAACCAGGAATTTTTTTCCCATTCGCCTTCTCCAACTCGGGCTTGTAGTCCCAAGTATCCACGGTCGAGGGGGCGCCTGCCGCATAAATCTGAATCACCGCCTTGGCTTTCGCGGGAAAATGAGGCGCCCGAGGAGCAAGAGGCCCGGCCCCCGTCGTCGCTGCATTTAAGTCAAACGGGTTGATGCCAAATAGCGCTGCCAAACTCAGTCCACCAAACCCAAGGCCATTCCTCACTAGGAAATCGCGGCGCGATGCAAACCCGGCCAAACCGGGGTGAATTAGGGACGAACTGTCCGGCCCGAAGGTGCAGGATTGGGAGGCGGTAGTTTTCATAAAAACAGCGGGTTATAACCCTCGCTTTATGAGCAGGATTCGTGCCACGCCTTCAGCAACAGTCCCCTCCCCCCCAATAGGTTCAGCACCGGCCGCTCAGGAGTTCTCACTCGCACTCCAAAAATTAACCTCCACCTACCTCATCTCGCGTAATTTGCGGTCCGCCGCCGCCGCTTGAGACTCCAGACTGCCCGCGAGTGTCCGGCCCAACTGCAAGGCAACCGCATATTGCGAGCTCGCGCGGTCCTTTGCAGGAACTGCGGCGAGCCACTGCGTCAGCGCGGAAACAACGGGCCCCAACGCCCCAAGCTCTCCCGCTCGCTCACCGCCCATGGATTTCGCGGGAAGTTGCGTCATAGCCAGCGCGGCCTCAGCAACGAAACGACCTCGGATAATCTGCCCCGCGAGGACGTCAAAGTTTTTCGCCCCGCAAGCCTCCCCCGTGAGCGGTAAAGCCTGCACGGCCGCAGTCCCCAACACCTCGGTCCCCTGCCCGCCTTCCAGCACCTGCACAAGAAGCGGCCGCATTTCCTGACGCACCCCCTCGTCTGCCAAGAGCGGAAAAGCCGAGAGCAGGTCCAACTGCCTCTGCGGCGTTTTCTCTAATCGGCGCCAAAGCCCAACGCGATCGGAGACGCTCAGCAGCAACGCAGCATGGGCGAGTGCGCGAACCTTCGGGTTCCTGGCTGCCGCCGCCACTTTCTCAAGCACTCCCGCCGCCGCCCGCAGTTCCAAAGCAGGGCTCCTGAGCAAAAGCTCCCCTAGCGCCTCCCCCAGCGCCGCATCCCGGGGACTGGCCGCCTCGGCTCTACCGATGGCCAGCCCGATCTCCGCGGCTTTGCCTTGGCCGTGCGCCTTAGCAAGAGATTGAAGAGCGGACTCCCTCACCGACTCTGCCATTCCCGCCCGGTCCACCTGCGCCTGCCAGACCCGCTCAACACCCGGCGCCCTGGCAAGTTCAGCGACCGTCAGACGCGCCAGCACAAATTTGAGCGCCTTCCCCTCCTTTGGCACAATCATTCGCGCTGAGTCGGGCTCCAGCTTTTGCAAGGCCGCCTTCGCCACACGCTCGATTCCTGCGTCCAAAGGCTGTCCCAGCACCCGGTGCACAAGCGCGACCGCGGCCGGATCGTATGTGTTGAAATTTCCAGCAGCCATCAACACCTCCCTCCTCACCATCGGGTGGCTGTCCGCAGCAAGTGGCTCCAAAAGACGCGCGGCCTCCGACAGAACCCGACGGCTTTCCTGCACAACCCGAACCGCCGCCGCGCGCACCTCAGGCTCAGGCGACCCTAGGATCTCCTCCAGTAAAAACCGGCTCGCCTCCAGCTCCGGACCGTCCAACCAGCGCCGCAACCAAAGCGACTCCAAACGCTGCCGCTCGTAAGCCGCAGCCGTCTTCTGCAAACCAAGCTCCCAGCGCCGCAAAGCCTCCAGCACCTCCGGCGCCGGGTACGCCGCTAATGCGTTCCGGGCACGCTGGCGATCCCCCATTTCGGAGCCCTTCAGGCGCTCCAGCAGAGCCAAGATCCCGTCCCCTCCGGTCCGCGCGCTTTCTGCGGCCGCATGATTTTCGGAAACAACCCGGTAAATACGCCCTCTGCCGTCCGTGCCTTCGCTGAAAACAAGCGCGCCATCGGGTGCAACCGCGAGCGCCAAAGGAGAAAGATCTGTCCCACGGGCCTTCACCAAATCCACCGCTCCCTGGCCACGCAGGATTCCTCCCTCAGCCTTCAGCGCCGCCATCTTGAGCCCAGCCGGGGCGCTGGAGGTCGCGGCAACAAGACTCCCCTGCCATTCCGAGGGAAACCGGCGGCTTTCCAAAATTAGCGCGCTTGTAATACCGCCCGGCGCCTGCGGCCAAAAAGCCTGCCAGCGTCCCTCCGCCACCCGGGATAAATCGCGGCCCCAGCCATCCAGAACACTCCAGCTCCATTCCGTATCAGCCACTGCCGAAACCACCTCTAACCGCCCGGAGGACGGCTCAAACCGATACACGCCCCCATGCGCCTCGCTCGCGCCCAAGCCTGTCTCAACCCTCCCCGCATGGGCACGGTCATGCAAAAGCACCCCGCCCTTGGGATCCAACACCATGATCCTGCGCGAAGATCCCGGCTTAGGCTTCGCAAGCCCCGACAAAACCCGCCGCCGTTCACTTGCCTTCCCCGAGCCTGCCGGATCCCGCAGCAACCACAACTCCGTCCCCTCGCCGAGCAAAACCCCGTCCCGGTAGAGGACAAAGCTGGAATCCTGCGCCAACCCGTCGGCGAAAATTGTGCTCCGATCCGCCTGTCCATCCCCGTCAGAATCTTCCAGAAGCAACAGCCGCCCCCTCCCGTCTTTGGTGGAAAAGCATAAAACCCAGAGCCGACCCGAAGCGTCCCATTCCATCTGAACCGGCTTGATAAGATCCGGGAACTGAACTTCGGATGCGAACAAACTGCCCCGCAACCCCGCGGCCACCTCAAACGGCAGTTCCCCCTCCGCCGCCCCCCCAGCACCAACGCGCTCGGTTGTTTTGCCTTCTACTGAGCGTCCAGAGACCGTCGCCGCCGCACCCAGTTCGGGGGCTGAGCGTCCGAAAAGCGCCTCAAACAGGACGGGAGCGAGCAGTCGGTTTGCCTCTTCTGTTAAAAATCCGCCGTTCATCGTGAGCGCGCTTTGTGGAGCGCCCCAGCGTTTTGGCAGTAAAGCCGAACGTTGTGGACCCGTTGCAAAAAGCGCTTCAGTAGCTCCATAAAGATCAAAAAAAGAAATTCCCGCGTCCCTTGCAAACCCAGCCATTGCCTCCGAATAAAGCTTCAAATTTGCGTTAGCCTGCACCCCTTCCTTTGAAAATAGCTCCAGAAGCCGTTCCCTCGCGGGCGGGCCGACCAACACCAGGCGGACAGGCCCTTTTGTCCCTCCCTTTGCATTGCGGACGTGTTTCACAAAAGCAGCCAAATCTTTGAGGAACTGGGCCAAGCCCGCTTCGCCGGAGGCCGCCTCCACCGCACCGTAAAAGGCAAAAATAACATCGGGAGTCGCCGCCTGGAGCCGCTCCGCCAAGGCCGCAGGAGGAGCCACTCGCCAATCAGAGACCGCATCGCCGGCGAGGGTATGGTCTACGAAAATGGCCTTGTCATCAGCCAGCGCGGACTGAATCAAGGCGGCCAGAAATCCGTCTTGAAAGACGGCATGACCTACACTGCTGCCAAAAAAAACGATTTTTTCGCCCGCACGAATTTGAAGAGCCTGTTTTAGCTGGTGACCTTGCATGGGCGCGTCCGGCCTTCCGGGGCCAAGGGCGGGCGCGGCTGCGCCGGACTCTTGAGGCGCTGGAAGACCTGAATCTGCTGGGGCCTGGGATTGTGTCTCGGACGGTTTACTGGCACCGGCGCTGGGACTGGAAACCGTTTCCAACTGTGCGAAAAGAGAAGGAGAAGCGGCTATAAGCAGTCCGGCCAACAAAAGGAGGAACCATTTTGTAGTCCGGGGCGAAGACAACGGATCAGCGAACGGGCGGGAGCACATAGGGCGGAGACTTAGAGCTAATAGTGCGCTATCGGGAGGGGGGGATGACGAGAACTGAAACTGGGAAACGGCATGATTTGAAAAGCGGGGGAGCTGAGATTTGAAGCAGGCAGGTTTGCGGCGGAAGCTTGCGTGCTTTTGAAGGGTGTGCTTTAAAGGAACGGTTGTTGTACGCCGGTATAGCTCAGTTGGTAGAGCAGCTGATTTGTAATCAGCAGGTCGTCGGTTCGAGCCCGACTGCCGGCTCCCTCTCCCAGAGGGACTTAC
>QQND01000034.1 GCA_003402745.1 Verrucomicrobiota bacterium
AGGTTCCAGGCGGAGCGCAGGTTGGTGGGGGGCTTGGCCTTGAGGATGAGGCGCATCTGGTTCATCAGGTCGTCGATGTGGTCGATGCCGAGGGCCAGAGCCATTCGTTTGCGGGAACCCATCGTATTGATGGCGAGCGGGAAGGACGACGGGACGCCATGGACGGTGGGCTGTTCGAAAAGAAGCGCCTTCCCGCCGCCGGGGGATTTCATCTCGCGGTCGGCCCAGGCGGTGATTTCCAACTCCGTGGCGACGGGGAAGGGAATGCGCACGAGTTCGCCCGCTTTTTCCAAAGCGGCGATAAATTCAGCGGTGGAGCGGTAGGCCATGACGCGAGTTTAGCGGTCCGGGAGGGAGAAGAAAGTCGTACGGCGTAAAATCGAGGGTGAAGTTTGGGCGTGACGTTGGAGGGTTTGGGGCGCAAAGGATCTGCGGATAGCGCGAATTGTGCTGCCACCCTTTTTTGTCGTTATGGAAGTCATTATCAACCCCACCCCCGAGGCCGCCTCCCAGTTGGCGGCGCGAAAAATTGCAGCCTTGGTCCGGGCAAACCCCGGCTCCGTTCTTGGGCTTGCTACGGGAGGCTCGCCCGTGGCGGTCTACCGCGAACTGATCCGGATGCACCAGCAGGAGGGGCTGGATTTCAGCCGCGTGACGACTTTTAACCTGGACGAATACTTGGGGCTCGGGCCGGCGCATCCTGCTTCGTATTTTAACTTTATGTGGACCAACTTGTTTCAGCACATCAATGTGCGTCCTGAGCGGGTTCATCTCCCTGACGGACTAGCGGAGAACGTGCCCGCGAGCTGTCTCGCGTACGAGAACGCGATCCGGGAGGCGGGGGGCATCGACTTGCAGTTGCTCGGGATCGGGAGCGACGGGCATATTGCCTTTAACGAGCCTGCATCCTCGTTGTCCTCGCGCACTCGTATCAAAACTCTCACCGAAAGGACTCGAAGCGACAATGCGTCCTTTTTTGGGGAGGGCGAAGAAGTTCCTCACCACGTGATAACCATGGGAGTGGGAACGATCATGGAGGCGAGGGAGGTGGTGCTTCTGGGCTTTGGAAAGGGCAAGGCGGACGCCATGGCAGCTGCGATCGAGGGGCCGGTGACGCAGATGGTGCCGGCCTCGGCCCTGCAGTTTCACGAGAGGGCGTGTTTCCTTTTAGACGAGGCGTCCTCCTCTAAATTGCAGCGTGGCGAATACTACCGGCACGTGTTTGCTAACAAACCAGCCTGGCAGCGGGTTTGAAAGGGTGGGGCCCTGGGGTGAACCAGAAGCCCTGCAGCCCCCATTTTCGCCGCCCCGCATGGAACTTGACCTCAACAGCACGCCCGAAAGGACCATCCTGGATCTTCGAGGGCTTGGGATTCCTCATCTCAGGGTGCTGGGGCGCTACCGCTACCTCCGGGCGCATCCCCCGCTGGCAGACCACGCTCACCCTGGGATGATGGAAATCTCTTACCTCGCCCGAGGAACGCAAAATTACTGGATGGGAGCGGATTGCTATCGCATGACAGGAGGCGACCTATTCGTCACTTTTCCGGACGAACCTCACAGTACCGGGCCGGATCCCGAGCACTGTGGATTGATGTATTGGTTCATTGTGGATTTGCCTCCGCAGGCGAAAGGTTTCTTGGGGATGCCCGAGCCCTTGGCGCAGGCCTATTGGGAGGGGTTGCGCCATTTTCCGCATCGGCACTGCTGCGCGGGGCCGAGTTTGCAACCGGTCGTGGACCGAGTCTTCCGGGCGGCTGAGGCGACGGACGGGCCTCTGCGCGGAGCCCGGATGCATCTCGCGCTTCTGGAATACCTTTACGAAATCCTCGCACTCTCCCAGCGCGCCCCCGTGCGGGCGCTTTCCGGAGTGATGGCCCACGTGCTCGAGCATATCGATGCGAAGATAGATGACGCGCTTTCGGTGGAAGTGCTGGCTCGAGAGGCAGGTCTTTCGGTGCCTCGGTTCAAGGCGCGATTCCGTTCGGAGACGGGGTTTCCTCCGGCGGAGTTTGTATTACGCCGCCGGATCGAGCGGGCCAGCCACCTGCTGGCGACTACATCGAGAAGTGTGCTTGAGGTTGCGATGGAGGTGGGTTTTTGCAGTTCCCAGTATTTTGCCAGTGCTTTCAGGAGAATCACAGGGATGACGCCGACGGCGTTCCGTGAAAAGCTGGCAGTCTGCGCGCCCGAAGGTGTTTGATTTTGTATTGCGATATCGTAGAGAACGACAAAATCTTTTCTTCGCTGCAAGCTGTGAAACAGTCCCCCCACTTTTTATCCACGAACCCCTATGAATACTAACTCCACAGAAGTCTCACGCCGTGATTTCCTGAAAACCTCGTCCGTGGTGGCGGGCGTCGCCGCGTTTCCCTCGATTGCCAGTGCCCAGCACAAGAAAGACCGCATTCGCATCGGTCTGGTCGGCTGCGGTGGCCGGGGTTCTGGCGCCGCCAACAATGCGCTGGAAGCGGATCCTGGGGTGCAGCTGGTGGCGATGGCGGATGCGTTTCCTGAAAGACTGGAGTCCAGCCTCGCGGGGCTGAGCGCGAAGTACGCTGGGGCCCCCGGCCGCATTGACGTGCCCAAGGAGCGGCAGTTTGTGGGGCTGGATGCCTACAAGCAGCTGCTGGCCACCGACATTGACGTCGTTCTGCTGGCGGCGCCTCCCGGGTTCCGCCCGCTGCATTTCGCGGCGTCGGTGGAAGCGAACAAACACATTTTCTGTGAAAAGCCGATGGGCACCGATGCGGTCCACTGCCGCAGCCTGCTGGACTCTGCGCGCCTGGCCAAGCAGAAGAAGCTGAGCGTGGTGGCTGGCTTTTGCTGGCGCTACAGCAACCGGCGCGCGTTGTTTGACAAGATTCACGACGGTGCGATCGGCGACGTGCGCGGTCTCTACCACACGTACCTGACCGGGCCGGTCAAGCCGATGCCCGCTTCTGAAACGCGCAAGGAAGGAATGAGCGATGTGGAGTGGCAATTGCGGAACTGGATGAACTTTGTGTGGCTCTCCGGCGACGGTCTTGTCGAGCAGGCCTGCCACAGCGTGGACAAGATGCTTTGGGCGATGAAGGACGTTCCCCCGCTGCGTTGCACGGCCAATGGCGGGCGGCAGGTGCCCAATCCGGGCGGCAATATTTTCGACCACATGACCGTCCACTATGAGTGGGCAAACGGCGTGCGCGGCGTCATGGCACAGCGCCAGATCGGGGGCTGTTACAACGACAACAGCGACTACATCACCGGCGAAAAGGGCATGGCCACGACAAAGGGCGGGCTGATCATCACCGGCGCCAACCCGTGGAAGTACGACGGCCAGAACTTTGAAATGTACGTTCACGAACACAAGGAACTGTACGCCTCCGTGCGCAGCGGCGCCGCGCACAACGACGGGGAGTGGATGTGTCAGAGTACACTGGCAGCGATCATGGGCCGCATGGCCGCCGCCACGGGCGCGGAAGTGACCTGGGAGCACATGCTCAAATCCCAGGACAACATCTGGCCTGAAAATCTAAGAATGGACATGGACTTGCCCGTCGCGCCGATCGCCTCTCCAGGCAAGACAAAACTCGTGTAAAAAGTTCTTTTCAAATTACCAAGGCCCGCTCCGCCGCCGTGCCGCCGGGATTCAAAAACCGGTGGCGCGGCGGCCTTTTGAATCTCCTTCTCCCCATGAAAAAACTCGCACTCGGCACCCTCTGTTTTGTTCTCGGTGTTTCCTGCCTCCAGGCCGCACCCCAACCGCCAGCCGGATACAGCGCTCTTTACAACGGGCTGAACCTGGAGGGCTGGCGCGGTGGCTCCACGTTCGATCACCGCGCGCTCCTGGCGATGTCCGAAGACGACCGGGCCGCGAAGATCGCGAAATGGAATGAGGAGCTCGGCGGCCACTGGGTGGTGGAGGGCGACGAATTGGTCAATGACGGGAAGGGCAGCTACCTGACGACCCTCAAGGACTACGGCGATTTTGAATTGCAGCTGGAATACAAAACCGTCCCCAAGGCGGATTCCGGCGTCTATCTGCGCGGGGTCCCGCAGGTACAGATCTGGGATCCGACCGAGCCGGACCAAAAGGGGCTGGGCCGGGCAAAGGGTTCGGGGGGGCTGTGGAACAACCCGGCGGGGGCCCCTGGGAAGGACCCGCTTGTGCTTGCTGACAAGCCGTTTGGCGAGTGGAATCAGCTGCGGGTGGTGATGGTCGGAGCACGGGTTTCTGTGTGGTTGAACGGACAAATGACCGTCGACCACGCGATTTTGGAGAACTACTACGATCGCAATTCGAAGGATCCCGCCATCAAGGCCAACCCGCGGCCGATCCCCCGCTTCGGTCCCATCCAGTTGCAGACACACGGCGCTGAGATTCGATGGAAAAATTTGTTCGTGCGCGAAATCGAGGGCGCGGAAGCCAACCAGATCTTGTCCAAACACGGGGAGGGACCGGATTGGAAGTCCATCTTTAACGGCAAGGATCTGACGGGCTGGCAAGGACCCGTGGACCAGTATGAAGCGCGCGACGGTGCCATTTACTGCCTCAAAGGGAAGGGTGGAACGCTCTACACCACCGAGGAGTTTTCTGACTTCAAGGTCCGTTCGGAAATCCAGATACCGCCTGGCGGCAACAACGGGTTTGCAATTCGGTATCCGGGCACGGGCAACACGGCTTATGTGGGGATGTGCGAGCTGCAGGTCCTGGATGATTCGGCGGAAAAGTACGCCAAGCTGGATCCGCGCCAGTACCACGGGTCGGTGTACGGCATTGTGGCGGCGCACCGCGGATACCAGCGGCCGGTGGGCGAGTGGAACTTTGAGGAAGTCACGGTGCAGGGCTCGCGCATCCGCGTGGAGTTGAACGGAACTGTCGTTGTGGACGCGGACGTTGCGACGGTGAACGAGGCCATGGCGAACTCGGCGCACCCCGGGAAAGACCGCACCAGTGGGCATTTCGGGTTTGCGGGGCATGGCGACCCGGTGGGGTTCAGAGCGCTGCGTGTGTTGTCTTTGAAGTAGCGGCCGGCCGGCAATTCGGGCCTGGTGCCCCGCTGGAAGGGAGGGTTCGGGAGTGCTGAAAACAGGCTCAAAAAAAACCAACGCTTCCCGACTCGTCGCTAGATTGCAGGCCGTCCTGTGGTATTTTTATCCAACCCCTTCTTAGAACATGAAAACACTTCCGACACTTCCGACACTGCGGACTCTCCCGACGCGCCGCAGTTTTCTGCAACACCTTGGAACCGCGGGGCTGATTGCACCTGCTTTTGTCCGGCATCTCATTTCCGCGCCGCCTTCTGGGAAGGTGCGGCTTGCCGCCTTCGGAGCGAATGGAATGGCTTGGTCGGATTTGAATGCGCATCTGGCGCATCCGAACATCGAGCTTGTGGCGGTGGCGGAGGTGGACTTGGACCGCTTGGGGAAACTCACCCAGCGTTTTCCCGACAACACGGTGCGCATTTACCAAGACTGGCGTCAGTTGCTCGACAACGAGGCCAAGAACATCGATGCGGTCACGGTGGGCACGCCCGACCACATGCACGCGCCCATTGGGCTTTCGGCAATGGACCTGGGGTTGCACGCTTATGTGCAGAAGCCGCTCGCCCACGACGTTTTTGAGGCGCGCCGCATGGCCACTGTGGCGCGCGAAAAAAAGCTCCACACGCAGATGGGCATTCAGATCCACTCCTCCGGACAGTACCGTACTGCGGCGCAGCTCATTCAGAAGGGAACGATTGGGAAGGTGCGCGAAGTCCACACATGGAGCAGTAAAAAGTGGGGGGACGCCTCACCCGCGCCAGCGCAGGAGGATCCCGTGCCGACGGGGTTGGACTGGAACACGTGGTTGGGCGTGGTCGGGGAGCGGCCCTTTGTCAAAGGGGCTTACCACCCCGGCAATTGGCGCAAGCGGCTGGATTTTGGAACTGGGACGTTTGGGGACATGGGCTGCCACATCTACGACCCTGTCGTGGACGCCCTCCGGTTGGGATCGCCTTTGAGCGTCCGAAGCGAGGGGCCGGCCCCGAATGACTGGAGCTGGGCGATCAACGCGGTGATTCATTACGTTTTTCCCGGCACGGATTTTACGGAGGGTATGACGGTGAAGGTGACGTGGTACGATGGGGACGCGCGCCCGCCCGAGGAGGTGAAGGCGCTGTTGGAAGGGCAGCCGCTTCCGGAGCAGGGTTCGGTGTTTATCGGGACCAAGGGCACGATGATCCTGCCCCACATAGACTGGCCGAAATTTTTTCCGGTCGCGGATTTCAAGGACTTCCAATACCAGCGGCTTGAGCCGGGAAACCATTACGGGCTTTTCACAGACGCGATTCTTGGCGGGGCGCCCACTACGGCGGGTTTTGATTATTCGGGGCCTTTGACCGAGACGGTGCTTTTGGGCGGGCTCGCTACGTTCTATCCGAAGACGACCTTGGAATGGGATGGCGCGGCGTTGCAGTTCAAAAACATGCCGGAGGCCAACGCCAAGGTGCGCCGCCGCTACCGCAAGGGTTGGGAAATTGCGGGGATGAATATTTAGGCTTAATAAATGGAGTTCGGGCGGGTATCTAGTGAAGGAGATACCTCCTGGTTTCCTCCTGGATTGAGGGAGGGGATTTTTTCTTCTATGCCCTCTCAACATTCCTCCCCCGAGCGTCGTGCAGCCTCCCAAGGAGGGTGCGATGGGTTTCTTCAGATGCGCATGCAAAGGCGTGACGCCATGCGGGTGGGTTTTTGCAGCGCGCTGGGACTGAGCATGGGCGACCTGTTCCGGATTCAGGCGGAATCGGCGCAAGGGGCCGTTACGGTGAAGGAAGGCAAAGCCCGCAGTGTGATTCATCTCCACTTGCCCGGCGCGATGGCACAACAGGAGTCCTGGGATCCCAAGCCCGAGGCGCCTTCGGAGTACCGTGGAGCCTTCGGGGTCGCGAAGACGTCCAATGGCGATATTTTCAGCGAGAACTTCGCGCGTCTGGCAAAGGTGAGCGACAAGATCAACGTGGTGCGGTCCGTGGTGGGAAAAATTCCGGACCACAGCCAGGCGACGTACCATCTTTTTACGGGCTACACTCCGACAACGGTCATCGATTATCCCCAGATGGGGTCGGTCGTTTCGCACTTGTTGGGGCAACGGGGCGAGTTGCCTCCCTACATCGCAATCCCGAACATCCATTCCTTTTCGGGAGGAACCGGCTACCTCAGCAGCAGTGTTGGGGCGTTTCAGTTGAACGCGGACCCGGGTGCTGCCGGCGATTTTCGGGTCCGTGACATGACGATTCCCAAGGACGTGGTTCCCGCACAGTTGGAACGTCGCAACCATGCCCGGAAAATCATCGAGGCGCAGATGCGACGGCTTGAGGCGGACACGGACAAGCTTGATACGATGGACGGTTTTTATAAGAGCGCCTTTTCGTTGCTCACCTCTGAGGCGGCCCGTTCTGCGTTTGAGTTGGGAGAGGAATCCGAGGCCACGCGAGACCTTTACGGTCGTGGCTACAAGTTAAAACAGAACGCGCCTGCGGCCGTGGGGGAACGCCTTTTGTTGGCGCGCCGCTTGGTGGAGTCCGGCGTGCGTTTTGTGACGGTCAATTACGGGAGCTGGGATTCCCACGTCGACATTAAGGGGACGTGCAACGAGCACATGCCCGCGCTCGACCACGCGCTCACCGGGCTCATCACGGATCTTGAGCAGCGCGGGTTGCTGGATTCGACGCTGGTGATGGTCACCACGGAGTTTGGCCGCACTCCCAAGGTCAACTCCAGCAATGGGCGTGACCATTGGGCGCGTGTGTATTCGATGTTGCTTGCCGGCGGGGGGCTTACCCGGGGGCAGATTTATGGCGCCTCTGATGCCACGTCCTCCGAACCCTCGCGCGATGCGGTGCCGCTGGAAGATTTTCTAAGCACGGTTTACCACCAGCTCGGGATTGATTCGAGCGTGAGACTTCCCGCTTTTGGCGGGACCCGGCCGATCGACATTGTGAAGGGCGGCAAGCCGGTTAAGGGGCTCATCGCTTGAAGCCCTGTAGACGGGGGCCGCGCTGGATGTGGCGCGTTTGATGAGGATCCCAAGTGTTTATGTTCTTCCGCTATCTGTGTTTCTTTGGTTTGTGGACCGCGCTGCTGCCACTCGACGGCGTGTTTGCCGGCCCGATGGTGCATCACATCGAAAGTGTGCTGCCGCGTGCTGGGGCAGTGGGTTCGACGGTCGAGGTCACGCTGGAGGGTGCCTACATAGCGGATCCGCGGGGAATCATTTTTTTTACGCCGGGAATCGAGTGCGTCGAAGTGAAGGCGCTGCCTTCTTATCCCGAACCGAGGGCGACGATCCATGGGGGATTTATTCAAGACCGCGTCGTGGCGAAGTTTGTGATCGCGCCCTCGGCGGAACCGGGGCTGCATCCGTTCAAACTGAGGACCGCGACGGAACTGACAACCACGGCAACGTTTGTGGTGACGCGGTACCCAATCGTGGACGAATTGGAGCAGGGGCAGGGCGCCAACGATACCCTCGCGACGGCACAGCTTTTAACTGGAAGCTGCGCGGTGAGAGGCCGGATCAGCAGCACCCAGGTGGCCGATGTTGACGTGTATAAAGTCCCGGCAAAGGCAGGGGAGCATGTCTCCGTGGAGGTCGATTCGGTTTGGATTGCGGACAAATATTACGCCGATAATGAGTTCGACCTGGCTGTCCGTATTCTTTCCCAGGAGGGTAAAGAGCTGGCCCGGAACGATGACAGCGCCTTGCATTTGCAAGATCCCATTGCTTCGGTCGTGGCTCCCGTCGACGGAGATTATTTTGTCGAAATCAAACAGCGCCTCATCAAGGCGGCCGACCGGGTTAACTACGTGGCGACGATCGGCAATTTTCTCAGGCCGCTGGCGGTGTATCCGGCGGGAGGAAAAGCGGGGACTCAACTCCACGCGAAGCTGCTGGGGGACCCCGCCGGCGAGCAGTCCGTGAGCGTGACGCTGCCGCAGCAGAGCGGTCCCTTTGCGTTCCATCACGTGATGCCATCGCCCCTGCCGATGCGTGTGAGCGCGTACGACAACGTCCTCGAGGCGCAGGGGTCTTCAGTAACGCCGGTGCTGTCCCTGCCGTCGGCGCTCAACGGGATCATTTCCAAGGCGGGCGAGGTGGATGAGTTTGTGCTCAACGTCAAAAAAGGGGAGCGCTGGCGGGTGCGCGTTTACGCGCGCGGACTCGGGACGCCGCTGGATCCCCGCATCGCCATCCGAGCCGTGGGCGACGAGAAGCCGGAGTTGGAAGGGGACGACAGTTCCATGGCGGACCGCGGCTTTCCATCGGTGGCGCGCCAGATTCAGCGGAAGGAAATGCTGGATCCCTCTGTGATCTGGGAGCCGAAAAAGGACGGGCCTTACATACTCGCTATCAGCGATATGCGCGGGCTCGGTTCGCGTGATTCCGTGTATCGGATCGAGGTGGAGCCCGTGCCGAATCAGGTGGATGCCTTTATCCATGCAAGGGTGATCGATTCCGTGGAATGTCCGCGTTTGAACAGTATTGCCATCCCCAAGGGCGGGCGCTGTAGCGTCACCATTTATCTGGCGGATGGACAGGGCAACAAGTTCGCGGAGGAACTCGAATTGGAGGCAGTGGGGCTGCCGCCGGGATTGCGGATGGAGGCGCCGCGCATTCGCAAGGGCCAGCGGGCCGTACCCGTTGTTTTCGCGGCGGACGCCGACATGGAGGTGCAGGGCGGCCTGCTGCGTGTGAGATGCAAATCTGTGGATGGAATTTTGTTGGAAAGCGAATGTCAGCAATCTTTTGCGTTTGTGAATCATTCAGGCGGACACGCTTGGCAGTCATTCACTGTGCACTCCTTTGCGTGGGCCGTTGTTGAGACGCCTCCTTTCAGTATCGAGGTGGTGGAGCCCAAGGTGGCGTTGTCTCAAAACGGCGAGTTGCCTTTAAGCGTACGCGTGCACCGGCGCGAGGGATTCACTGAGCCCATTGAATTGCAGGCGGACTGGACGCCGGACGGGGTGCGTGGTGAGCCCACGATCACGATTGCCGGGGATCAGGAGGAGGGGGTTCTTCGCCTTTTCGCCGATGCCGGAGCGCCTCCGAACGTTTGGAAAATCGCGCTGACCTCGTCTACGGCGGGTGGTTCTTATTATCTTGGAGCGGGTCGTACGCGGACGGCCACGGCCTTGTTTTCATTGGAAGTCACGGAGCCGTACGTCAGCTTGAAAAACAAGCCGGCTTCAGTGCGCCGGCAGGGGAGTGCGGAGGTGGTTTGGGAGGTTGATGTGAAAAAAAAGTTTCCCCAGGCTGCGAGTGCTTTCCTGCTCGGCCTTCCAAAGGGAGTGGCGGTGATGAATGCTCCGCAGCTCGAGCCCGGCAGCAACCGGTTGTCGTTTGAAATCAGTGCGAATGCAGATGCCCTGCTCGGACAGTACAAGGAGCTGTCGTGTGAATTGGTTTTTAAAGTGGAAGGTCAGGAAATTCGGCAGAGGCTTGGGAAGGGGGTTCTCAGAGTGGACCCGGCCCTGGCGCGCTAACTTTAAAAACCATTGCTTATATGATGTTTGCGTTGCTCAAAAAAAGGTTCTTCCCGCGCCTTGGTTTGCGTGTGCCCCGCAAGGTTTTTGCCGTGTGGAGCATGGCGTTTTTGTCGGTGTTTGCGGAAGAGCTTTTTGCCGCGGCAATCGTCACGCCTCCGGCCTCCGGTTCGCAAGTGAAGGAGGCACGGAGTTTTAGGCGAGATGTGATGCCCGTTTTTTTCCGGGCGGGGTGCAATCAGGGCGGTTGCCACGGTGCGGCTCGCGGAAAGGACGGGTTCATGCTTTCCCTCTTTGGATATGATGCGCCGGGGGACTATTTTCGTCTTACCCAGGAGTTTGTGGGCCGGCGGATCAATGTGGCAGCACCTGAGCAGAGCCTGCTTTTGCTGAAGGCGATCGGCGGGGTCCCGCACACGGGAGGCGAGGTGATCGCCAAGGACTCGCCCCTTTACCAGACGCTGCTGGATTGGATCAGCGCGGGCGCTCCAGACGATCCTGCGAGCGTGCCGGAGCCTGTCTCCATCGCGCTGGTTCCGGACAACATGGTGTTTGATACCAGCCGCGCGCCGATTCCGACAAAGGTGATTGCAAAATACACAGACGGTTCTTCCCGAGATGTGACGGCACTCGCGCTTTTTAGCTCCAACAATCCCGCCGCAGCGAAGGTAGATGCTGGCGGGGTGGTGACGCCAAGCGGCCGGGGCGACACTTCAGTATTTGCCAGGTTCAACAGGTTCACGGTTGGGGCTGAGATTCTTGTGTTGCCCGAGAATAAAGGTTTTGTGTGGCCGAATCCGGTCTCAAAAAACGCCGTTGACCGTGCCGTTTACAAGCGTCTGGAGCAGCTCCGCATTCTGCCTTCACCGCTCTGTGACGACGCCACGTTTGTACGGCGCGTGTTTCTGGATTTGAGCGGGAGTCTGCCGTCTCGGTTTGAATCGGAAAGTTTCATCGACGACCCTGCTTTGGACAAACGCACGAAGCTCATCGAGCACCTGCTTCAAAGCCAGGGGTTCATTGATATGTGGACGAACCTGTGGGCGGAATGGGTCCGGGTGAAGGGCGGCGGCTACGCGCCTGCGGCGACCGATGTGAAAGCGGCCGATGCTTACTACGAATGGATCCGCGAACAAATCGCGCTCAACCGGCCGTGGGACGAATTTGTCGCGGACCAGATCACGGCTTCTGGCAGCAACCTCACCGACGGCCCGGCGAATCTTTTCACCATGCTAGTGCATGACGTGAAGGTGACTCCGAAGAGTCTTGCCTCGGACTTTTCCCAACTCTTCACCGGGGTGCGGATTCAATGCGCCGAGTGCCATAACCATCCATTCGACCGCTGGACGATGAATGATTACTATGGATGGGTTTCTTTTTTCACCGGAATTCGCCGGAAGCAGGGGGTTGAGCCGCGCGAGTTTTACGTGTTCAACGATGTTTCTGCGGCACCGGCAAAACACTTGATTGATGAGCGTCCGATGCCGGCGAGGGTGCTGGGGGGTGAATCCGCAGTGCCTGTGGGAGAAGACCCCCGCAAGGCACTGGCAGCCTGGTTGACGGCCAAGGACAACCCGCTTTTCGCCCGTAATTTTGCAAACCGTTTCTGGGCCCAGTTGATGGGGCGCGGCGTCGTGGAACCCGTGGACGATCTGCGCGTGAGTAATCCGCCCACCAACGGTCCGTTACTGGATGCTCTGGCACAGACTTTTGTAGACTCCGGGTTTAATTTGCGCGCGTTTCTGAAAGTCATTCTTGAGTCCAATACGTACCAAGCGAGCGCTGCTTCAAACCCTACGAACGTTGATGACACGCGGCAATTTTCTCGCGCCTCCCTGCGCCGCATGCGGGCCGAGGTGCTGCTGGATTCCCTCGTGAAGGCGACCGATGGCGAGCGGGGCTTCAGTTACTTCCCGAAGGGGACCAGCGCGGTGCAGCAATACCCGCGCAGTCCGGGGGACACGACGCGACTGACGGCAGGGGACAGCTTTTTAGAAACGTTCGGCCGCAGCGCACGCCAGAGCGTTTGTGCGTGCGACACCAAGACGGAGTCGACCCTTTCTCAGACGCTGCATTTGGTGGCGGGAGACACGGTGCTCAATCAGATTCGGGCCGGAAAAGTGGCCGAGCGTTTGCTGGCGAAGAAGGCTGGGCCAGAAGAGGTGATCGGGGATCTGTTTTTACGGGCTTTGAGCCGGCGACCGACACCCTCGGAATTATCGAAATTGGGAGCGCTGGTGGCAGAGAGCCAAGGCAGCCCTGTTGTGGTGTATCAGGACATTTTCTGGAGTGTGCTGAATTCCTCGGAGTTCCTTTTCAACCATTGATAAACATGAGGAAGCGAGGGTTTTTACGGTTTTCAAGCCTGTTGTTTTTCGTGACGGTCGGCGGAGCCTGTGCGGCGGAGGTGGCGCCCAGTTACGAGGAACAGATCAAGCCCATTTTCAGGGAGCATTGCTTGAAGTGTCATGGAGAGGACGAACAAAAGGCGGACCTCAATCTCTCCTCTTTCGGTTCCCTCTCCAAAGGCGGGAGCGGCGGGTCTGCCGTGACGCCTGGCCGCGCGAGCACGAGTTTGCTCTTCAAGGCGATCACCGCAGAGGACGATGCCGAGCGGATGCCGCCGAGGAAGGCGCCGATTCCAGCGGCTCAAATCAATTTGATCAAAGCGTGGATCGAGGCGGGTACGCCAGAGCGCACCGGGGGTAAATCGTTGGTGGCGGCGCGGGACACGGCCTTCAAGCCTGTTGTCGCACAGCGTTCTGATGGGCTAGGGCCGATTCCTGAACAATGGCCCCTGGTGGCGGCCCCGGCGGTGGTAAATCCACAGCCGGTTTTTGCATTGGCGGCGAGTCCAACCGCGCCGATTTATGCGGTGGCTGACTTGAATGCGGTGCGGGTTCACGGCTTTTCAGGCGATCAACTTCTGGGCGTGGTACCTTTTCCCGAGGGGCAGCCTAATGTGCTGCGATTCAGCCAGGACGGTTCGCTTCTTCTGGTCGCCGGCGGCCAGCCTGTGAATTACGGAGTGGCCGTTTTGGTGGACGTGCGTTCTGGAAAGCGGATGGCGTCGGTAGGGGATGAAAGCGATGCGGTGCTTGCGGCGGATTTGAGTCCGGACCAAAAGTTGGTGGCCTTGGGGGGCTCCGGGAAAACGGTGAAGGTGTTTTCTACGGAAACGGGGAAGCTGCTTTTTAAATTAACCAAACACACGGACTGGATAACCGCAGTTGCTTTCAGTCCCGATGGAAAGAAGTTGGCGACGGCGGACCGGGCGGGCGGGTTGCATTTGTGGGAGACGGGGACGGGGCAGATTTTGCTGACGCTGGCCGAACACAAGGGGGCGATTCGTGCGCTGGCATGGAGGGGCGATGGGCGTCTGCTTGCGAGTGCGGGAGACGACGGGTTGCTCATTCGTTGGGATGCCGTCGATGGTTGGCCGGTGTCCAACAATGGGAACGCCCATCAGCCCAAACGGCCTGCCGGATATTACGGAAAACTGCCTGGCGGAGTTCTCAGCCTCGCCTTTTCTCAAAAAGGGGAAATGGTCAGCACGGGACGAGACAGGCTGGTAAAGATGTGGGGGGCGGAGGGGCAGGAAATACGCTCCCGAGCGTGTGAACAGCTTCCTTTACAATGTGCATTTTCCCCTGACGGAGCCACTTTTGTGGTGGGGGATGCACGCGGCGGTGTCGTTGTGCAAAAGGTTTCCCCCTAACCGAGAGGCTATTCGGAGGCGGCGGCCCTCTTTTTGCTTGCAACGCCCCGCTCCAGCGCGGCGCGCGCGGCCTCTGGGACGGGTAGGCTTGCTAGCTCCCCCTTGCGGGCCCGAGCGAGCCGCACGGAGGCTTCCAGGTTGCGCGCGTAAAAGACGCTGAGCGTCTTTTGCTCCGTCCGTATTTCAGATTGATAGAGGTCCCGGAAAATTTGGTATGCGCCGTCTGCCTCCGACTTCCACATGTCCGGGGAGGAGGATTCTAAGCGCAGGGTGTATGCGGCGTAGTAGAGTGCGAGAGCGAGGGTGGATCTGGCTTCTGCCACCAGAGTCGTGGGCAGGGGACGGCCTCGCCGCGGTTCCAGCAGCAGATCGATTTGTTCAGCAGCTTCTAAGGGCGAGCCATCCAGCATGAGTGCTCGCGCCGCATCGATCCGGAGGCGGGTGCGTAGCACCAAGTCTTTGGGGTGGGCCGCGCTTTCCGCCGAGAGATAATGCTCCACCGCTTTTTTGTAGTTTCCGGCGAGTTCCGCTTTTTCACCGAGCAGCCGCAAGGGGACGGATTTTTCAGCAAACCAGAGGCGTTGGCCCGTGGTGAAATGGAACAGGATTACTGCGAGGGGCGCGAGGCACCAGGCCAGAAGGGCGTATTTCCTCATGATTCAAAATGAGTTGGGGCCGTTTGGTTTGTCGGTTTTGGCCGACTGGGGCGGGTGCTCTGTCTGGGGTCTGAGGGAAGAGCGCTGTAAGATTGGAGTGCTGCGTTGATTTCCTCCGGGGTGATGAGGGAGTTGGGCTGGTAAAGCCAACGCTCGATTGTGCGCAGCAGTGCTCCGGCATCAGGATGCGCTAAAATGCGGCGCAGTTGTTCGAGGCTGTCGAGATGATCCAGCTCCAGCTCTTTGCCCCAGTGTTCGAACAGGATTTGTTCGAGGCGCCCTTTCTCCTCGAGGGAAATGGACTTGTTGGCCGCCTTTTCCACCAAAGGCCGCAAAAGCTCGGCTAATGTTTTTGGGGCGGAGGATTCCTCTGCGTCGGGTTCGTCTTGTTGCGGTTCGGGCTCGGGGTCCGGTGTCACCGCTGGCTGTTTTTTCACCGGCCAGAAAAGGGCGCCTCCGCAGCCTGCCCAGACAAGGGTGCCTAAAATTAAAAGGAATTTGTAGGGAACGGCTCTGCCTTGATACGGAGGGTCGGTGTAGACGGCCGCGTGGCGCGCCCCGGGCGGGATAACGCTTCCGATGGTGACGGTTGCAATGGGTTCCCTAAGACGTTGGCCGGTCGTTGTTACCAAGAAATCGGTGAGGTTGAACACGCCGATTTCCAGGCCGGTGTAGACGAGGTGGTAAGCGAACACGCCATCGTCCTTGGGTTCTATTCCGGCGATTCTTACCAGAAGCGGGGTGTTTGACGTGAGTTCCGCGACTGAATAGGAGCGTTGGTCGAGGAGAATGGTTGTCGCGGCCTCCGTTCCGACGGTCGGGCCATTAGGAAGGGCTGGAGCATCGGTTTTGGGCTGTTTTGAGGGAACAAAAAAGAGGCCGACTGCGAGGACAAACAGCCCAGCCGCCAGGGCCGTGGGTTTCCACCTGCGCGGTCTGCGAAGGAACTGCAGGGTGTGGAAGTAATCCTTGAGCTCGGCGACGATACGCATGAAGGCGGAGGCGTGGGGTGAGAAGAAGGCTTCAGGCTAGTGGCCTGCTTCCGTGGTGCTTGCTTTCCAAAATTCGGCGGCGCTTTGCTCGGGGGAACCGCTGTTGAGTTCCCGCCGGGAAATGCGCTTGAGCGTGGGGCTGGATTTCAAGGACTCGTAGTTTCGCGCCTGCTTGGGGAGGACGAGCTCCGCTAGGAAAGCGCAAGAGTTCAGGGGGGAAAGATCCTCTGCCAGGGATTCGCGGAGGTTGAGTTTGAAGAGGGGAAGTTTTTTGAGCGGCGCGAGATCCGTAAATGGGTTGTCGGACAACACGAGATTTTCCACATCGGCTCCTTCCAGAAAGGCGAGGTCTTGAAGCCCGCAACCGCGCATGCTCAGGCTCTTGAGGGGAAGTTTGTTGAGGCTTGCGAGAAGGTCCGGGCTGATGGAAGCGCTGCAGCCGTTGAGTTGCAAGTCCGAGACCGGCATCCCGGCGAGGCAGTCCAAAGAGTCGAGTTTGAGCCAGGATAAGTCGACCATGAAGGTGCCCTCGGGAGTCTGCTTGAGGCGGCGCGCTTCCCAGCCTGGCAGCGCCTTCAATCGTTGTTCGAGGAGGGGTTGAAGTTCGCCCGCGCGTTTTTTGAGATCGGCCACAAGCCAGTAAGTGTCAGGTTGACGGCCCTGGCGTTGCAGGGCGTGAACAAGGGTTGCCATCGCGCGTGGCGGGAGTTCGCCGGTTTCGTTCAGGGCAGGGAGCAGTCGCGAGCAGAGGGCGAGATTTTCGCTCGCCGAGCTATCTTTTCGCAGCTCCAAGACGCGCTGAAAGGCCCCGATTGCTTTTGCAAGGAGACCTTCGCCCTGCAGAAGTCGGGCGCGCAGGAAGTGGTAATCCGCATTGGTGGGATCCACCTCGGCAGCAAAGGAAACTTTTTCTAAAGCGTCTTCCAGGCGGCCCTCCTCAAGGTGGACCCAAGCGCGTTCCACGAAGGTGGGTGCTGCTTTTCGGAGCCGATGGAGTGCCTGATTGGAGCGGTCGGCTTCCCGTGCCAAAAATATGGCGAAGCAAAGAGAGACGGAAAAGACGACCCCCGCGGCTCCGGAAATGGTCCGGTGCCTTTTAAGTAAAAGCGAGAGGCGTTTGAAAATCCCGGCGTGTTCTGCCTCAGTGGCGAAGCCCAGTCGGTAGGCTGCGAGTTCTTTTTGAAAAGCATCCACAGACGGGTAGCGAGCCGTCTGGTCGTGGGCCATTGCCTTGAGGACGACAGCCTCCAGGGAACTCGGAATGCGGCCCGCCGGAAGGTGCGGGAGCGCGAAGGAGAGCGTCTCTTCCTGTTCCGCCAAAGGAACTTTCAACGTCGCGGACTCCAGGTCAGCGGAGTGTTTTGTCGCACCGCCCACGGCGGCGGTCGGGGTGATGATTTCCCCACGGATGACTTTACCCAGCATCTGTTCGGCCGTCCCGGAATCCACGGGCGGCCGGAGGGTGAGAATGTGGTAGAGAATCGCGCCAAGGGAATAAATGTCGGCCCGTTCGTTGATGCTTTCGATGTCGCCGAGCGCCTGTTCCGGGGGCATGTATTGCGGGGTTCCGAGGACCGCGCCGGTCTGGGTGTTTACGCCGGCCTTGTAGTCAAACTCGTCGTACGTTTCGGTCTCTGCGGGGGGGGCTTCTGCTGCTTCGTTTTCGGCGCCTGGCTCGGGTGCATTGCAGGTTTTAGCGAGGCCCCAGTCCATGACGAGCACTTCACCGTAGTCGCCGATCATGATGTTATCGGGCTTGAGATCACGATGGATTATGTTCTGACTGTGGGAGAAACGAAGGGCGTCGCAGACTTTTTGAAAGATGCTCAGCAGTTCTGTGAGCGGGTAGTTGCGGACCGCGTCCTCCTCGCCCCGTGCGAGGCCGTTTAGGATTTGTTTGAGAGTCACGCCCCGCACCAATTTCATGGTGTAGAAGGGTTGTCCGTGTTCGTCCGCGCCGAGCGTGTGGACTGGAACGATGTTGGGGTGCTCCAGTTGTCCGGTAATGCGGGCTTCGTGAATGAAGCGGAGAACGTCTTTTGGGGAGTCTCCGTGAAGCACCACCTTCATGGCGACCTGGCGCTGGATGGATTCATCTTCCGCCTGTAGGACAGCCCCCATGCCACCGCGCCCGATGAGCTGGCCAACTTTGTAGCCGCTGTGCTGGAAAGCGACGTCCTCCGGAAGAGATTCAAGCACCGCGGCTTGCGAGGGGGCGAGTGATCCGCCCATGTCCAGGTCGGTGCAGATCTTGCGCAACTCCACGCCCACATTGCCGATTTGAATTTTTTGACCGTGCCAGATCTGTGTTTTTCCCGTGATCCGCCCGCCGTTGAGCGTGGTGCCATTGAAGCTGCCCAGATCCTCGAGGAAGAGATTGCTGAAGTTCACCGTGAGCCGCGCGTGTTTGCGCGAGACGGTGGTGGACGGAACGCACAGTTCACATGCCGAAGACCTGCCCAGCACGTATTCCCCAGGGCGCAACGTGCGGCGGAGCAGTTCCTCGCCGTCGAGGCTGATGAGGATTTCCGTTTCGGGGGCGATCATAGGGCTGGGTCTTATTTGGCGGCGCCGGCATCTGCCCAGTCCAGGCAGAGGAGGAGCCCTTCGTCTCTGAGGTAGAGTTTCCGATTGGAGAGAACCGGCCCGGTCCAGCAGGGATACGAAAGACCCGGAACCTGCCACTGTCCGATTTCAACGACCTTGCTGGCGTCAGTTTCGAAGAGGCCGAGTCTGCCTGCTTCGCCCAAAGCGACGAGCTTTTTATCCGCCAGAATCAGAGAGCCGCGGCCGTAAAACTCGGGGGCCTTCTCGCCCTCGCGCAGTTTGGAATGGCCTGCATTGGGCCACCCTTCAAAGCGGTCCCAGCGCAAGGTGCCGTCGGCCCAGTCAACGCAGCGGAAGCGCGCGTCCGGTTCATTGCGGCCGCTGAATCCGAACAGCCGGCCGTTTTCCAAGACGGGCCGGCTCCAGTGCATTTCCAGCTGCGTGCCTCGCCACACTTCGTTGACTCCTGCGCCGTCGGGCTGTACGCGCAGCAGGACCGAGCCGTTGCGGAAGTAGGCGGAGGAGATCAGGATGCAGTCGTTCTCGACGATGGGCGTCATGGCGTTGACGGAGGAATCCTGGCGGGCGCGGAACCAGAAGGCGAAGCGGCGTTTCCCGGTTTCCGGGTCGAGGGAAAGGAGTCCCTGGCGGGTGCAACAGAGCACGTGGCGTTGGCCGTGGATGGTGGCCAGAACTGGGGAGCAGTAGCTGGCCTGCTTTTGAAACGCGGGATCCGCCGTGTTCCACTGGATGGTGCGTTCGCCGGGCCAGCCAGTCATGGGAAGGCCGCTCCAGGTGGCTTCGCCGCCGTTTTGCCAGAGCGTCTGACCCGTGCGGGCGTCAAAGGCGACGACGGCTGAATTGGGTTGGCCGCCCACCATGACGAGGAGGCGAGGGCCGTCGAGGATCGGAGTGCTTCCGACTCCAAAGAAGGCTTCGGGGACTTCGAAGTCGGCCCGGGTGTCGCGTTTCCAGACTGGGCTGCCATCCTTGAGGTTGAGGCAAAGCAGGAGACCTTCGGCGCCAAAAGTATAACAGAAATCCGGAGTGAGTAGCGGGCTGCAGCGCGGGCCATTGTTGTAACCGAAAGGGTCGATGAAGTGGGTCGGGTAAGCGTGGCGCCAAATTGGTTTGCCGGTGACGGCGTGGAGGGCCTCGATGATTTCCTCGTCCCCGATGCGGTGGTGAAGCACCAGGGTGTCGCTCAAAATGCTGGGGGCGCTGTAACCAGTGCCGACTTTTTTTTGCCAGACCACGGGGACCCCGTCTTTGGAAAGTGTTTTGCGGAGGCCGGTTTCAGGGCTGCGATTGTCCCGGGAGGGACCTAGGAATTCCGGCCAGTCGGCCGCGGCCGCGGAAATTGAAAAAGCGGCGAACAGGAGCGGGATGAGGAAAACGCGGGGCATGGGTGGAGGGGTGAGAGGAGACAAGAATGCAACGTTGTGGCGTTGGAGCCAAGCGTTGCCGCGAGGGCTTTTAGCGCAGTCATCATTTGCCATCGGCCCCTTGCCTTGAACCTCCGAGCAAATGAGCCACCACTTTTTCAAAATCTCCCGGCTCTAACACCCGGGCGTCCGAGGGCTGCGCCCAGACATGGGAGGGGAGGTCCTTAGAAAAATCCATAGTGTCCACCCTCAGGACTAGCGACTGCTTGGGCAAACGCACTCCGGCGCGTACCGGTTTTCCTTCGGGGTTGAGCCAGAGGCGCACGGACCAACCGCTGGCCTCCGGAGGCAGGAGCCGGCTGATCTCCGGCCGTGTCCGGACATCGAGCACGCGGCATGTTGTCCCGTCCAGGGGGGCGGACCCTTTGTCTTGGACTTCCAGAAGGACGGGGAGAATGGCGAGTTGTTTGCCCGAAAAAGGCAGTTGCATCGGAGGAAACTGGAGGTCTTTTTTGGCGCCCTTGTTGTCCTGAGCCGCCGGGGATGTGCTTGGCGTCACCCAGGCTTTTTGACCGTCGCGACATGCTGCGACGACGGTTTCGCCGGTTTGAAGTTTGAGCAGGAGCCGACCAGGCGGCTGGAGGGCGAGTTCAAAGGTAGGGAAGGTGCCGTCTGCAAATTGGACGTCTCCGAGGGATTCCACCCGGCAAACGAGGCGGCAGGCGCGGGCCTCGTTTGCGGGCGGGGAGGTAAGAAGGTCAAGGAAGGGGAGGAGAACGGCCTCGGCCTGCTGGTCTGGGGTGGCGGCGGGGACGGGGACGGGGGTTGACAGGACGCCGAAAGCGGCAAGTGTTAGCAATCTGTAAGACCGAGCTAGAATCGAGCAGAAATCTAATGCAAAGTGTGGTTTGTTTCTCATGGGCTTTGACCTTTGACGATTTGGACTCCCTGCACTAACGAACCTCAGACGCATGGCGGCAACGCTTTTTTCCAACTTGATCCTCGCTAATAGCGATGGTGGATTAATTTTCGCCTTCGAACAATCCACCTTGCCTGGAAAGGTGGTGCTGGGGGTTTTGTTTCTGGGCTCGGTGTTCTCCTGGTCGGTCATGCTAAGCAAGATGCTCATGCTAAGGCTTGCAAAGCGGCAGCGGGAGATGTTCCTGGACCTCTTCCGGCAGGACCGGCAACCCCTGCGTCTGTACGCCGAGGGGTTGACTTTCGATGGTGCCCCCGTTTTTGCCATCTATGAGGCGGGGTGTGTGGAGCTTTCTTACCAGCTTCTGGGTTCCACGGAACTAGACGAAACATTCGCCGCCCGACTGGAGACCGCCGGTCGGATCACACCCTCCCAGATGCGAGTGGTGGCCGTCGCCTTGGAGCGAGCGGTGGGGGAATCCTCGCTGAAATTGGAGTCTCAAATGATCATTCTGGCCACGGCGGTGAGCGGGGCGCCCTTTGTCGGGTTGTTGGGGACGGTTTGGGGGGTGATGGAGACCTTCGCCGATGTGGCCAAGGCGGGCTCGGCGAGCCTGGCGGCAATGGCCCCCGGGGTGTCGGCCGCTTTGATCACCACGGTGACCGGCCTCCTCGTGGCCATCCCGGCGATGTTCGGCTATAATTACCTCGTGACATCGGTGCGGGGGATGATCGTGGAGATGGACAATTTTGCAGCCGAACTCACGAGCGCCTTCGAACACCGCTATGTGGAGCACCGTCCGGATGGTTCCGGGGGTGGCCGAAACTAGGCGCCGGAGGACGGGGTTTTTCTGGATCAATTCCTATGCGCCGCTTTTCTGACAAGCACAGTATGCACACGCTCAATGAATTGAACGTGACGCCTCTGCTGGACCTGGCCTTCGTGCTGTTGCTTATTTTCATGATCACCACCCCGCTTATGGAAAACAGCACCGACCTGATCCTGCCTTCCGGCCAGAAAGACGGCGTTGCGGTGGATCCGAACAGCGTGATCAACGTGTCGATTTTCCGTGAAAACAAAATCATGCTCAATACTGAGGTCGTCCCAATTGAAGAGTTGACGCCCCGACTGGTGGCAATGCGTGCGGCCAAGCCCGAGGTGGCGGTGGTAGTCCGCTCTCACAAGGAACTGCCGGTGCAGCGGTTGATGGAAATTTTGGACGCGGTGAAGGCCGCGAAAATAACAAAGGTGGGTCTCGCGAAGGTCGCCGAGGGCCAGTAGCTAACGACCTCTGACTCATGTCGGACGAATCGTTTTTTCGGAAAAACTTACTCGTTGTCGCACTCCTGCACATCGTGGTGCTGGTCGGCATTTGGTTTTTTAACGCGGCGCACAAAATTCAAAAACCCGTGGAGGTCATGTGGCTTGACGGTGGGGCGGGCGGTTCCGCGGGTGCCCCCGAGGGAGGCCCCGCTCCTGTTTCTCGGCCCGAGGAGGCAGATACCTTGCCCGAACTGCCGGCCCCCTCGCTCCCCAAAAACCCAACTCGCACGGCTCAAAAACCTGAACCCCGTCCCGAACCACCGCCTCCTGAGCCCAAGATGAAGCAGGAACCGGAGACTCCCCCCAAAGAGGAACCTCCGAGTGAAATTTCGCTGCAGGCTCACAAGCCAAAGCCCGAACCAAAGCCCACGCCCAAACCGGAGCCGAAGCCCGAACCAAAGCCCACGCCCAAACCGGAGCCGAAACCCGAACCAAAACCCACGCCCAAACCGGAGCCGAAGCCCGAACCAAAACCCACGCCTAAACCGGAGCCGAAGCCCGAACCAAAACCCACGCCTAAACCGGAGCCGAAGCCCGAACCAAAGCCCACGCCCAAACCGGAGCCGAAGCCCGAACCAAAACCCACGCCTAAACCGGAGCCTAAACCCACCCCAAAACCGGAGGCCAAAGTCGAACCGAAACCCACGCCCAAACTGGACCAAAAACCAATGGTTAAGACGGATTCTCCGGCGAAGACGCCGCCCAAAGTGGAAGCGAAATCTTCAGCGCCCGCGAAGGCAGAGGCTGTGGCGGGAGGGCAGTCCGGGGACAAGGGGCCGCCTTCGGTGATGCCCGTGCGTGTTGAAGCCGTGGGAGGGACCGGAAATGGAGCGGGAGGGACAGGGGGGACGGGAAGCGGGACGGGACAGGGGCGCAATGGAACCAGCGGAACGGGGATGGGGACGGGTGCCGGGGGTGCGGCTGGGTCGGGGTCGGGAAATGGGGCGGGCCGGGCGGGAGCAGGCCCTAGTGCCGCTGATTTGGGGCGCTACGGACGCACGATTTACGAGCGCTTCTACAGTGTGTGGGAGCAGCCGATGTCGGTGGTGCGGTCCAATCAGGACTTCGTGACGGTTCTTAAAATCCGCATTCGCAAGGACGGCACGATCGCAGGAAGGGAAATAGTGACCTCCTCGGGAAACCCAGCGATGGATGAATCCGTGCAGCGAGCCGCGGAGAAAGTGCAACGGATCGAGGCGCCTCCCTCAGGGATCACGACCGACCCGTACGAGGTCCGTATTGCCTTTAAGTTAGACCAGAACTAAGAGCGGATTCAAGAGAAGCCCGCTCTTTTCCAGCCAGCCGAGTGCCTTTGGAGCTCGGGGCTCTAGGTCCGCCCCAAGGCTCGCTCTTTCCTGGGGCGCAACGGGCGAGGGGGTACGCGCGCCCGAGATTTTTGCGTTCGCCAGCGTTCTTCTGATTGACAGCATCTTTGACGCGTCCCCTTGCCGTGGGAAGTGCCGCTTCAGCTTTTGAGGCCGAACATTTTCGGGTCGAATTTTTCGCCGAAGGAGTTGGCGTTTTTTTGGGAAGCGATTCCTTTTTTGATGAAAAATGTGCGGCTGACAATTCCCTGTGGCGCCGCCTGGTTGGACACCCTGCACTGGAAGGCGAGCATGCTGTCCTCGGGTTCCAGGGCGACCGTGAGTGAGGACTCTGTGCAGCCTTCGATGGGGATGGAAACGCCCTTGAGATCATCCCACTGCTCCCACTGGTAGCGCAGGGGGGCGTCTCCGGAGACACTCACCTCCATGCGCATCGGTTCGCCCGGGGGGATTCGCAGGACGAGGGGTGCGGTGGTGTCAAACTGGGGAGTGCCGGATGCCTGAACGGGTTTTGTTTCTAGAACGGGGGCGCCAAAGGCATGCAAATTCGGCTTGGGCGCCTCCTCAGGAACAAAACCTTTCCGCCGGAACATCTGAGCGTAAGTCTGCGCAAACATCGGCTCCTGGGCCTTGAAAACTGGGGGTTCAAGAGCCGTATCCGTGGGTTGGGCAGGCTGGGGTACAACTTCCGAGCTGCCCGAGGGCTGGGGCGTGCCCGAGGACGGAGCCGTGGTTGCGACTTTGGGATCAGCGTCGGCTGCTGTTTGCGGGGACGCAGGCGTGGCTGTGGCGGGTGCGGTGCCTGCAGGCGAAGCGAGTGCCGCCGTTTCCAGGGGCTTTGGGGCGGCCGCAGACTTTGCGTAAGTGTGTTTGATACTGGATTGGAAATCGGGCCGGGGCGGCGCCTTGTAGGGGGCGGAGGGCAGGGGCTGCGAAAAGTGGATCTGACGCAGCGCCAAGGTTTTGTCTCCGGAGGCGAGGGCGTCCTGCGGCAGCGGGGAGGCGACCTCCCCATCAATGGGCTTGGAGTCGCGGATGGAATTTGCAATCAAGGTGAGCCGCGCTGCCCTCTGAGGATTTACAAAACGACGGAATGCGAGGCAGTCGGCCTGAGAAACAGGGGACTGCCACTGGAATTGTTCAAAGCCAGAAAATGCCTGCCAGTAAGGGTTTTCTGGCCAGCGAGCCAGCACTTCCCCCTCCGAAAGCCCTGTCAGTTCGCCCAAAACCACGAGGGAGGACAAAATCCAAATCTTGGCCGCCGACATCCCTTCCAAGTGCGCATCAGGAAAGAGAGTGACGACTTCCGTCCAATCAAAATCACGCGCGGCCTTCGCCAAAGGGCGGCTAAGGTCCAGAATATCGAAGAGCCTGACTTTCATCTGAAATCATAGATTACACCACTTATCTATCCGAGGGGAATGGCGGCGCTGTTTTTTTTAAGCAGGAGATTCTGAGTCGACTCTGTCTCTTGCCGCTTTCCTTGGATTGCGCAAACATTCCACCATGCTGTCCCGACCTGTCTTCCCCTGCATCGAGTCTTTCCTCGCGCCCCAGGGGACGCCCTTGGCGTGGGACCGCGCTCATGTCTGGCACCCTTTTACGCAGATGCGCGACTGGTGCGAAACGGAGCCCGTCATGCTTGTGGAAGCCCTCGGCGCCTCGGTGCGGGATAGCCACGGCCGCTGGTATCTGGACGGAAATGCATCCATTTGGACAAACCTTCATGGGCACCGCCATCCGAGGCTGGACGCCGCCGTACAGAGGCAACTCTTGCACTTCGCCCACACTTCTTTTTTGGGGCTGACCCATCCCGCTGCGGCTCAACTCAGCGCGGAATTGGTGGCGTTGTGGCCTCCAAACACGCTCTCCCGCGTTTTTTTGTCCGACAACGGTTCAACCGCCATTGAGGTTGCTTTGAAAATGGCGGGGCAGTACTGGCAACTCGTGGGGCGCCCCGAGAAGCAGCGGTTTGTCGCATTTGAGGGCGCCTACCATGGGGATACGCTGGGAGCTTCCAGCCTCGGCGGAGTGGCCACGTTCACGCAGCGGTTTGCAGCCTGGCATCTTCCTGTGGATAGGGTGGATTCCCTAGCCGCGCTGGAGGCGGTTTCGGCGGGGGCCGTGGCAGCCGTGGTCATTGAGCCCTTGGTGCAAGGGGCCAATCAAATGCGACTCTGGCCGGCGGGCCTGCTTGCTCAAGTCCGAGAATGGTGCGACCGGAAGGGGGTCTTCCTAATTGCGGACGAGGTGATGACAGGGTTTGGACGCACGGGGACTCTGTTTGCGTGTGAACAGGAGGGTGTCGTTCCGGATTTTGTGGCGCTAGCCAAGGGCCTCACTGGCGGGTACATGCCGCTGGCTGCAACCCTCACTACGGAGCGGGTCTTTGAAGCGTTTTTGGGTGGGGCTGAGCGTACTTTGTACTACGGGCACTCTTATGCCGGCCATGCGCTGGCTTGCGCCGTGGCGTTGGAAAATTTGGCGATTTTTAGGGAGGAGGGAGTCCTCTCGCGGCTGCAGACCCAGATTCAGCGGATGGGAGCGCTTTTCGACCAACTCCTGCGGCCTTCCCCGTTTGTTCATGAGATCCGGCAGTGCGGGTTTCTGGCGGGAATCGAGTTGCGGGCGGCGGATGGGGCTGCTTTTCCTGCAGGTCTTGGGATGGGCGCGCGCGTGTGTGTGGCGGCGAGGAAGTTTGGATTGTTGACGAGGCCTGTGCGAGACACGGTGATCCTGATGCCCCCTTACTGTATTAAAGATTCAGAATTAGATCAGGCCGTGCGCGCTATTGCTGCGGGCATTGAAGAGTGCTGCACTAAACCCTGATCCCGAGCCTCCCTGACGGCTTTTCTCTCGCGCTCAACCGAATCAATTTTAGACACCTTACCTATGTCAGATCCATGGACCGCACTAAAAGCTCCCGCGCGCGCGGCGCTTTCCCAACGCAACTATGCTGCCGGCACTCTTTTGGAGCGGCTGGGGACCACGGGCGCAACGTCCGCTGAACTTTTATCCGCAGAGCGCGCAGCACTGTTGGCCGGCTGGATTCCGGGGGTGGAGTTTGTCCCGAGGCGGGTGTTTCGGCAGCGGCACCGGGGTTTTTTCGGCGAGTTTGTTCGTGAGGGGCACGGCGTGACGGGGAGTTTGGGGTTGTGGCCCAGGCAGTGGGCTTCCGCCACGATGTTTGCGGGTACGGCCAAAGGGTTTCACATTCATCCGCCCCACATCCCGGAGAACACCGATCCCGCGGCTTGGTTTGAGCATCTGTTTGGCCCAAATCCCGCGCCCGTGAGTGAGCGGCCCTACGAAAAGGAACAGTGGGACGTCATGTTTTTCGTGCGAGGCAACGTGGAGATGCTGCTCGTGGACGAAAGGATGGGCCTGCCCCGGAGGGTGATGCGCTTTGTGCTCGAAGGAGATGACAGCAACGGCAACGGTCATGCTGGGGTGGTGATTCCCGCGGGCGTGGCGCACGCATTGCGCGTGGAGGGGTCTACGGACGCCATCATGGTCTACGGCACAAGCACTGTTTTTGACCCGGCTGCCGAGGGGCGCATTGCCGACGATGTTGAGCGCGCGCCGCTGCCCAGCGAGTGGCAGGCCTACCTGGAAGGTGCTCAGTAACTGCACGAACGCACAAACTCCGGCACGCAAGTGTGCCTCACTTTTCCATGCCCATCTACGAATACGAACCTTGCTCGGGAGACTGCCGGATCTGCAAGAAGGGGTTCACGTTGAATCGGCCTTTGAGCGCCCCGCCCTTGGAGAAATGTCCGCTTTGTCGCGCGCCCGTGCGCAAGCTGATCAGCACGTTTTCCACCCCGACCTTTCTCAAGCCCTTGTCCACGGCCCAGGCAAAAAATGCTGGGTTTAAGATCTACAAAAAGGTGGGGCAGGGAGAATATGAAAGGCAGTAAAATTGCCTCTGTCTTATGCAGACTCTCCCACAGCCAGTGACCCCGACGGTACGCACCGAGGTGCACGTCATGTTTTTTGACACCGACTGCGCCGCCGTTGTACACAACATGGCTTACCTGCGCTTCATCGAGACGGCTCGGACCTACTTGGCCGAGCAGTTGGGGATGGGTCTGGCTGAGATGGCCAAAAGCAGTCTCTTTCCGGTCGTGGCGCGCACGGAGATCGACTATAAGAAGCCCGCGGTTTTGGGAGACAAACTTGTGATTAAAGGCTGGCTGGAATCTTTTGATCGCAGCCGCTTCTGGTGCGGCTTTGAGATCCGCCGAGAGGGGGATGATGCTCTTATTGTGAGGTCCCGCCAGATGTTGGCCCTAGTGCAAATGCCGGCAGGCCGTCCGGTCCGGCTTCCCTCGGAATGGCAGGAAAGCTACCCGCATCTGATGCGCAGCGCGGGGGGGCAGACCGTTGGATAAAGCATTGTTTTGAGGTTGTTTTGACTTTTTCCTTCGCTCGGGTTTGGCGCCGTTTTTAATGTAAAACACTCATTTCCAGTGGGCTGCAAGTGCGGGGGTTTACGCCGGCCAGGGAGGGCAACCTGGGTGAAGCGCGACAAAAAAACGACCTTTTGAAGAGGGACTCCCCAAGGCCGCGTTCCCCGTTGAATTGGCACGGCGATCGGTAGCAAGGCATCAGGGCAGCCAGGGCAGAGTTTTCCAGACGGAACGGATGCTCAGGCCCCGCTTAAGCCCCCCTAAGCCGGTTGTAGCTCCTTCGTCTCCTCGCTCGGTTCCCCCGCCGGGTTGGTTTCAAACACAATCCCCCCGTCCCGAACGACCGCGCGGATCACCGCTCCCTCCTTGAAGCGGCCCTCCAAGAGCTGCAGCGAAAGGGGGTCCAAAAGGCGCCGCTGGATGGCGCGTTTTAGCGGCCTGGCGCCGTAAACGGGATCGTACCCTTCCTCCCCGAGCAGGACCTTCGCTTCCGGGGTGACCTCCAGGTGGAGTTTTTGGGCCTCCAAGCGCCCCTCCAAGTGGCGCAACTGGATATCAATGATCCGGGCCAGATCCTCCTCGTTAAGGCGATCAAACAAAATGGTTTCGTCAATGCGGTTGAGAAATTCCGGCCGGAAATGCTGGCGCAGCGCCTGCAGCACCAGAGCCTCGCGCTGCTCGGCATTGGTGGCTTCCAAAATGTGCTGGCTCCCGATGTTGGATGTCAGAATCACCACGGTGTTTTTGAAGTCCACGGTGCGCCCGCGGCTGTCCGTGATCCGGCCGTCGTCCAGGACCTGCAACAGGATGTTGAACACTTCGGGGTGCGCTTTTTCAATTTCGTCAAAAAGCACCACCGCGTAGGGCCGCCGCCGGACGGCTTCCGTCAATTGGCCGCCCTCGTCAAACCCCACGTACCCAGGGGGCGCCCCTACCAGGCGAGCCACGCTGTGGCGCTCCATGTATTCGCTCATGTCGATGCGGACCATGGCGGCCTCGTCGTCGAACAAAAACGTGGCGAGGCTTTTGGCCAGTTCGGTCTTGCCCACCCCCGTGGGCCCGAGGAAAATAAACGAGCCGATCGGCCGGTTGGGATCTTGCAGCCCGGCCCGGGCGCGTCGCACCGCGTTGGAAACTGCCTTGACCGCCTGTTTCTGCCCGATCACCCGGGCCGCCAGACGCTCCTCCATGTGGACGAGCCGCTCCCGCTCGCCTTCGCGCAGGTTTGTCACCGGGATGCCTGTCCAGGCGGAAATCACCTGGGCGATGTTCTCCTCGGTGACCTCCTCCCGGAGCATGGCGCGGCCGGGCAGGCCTGCCTGCTGGCGTGTGTCGTGCTCTTGCACCTGGCGCTGCGCTTCGGGCAGGAGGCCGTATTGGATTTCGCTTGCCCGGGAAAGTTCGCCCCGGCGCTGGGCCTGCTCCAGCTCCAGGCGGAGTTGCTCGACGCGGGCGGTGAGCTGGCGGACTTTGTCGATTTCCGCCTTTTCATTGAGCCACTGTGCCTTGAGCCGTGTGCCCTCCTCTTTGGCCACGGCCAGATCGCGTTCGATGCGTTCAAGGCGCTCCTTGCTCGCCGGATCCTTTTCCTTCTGCAGGGCCTGGCGCTCCATTTCCAGCAGCATGCCCTGGCGCTCGACCTGGTCGAGTTCGGCGGGCATGGATTCGAGTTCTATTTTGAGACGCGCCGCGGCCTCGTCCATGAGGTCCACTGCCTTGTCCGGAAGGAAGCGGTCGGCGATGTAGCGGTTGGAGAGGGTGGCGGCGGCGACGAGCGCGGAATCGGCGATGCGCACGCCGTGGTGCACTTCGTAACGCTCCTTGAGACCGCGCAGGATGGCGATGGAATCTTCGACGCTGGGTTCGTTGACAAACACCGGCTGGAAGCGGCGCTCCAGAGCGGGGTCTTTTTCGATGTGCTTGCGGTACTCGTCCAGGGTGGTGGCGCCGATCGTGCGCAGCTCGCCCCGGGCGAGGGCGGGCTTGAGCATGTTGGAGGCGTCCATGGAGCCCTCGGCGGCGCCGGCGCCGACGATGGTGTGGAGCTCGTCGATAAAGAGGATGACCTGGCCTTGGGAGTCCTGCACGTCTTTGAGGAAGGCTTTGAGGCGGTCCTCAAACTCGCCCCGGAACTTGGCGCCCGCCACCATGGCTCCGATGTCCATGGAAATAAGGCGCTTGTTTTTTAGGGACTCGGGCACGTCCCCGGAAATGATCCGGCGCGCGAGCCCCTCGGCGATGGCGGTCTTGCCCGTGCCCGGTTCGCCGATGAGGACGGGGTTGTTTTTGGTCCGGCGCGAGAGCACCTGCATGATCCGGCGGATTTCATCGTCCCGCCCGATGACGGGGTCGATTTTCCCGCGCTGCGCGAGGGCCGTCAGGTCGCGCCCGTATTTTTCGAGGGCTTGGTATTTGGCTTCGGGGTTCTGGTCGGTAATGCGCTGGGAGCCCCGGATTTTCTGGAGCGCCCCGAGAAGGGCGGCGTGGGACAGGCCGGTCTGCTGAAGGAGGCGGCTGACGGGGAGTTTGGACTGGGTGAGGGCGAGCAGGAAGTGTTCGGCGCTGAGGTATTCGTCTTTGAGTTTAGTTTTTTCGGCTCCGGCGGCAGTGAGCATGGCGGCGAGGTCTCGGGAGAGGCCTGGGGCTGGGTGGGTGCCTAGGGAGGTGGCGCGGCGGGCGAGTTCTGGCTGGAGGAGCTTGTCGAGGGCTTCGTGGGAGACGCCGGCGCTTTCCAGCAGGGGTTTGGCGATGCCCTCCGGCTGTAGGAGAAGAGCTTCGAGGACGTGTTCGTTATCGAACTCGGTGTGGGAGCGGCGCACGGCTCCTGCCTGGGCGGCTTCGAGGGCGTGCTGAAACTTTTCGGTGAAGCGTTCGGGAGTCATAGGGCGTGTGGTGGGTTGCTGGCGTTATGAACTCTGCGGGGCTGGCAGTCGGGTGAGTGAGTGGGAGTTTGGCTGGGGGACCGAGTCGCTCCGCTATCGGGACGACTGCAGGGAGCCTGCTACGAACTAATGCAGGGAGCCTGCTAGAGAC
>QQND01000035.1 GCA_003402745.1 Verrucomicrobiota bacterium
GCGGCTTCATCGAGTTTGTAGCGCTGCACCATGGTGCCCATGGCACCGTCGAGGATGACGACGCGCTGCTGAAGAAGGGAAAGAAGCGGGTGAACAGATTCGGTGAGCACGCCCTACTAGACAGCCTGAAGGGGCAGGCGATCAAGCAAAACAGATACACGCATCATGATGGGTGGATGCGTCCGCAAAAAGCACCTTGGGGCGTTCCCCTCCGGTCACCCCGCCAGCATCCGCCCGCCGCTCCAAAAGCGGCCCCAAAACTCCAAAATAAAATCGCTTCTCGAAGCCTACTTAGCCTTCGCGAAACTGTCTTTGAGGGCAACGGTACGGTTGAAAACGGGCCGACCGGGTTGGCTGTCCTTGGGATCGGTGAAAAAATACCCGACCCGCTCGAACTGGTAGTGGGCGCCGGGGCTGGCCGCCAGCACACTGGGTTCGAGTTTCGCGTTGAGGATTTCCAAGGAGGCGGGATTGAGGAACTGCGTAAAGTCGCCCTCCTCCCCAGCAGCCTCCTCTGGCTGGGCTTCAACAAAAAGTTTGTCGTAAAGCCGCACTTCGACATCAACGGCATGAGCGGCGCTGACCCAGTGGATGGTGCCTTTGACTTTGGGCCGGCCCACGGGTTTGACTCCACGGCGCGTGGCGTCGTCGTAAGTACAACGCAGTTCGGTAATCCGGCCTTCGGCGTCTTTGATGACCGCGTCGCACGTGATGCAAAAAGCGTATTTCAGGCGCACTTCCCCCCCGGGAACGAGTCGATGGAAATCGGCCACGGGTGTTTCCATAAAATCGTCCGCGTCGATGTACAACTCGCGAGAGAGCGGAACGGGGCGAGTTCCGCCGGTGGGATTTTCAGGATTGTTGACCAGTTCGATCTGCTCAACCTGCCCCTCGGGGTAATTGGTGAGAACGACCTTGATGGGACGCAAGACCCCGTACACGCGCTGGGAGTGTTTGTTGAGGTCCTCTCGAACGCAGTGCTCTAGGAGCGCCAGTTCGGTGAGCGAGGCAAACTTTGTGAGGCCGATGGTTTCACAGAAGTGGCGCACCGCATGGGGGGTGTATCCCCGGCGGCGAATCCCGCTGATGGTGGGCATCCGGGGATCGTCCCAGCCTGAGACCAAGCCCGCTTTGACTAGTCCGAGCAACTTGCGCTTACTCATGACCGTGTAGGTCAGATTGAGCCTGGCGAACTCACGCTGATAGGGGTGCGAAGGCAGCCCGTCGACGCTGTTGATCAGCCACTCATACAGGGGCCGGTGATGCTCAAATTCTAGCGTACAAAGGCTGTGGGTAATGCCCTCGAGGGCGTCACTCAAGGGATGGGCGTAGTCGTACATCGGGTAGATGCACCAAGCGTCACCCGTCCGATGGTGGTGAGCGTGCAAGATCCGGTAGATCACAGGATCGCGCAAATTCATATTGGGGGAGGACATATCGATCTTGGCCCGGAGAATCTTTTCACCGGCCTTGAACTCCCCGGCGCGCATCCTGGAAAAAAGGTCCACATTTTCAGCGACGGGTCGCTCCCGGAAGGGACTGGGGGTCCCGGGATGCATCAAAGAGCCCCGGTTGGCACGGACTTGCTCCAGCGTTTGGTCGTCCACGTAGGCCAGACCCTTTTCGATGAGTTGCAGCGCAAATCCGTAGAGTTTTTCAAAGTAATCGCTGGCAAAATACAAATGCTGGCTCCAGTCGAACCCGAGCCACCGGACGTCCTCTTGGATGCTATTAACGTACTCGACGTCCTCTTTGACGGGGTTGGTATCGTCAAAGCGAAGGTGGCAGCGGGATTTCGGTGCGTTTTCGAGTGCGATTCCAAAGTTCAGGCAGATGCTTTTGGCGTGGCCGATGTGCAGGTAGCCATTGGGCTCTGGGGGAAACCGCGTGATGACCCAACCGTCATTGCGCTGCGCTGCCACATCGGCTGCGATGAGTTCGCGGATGAAATCTTTGGGGGCAGGAGCAGGCGCGTCGGACATAGCATGGTAGATTCCCTGCCGGTGGGCGGGGAGTCAAGGCGACTGCACGGGAGAGAATGGGAATGAAGGGAATGCCCATTTTGCGCTTGAGCAAACAGGCCCCGCCACGACCTCTTCTGCTGCATTGATGGCCACCTTTCGATTCGACGCTCGCCCGGCCCAGAACCGTGAATGAGCCTCCCCTCCCCGTCTCCATTGCCTCCCGGGTATTTTTGGGGTATCTTTACTGGTTCCCTGAAAATGCTGCACATTTACATCAAACCCTGGTGCCCTTGGTGCGTTGAAGCGCTCGAGACTCTCGACGAGCTTGGCTGCGAGTACACCTCCCACGATGTCGAAACAGAACCCGGTGCCGCACAACAGGTAAGGCTCATCTCCGACCAGACCCGCGTGCCCACCATGCTCGCGGGGGACTATGTACTCGCAGATTTCGGCCCTGAAGAAATCGCTCCTTTCCTCCAAAAGCACGGTCTCCTTTCAAAAAACGCCGACGCCTAAGCCCTCCCCCACCCCATGGTTTTCCACCTTCTCCTCACCGCCGGCTTTGTTGTGCTCTGTCTGGCTCTCCGAAGTATTTCCATTCCCATCATCTTCAGGCTTGGGAACGTCTGCATGCTCGTGGCCTCCTACCTCTTTGGCTGGACGATCACGGAACATCCGGCCGGCGGCTTTTTTTGCGTCTCCCTGTGGTTTCTATTTCCCTGGGTCGACCTCATTGGACGCGTCCGGCGCATGCAACTGCCGGCGGCACACGCGGTGGAAGCCCAAATCGCGCCCGGCTCCCAGCGTTTTCCAGATCTTGAAGACCTGACGGAGGAGGCAGAGGCAGAGGGTTTTGTGAAAATCGAAGACTGCGGCTGGGATCACGCCGGACAGCGGCATTTTGTACGCGTCCTCTCCCATGCTTCCGAACCCCTTAGGGCGGCGATCAACCTCGTTGAGGGGGATGGCTTTGCCTTTTTCTATCTCACTGTAAGCTCCCGCACTGCGGGTGGGAAATTTTGGCACACGTGGAACTACCCGTTTTCCCTGAGCCTAAAACCTTCGCCCGATTGGAACTTCCAAAGACTGCGCGAGGTGGACAGTTTTTTAGCGCTTCTGGAGGCCCACCGGGCTTGGCTGAAAAGCAACAACGTGACGGATGCCGCCCCCGCCACAAAAGACGCCGACGCGCTGACCGCCGAACTAGAGGCCGAAATCCAGACCCAAGTTTCACACAACCTCAAGTGCGGCGTTTTGCTAAACGCAGGCGAGGGCCTCGTGCGCTATTCGTGGAAGGGCTGCCTCTTCCTCTGGTTCCAATTTTTGCGCGAACTCGTCCGTCTCTAGCCTGGGCGGGGCTGGTTCTAGCCTGTAGGGCTGGGCCCTCGGACCCAAGTTCCTAGATGACCAAACCCTGTAGCTAACGCCGCTGCAGGCGCCGCCGAAGCGCGCCAGTCAAATCATCCATCTCCTCCACTTTGAGAAAGTAGGCCGCGGCGAAAAACACGCTTCCTGCGGCCGCAATCACGCCTCCCAGTTCGACGGCGCGAAGCAATTTTCCAGCGCCCGCCCAGTCTGAGGCCATCCATCCCGCCCCCCACATACACACGGCGCCCAAGCCAGCGCCCGCGAGCAGAAGTTTTCCGGCTCCAAACACCAGTTTGCCAGTTTCAAGCGAACCCGTCGCCGCTCGCATGAGCGCGTAGAGGGCAATAAAGTTGCCAATTGCCACGCACCCCGTCGACAGGGCAAGTCCCCGGTGGCCCATCCCAAGCTTGAAAGTAAACAGCCAGTTTAGAAGGAGGTTTACCCCGATCGCGCCAAAACTCACCAGCATCGGGGTGGTCCTTCGGTCGATTGCGTAAAACGCGGGGGCGAGCACTTTAATTCCAGAATAAGCTGCCAGTCCCACCGCATAAAACTGGAGGGCCGCCGCCGTCTGGTGAGTGGCCTCGGCGTCGAACTTTCCGGACTCGTAAATCAACGAAATGATCGGTTCCGCCAGGAAAATCAACCCCAGCGTGGAAGGCACCGTGAGGAGCAGCCCGAGCCTGAGCCCCCGGGCGATCGTGCTTCGAAGCGCAGAGCGATCGCCCGCCGCGGCATGGCGCGCCACCAAAGGAAGGGTCACGGTGCCGATGGCGACGCCGAACAGCCCTAGAGGCAGTTGCATAAGCCTGAACGCGTAATCCAACCAGCTCACTGGACCGTCCCCTGGGATATGCGAGGCGAACTCGCTGTTGATCATGACGTTCACCTGCACAGCGCTAGCGGCGATGACCGCCGGCAACATCAAACGCAAAACACTCCGGACACCCTCGTCGTTCCAGCTAAAATCCGGCCGGAACCGGTACCCAACCTTGTAGAGCGCGGGGAACTGAGAGAACAGCTGGCCGCACCCGCCAATGAGGGTGCCGAGGGATAGTCCGATCAGGGCCTTGGGGCCGAAGCTCGGGTCGATCCACCAAGCCAGCCCCACACCGCCGACGATAGACCCGATATTGAAGAAACTAGAGGCCAGCGCTGGGGCGCCAAACACGTCCTTGGAATTCAGCAACCCCATGGCAAGCGCCGCCAGGGAAACGAGCAAAATGAAGGGAAACATGATCTGCGTGAGCAGAACCGTGAGCGCGGCCTTTTCCGGGGCAAACCCGCCCGCAAGCTTCGAAACCAGGGCAGGCGCGAAAAACACACCGCACAAGACCAAGCCACTCAGAACGATCGTCGCGAGGGTGGCGACCTTGTTAGCCAGCGCCCAAGCGGACTGATCGTCATCGACGGCCGTTTTTTTGGAAAACACCGTCACAAACGCCGTAGAAAGGGCGCCCTCCGCGAAAAGGTCCCTCAACAAATTGGGGATCCGAAAGGCAACCTTGAACGCATCCATCGCCAACCCTGCCCCAAAAAGCCGAGCCAGAATCAGCTCCCGGGCAAGCCCCAGCAAACGGCTGCACAAAACGGCAAGGCCGACAATCCCTGCAGCCCGAGTATTTATGTCACGACGCGGTAAACTCACTAGCTTCAAAGTAAAGGGCATTCCCTGCCACGCCAAGTCCCAGCTTGAAATCACCGGGCAATATCACGGCCGAAACGGCTTCAATACCGGTTCGGCACGCGGAGGAGCCACCGGCTCCACTTTGGGGGGAGCCTCACCTCCCGAAGAAACCACCCCTACCTGAGGCGGACTCCCCGCCTGGGATTGCCACCACAGCGCCGCAGCCTGCTGGGCCGAAGCCGAACCCGAAGCCGGCTCTGCGGGCGCGCGCATCGCCATCGCTGGGTAGCGCTGCTCTGAAGCGGCGTTCATCACTTCCACCCAAACCGGCAGCGCCATCGTCGCTCCGTATCCCTGCGAAACGGTGCGTTGAGGTTTGTCAAAACCCACCCAAACCCCAGCCGTTAGACTGGTAGTAAAACCAATAAACCAAGCGTCCTTGTAGTCATCCGTGGTCCCCGTTTTTCCAGCGGCAGGCTTTTTGAACCCGGACGCCCTTGCTGCCGCTGCCGTGCCGCGATCGAGCACCTTGGTCAAAACCCCCGTCAAAGTCGCGCAGGCCCCCGGTTGCAACACCGCCCGTGAGGCGGAGGGAGAACGATACAAAGTCGTCCCACCCGCGTCGTCAACACGTTCAATCAAGAAGGGTTTCCTGAGCCGGCCGGCGTTTGGAAAAACTGTGTAGGCAGTCGTCATTCGCAACAGGCTCGCCTCAAATGCTCCCAAATATGCGGAAGGTCGCATTGGCATTTTCTCCAACCCGACCGCACCCGCAACTCGTGCCACCTCCGTCAAACCTGCCTGCTCCCCCACCCTCACCGTGACCGTGTTGCGAGACTGTACCAAACCCTCCTCTGCCGTCATCAACCCCTTGAAGGTGCCATCTGAATTTCCAGGGGACCAACTCGGCGCGCTCCGGATTTCCCCCCGCTGTATCGGGGCGTCGCTCACGTTAAATCCCGGACTCATTCCCCGCCCAAAAGCCGCCAAATAAACAAACGGCTTAAACGTCGACCCCACAGGCCGCTCCGAAAGTAGAGCCCGGTTGTATCGGCTGTCGGCATACTCTCGTCCCCCAACCAGCGCCCGGATTCCGCCGGTGCGGTTGTCCAGCACCACCACAGCCCCCTGCAAGTAGGTCGGCTCCAACTCGGCCTCGCGCGCTTCCTTGGTGAACTCGCTCTTCCGCGGGTGGGAATACTTGGGCTGCGCCTCGATTTTTCCGAGATGACCGTTGAGTGCGCTCTGAGCGGTTTCCTGCAAAAGAGGATCCAGTGAAGTGTAAATCCGCAGTCCACTCTCCCCGATCTGGTCTTCGGAGAGCACTCTGGCAAGCTCCCGCACCACCGCATCCATCACGTAGTTCTCCTGAATCGTCAGGCGCCGTTTGGGGTTGAGGACAATCGGGGACTCTCTCGCCGCGTCCGCCTGCGCCTGCGGGATGAATTCCAACTTCACAAGCCGCTCCAAAACCGTATTCCGCTCCCTCAACGCCCCTTCAAAATTGGTCAAGGGGGAAAACCGGGAGGGACCCCGGATGATTCCCGAAAGCATCGCAGCCTCACCCAGGGACAAGTCCAAGGCATGTTTGTTAAAATACGCCTGACTGGCGGTCTCGATTCCGAACACCCCCGCACCGAAATAAATCCGGTTCATATAATGTTCCAGAATTTCGTCCTTCGAAAAATACCGCTCAATCCGGATGGAAACAAAGGCCTCCAGAATCTTGCGGTGCAGATTTTTGCCCCCCAGAGGGAAGGAGTTGCGGGCAAGCTGCTGAGTAATGGTGCTGGCCCCCTGTGCTGAGGAGCGCGAAACCAAATTGCGCACCACCGCGCGCAAAATCCCCACGGGATCCACACCAACATGTTTGTAAAATCGAGAGTCCTCCCTCGCTAGCAGCGCCCTGACAAAAAACGGAGACACCTGCTTTAACGGCACTACCAACCGGTTTTCGCCCTGCAGCCGCCCGTAGGGCTTACCATCCCGGTCAAACACCGTTGAACGCTCCCGGATCTGTTGAACGTCACTCATGTCCAATTGCGCCGCCCAAACTGCGTAAATGCCCCCACCCACTGCCGCCAGCAGCGCCCCCCACATCACCAAAAACAAAAGCAGCCGCCGAAACCGACGCCCAAACTGAGAGGGTGGAGGGGTTGGTTGGCGGCCCGGAATCCGAGGACGGCGTGGCTGTGAGGGAGGCGGCACGATGAAACGAATGGCAGGTTGTCGGAATCCTAATGAATCCAGAGGCGAAACCTAACGATTTTTAAACGCCACTCTTAACCTACCCTATTCTGCGGCCGCACGCACCACGCGAGGGCCAATTCCTGTGAAAATATCCCAGGGAATCGTCCCCGCTCGTTCCGCCATTTCCGAAACCCAAAGAGCCTCCCCTCCCTGCGTTCCCAACAATACCACCTCGCTCCCCACCTCCACCCCCTCCAGACCTGAAACGTCCACCAGAATCTGATCCATCGTCACCCGCCCCAACACCGCGCAGCGCCGACCACCAATCAACACCGCCGCCTCCCGACCCGAAAGATGGCGCCGAAATCCATCGGCATACCCCACCGCGAGCGTCGCAATCCGCATCGCCGCTGGGGTCACATAGGTCGACCCGTAAGAAACGCCCCTTCCCGCAGCAACCTCCCGCACCAGCGTGACCCGGGTTTTCCAGGTCAGCACCGGCTTCAGGGCTTCTTGAAATTCCGGCCGAGGTGAGCACCCGAAAAGCGTTAGTCCCGCCCGGAAAAGCTCGCCGGCACAATTCGGAAACAGGATCATTCCCGCGCTGTTAGCGATATGGGCAGGCCCCTCCACCAGGCTCTGAGCCCGCATCTCGCGGACAAGGGCTTCAAATCTCACGCTCTGCCCGAGAGTGAGATCCACGTCCTCATCTGCAGAAGGAAAGTGGGAGCCCACCCCCGCGAGCCGCACTCCCGGGAGCTTTTGAATGGCCCTCGCCAAAGCCGCTGCCTCCGTCTCCCAAACCCCGATGCGGCCCATTCCCGTATCCACCGCAAGATGAACGGCCACGGGGACCGAGCCCGAGCATTGGGAATATGCGGCCGCTTCCTCAAAATTAGACACCACGGGAAAAAATCCCTCCCTTGCGACCTGAAGCCGCTCCTCTGGAAGCGCCGGACCAAGAATCAACACTGGCAGTTTCGGCGCAAATTGCCTTACTTGAAGCGCTTCTTGGAGACACGCCACCCCCAGCCAATCAGCCGTATCGCGCAGCTCCGGGACAGTCCAACGGACTCCATGTCCGTAGGCGTCAGCCTTCACCACAGCCATCAGAGCCGAACCGGCAGGGGCCCGCGCGCGCAGCGCCGCCACATTGTGCCGGAGCGCACTGCCGCTGATATCTGCCCACGTACGAGGGCTCGAGGAGGGTGCGGAATTCACAGGATTTTTGTAGCCGGGATTTTATGGGAATGAAAGCACTGGAGCACCATCCGAACCTAAAGACCTTCACCTCCAAAACGCACCTCTTCAACGATATATTTATAGGGGAGGGACGTCACATGACGGGAGGTATGAGCCGACAAAATACTCTGCGCGGGCCAGCTTCAGAAACCACTTTGGGCCACAAAAACCGTTCGCGAATTTTACTCGTGGACGACCATCCCCTGCTCCGGCTCGGACTGCGTACGCTCCTGAGCAAAGACGCCGCCCTTCAGGTGGTGGCGGAATGCGAGGACGCTCGTGCCGCACTCGCCCACCTCCGCGCGGAACCCCTGGACGCCGTGATTCTAGACATCACGCTCAATGGCGGGAGTGACGGCCTCGAACTGATTAAAAGCATGATCTCCGAACACCCGAAAATCCACATCCTGGTGCTGAGCGCCCACGACGAAAACCTCTACGCCATGCGCGCGCTCGCCGCCGGCGCCCAAGGCTACGTCATGAAGGGCGCACCGACCGAGACGCTCAAGGCGGCCATTCACACCGTCCTGTCAGGTCAAATCGCCGTCAGCAAACATCTGGAACAGCGCCTGGTCCTCCAAGCCGTCAGCGGCGGCCACCGTTCGGATCCCGCCGCCCCGCTCTCGGACCGCGAACTGGAGATTTTGCTGCGTATCGGCAAGGGCGAGGCCTCCTGCGAAATTGCCTCCGCTCTCGGAATTGCACTCAAAACGATAGAAACCCACCGAGCCAACATGCGCCGCAAGCTCCTGCTAAAAAGTGGAGCTGAACTCTTGCGCTACGCCGTCGCATGGAGCCACGCGGAGGAGCATGGCCACCCTCAGCGCACGATGTTTTCACGCGTGTAAACCTGCAGCGAACACGTCGCCTGAGAGTACAGGGCACCCAATTCAGACTCTTTGGTGATCCAAATCTCGTCCCCATCAGGAAGGGTGCTCGAATACTTCCAAACACATCCACAACTGTTCTCCGTGAGAAAACGCATGATTTCCGGCGCAGGCATCGGAAGCGCCCGCTTGGGAGCGATGGCATCCAACTTCTGAAGAAAAATGCAATCCGCAAGTCCGTGATTAAAAGTCACGTAAATCCGCATCCCGTTTTTAATGAAGAGGACGCCCTTGCCCTGGCTCTGAGCCGGCTTCCCGTAAAGTTCGATGCAACGATCCAGAGACTCGCCAATACGGGCACGGGCCTTGGGTGCGTTAAAGCACAAGAGTAATGCAATTAAAGAAACAAGCCTGTAGAACACGTGTGCACCATCTCCTAAATCCGACGGTTTGTAACGCATCTTTGCTCAATATTTACGCTTTCTTGCCCAATATTTACGGATTTTTTGATAGACTCCTCCGCATCAGTACTTTTGCTAAAGCACCACCCTATGCTGCGCCGCCACTTTCTCTCCGCTTCCGCCGCCCTCCTCACCGCAGACCTGCTGCCCGCCGGCGTCTCAGCCCAACCGCCCGCGCCCAAGCAGCGGGTTGCCGTCCTTGGTCACACCGGGCGGGGCAACTACGGCCACGGCATCGATATCCTTTGGCTGCATCTGGAACAAACCCAAGTCGTGGCGGTCGCAGATCCAGACCCCCAAGGCCTTTCCGCCGCCCAAAAGCGGCTCCCTGGCGCGCAGCCCTTCGCGAAATACCGCCGCATGCTGGAGGAAACGCGTCCGGACATTGCCGCGATTTGTCCCCGGCACGCGGACCAACATCACGCCATGATTTCGGCGGCGATCCAAGCCGGGGTGCGCGGCATTTACATCGAAAAGCCCTTCGTACGCACCCCTGCGGAGGCCGATGAAGTGGTCAGGCTCTGCAAGGAGCACGGGGTCAGCTTGGCGATCGCCCACCGCAACCGGTTCCACCCCGCTCTGCCCGTACTGGCGGACCTGCTGGACTCCGGAGCGCTTGGCGTGCCGCTTGAAATTCGAGCCCGGGGCAAAGAAGACCAGCGGGGCGGCGGCTTGGATCTCTGGGTTCTGGGGTCGCACGTACTTAATTTGGGGGTGTTTTTCGGAGGCAAGCCGCTGTCCTGCTCGGCTGCCGCCTCTGTGGCTGGCAGGCCGGCCGGACCGGCCGATGTTCACGAGGGGGATGAAGGTCTGGGGCCCATCGTGGGCGAGGAGGTGCACGCCCGTTTTGAGATGGAGCGAGGTCTCCCCTTGTTTTTTGACTCCAAAAAAAATGCGGGGGATCGAGCGGCTCCATTCGGCCTGCAAATTATCTGCTCCGGCGGGATCGCGGACCTGCGCATGGATACGGAACCGCTGGTTCAAATCCTCAAGGGCAATCCCTTCAAACCCGTTTCAGAACCGCGCGCATGGGTTCCGCTTACCAGCGCGGGGCTAGGAAAACCAGAGCCTCTCACAAACATTCGCGCCTTGATCGCCGGACACCAGCAACCGGCGCTGGACCTGCTTTCAGCCCTGCAGACAGGCGCGCCCCTGCTCTGCGGCCCCGAGGATGGCCGCACAGTAGTGGAGATGATTCACTCCGTTTTCACCTCTCACCTCAAAAACGGCGCGAAAGTTTCCCTCCCCCTGCCCAACCGCGGCCACGCCCTCGCGCTGTGAAACAGACGGAGCGCTAACCCCAATACTCTCACAAAAAACACTTCTTCACCCGCAGGACAACACCCGCGGTGCAACTGTTTAAAAATCTGCACGGCGCCTTCGCTGGCAAGTTGTTGAACCCAGAGTTTGTGCCATATTAAATTCTTATGAATCCAAGATCCTATTGCATCCGGATTTTCCAGCTCACCGTCCTCGCCTTAGGGCTGCTCTGGCACCCCTCAATGGGGCTCGCCCAACAAACCGGTGCGGCATTTCCGGAGTTCGAAAACGAGTTTTTTAATGATTTCACCGCATCCGCCTCCAGCGCTCAAAAAATTGAAATCACGAGAAACCTTCGTATCAGTTCTGAAGCCAGCCAGATACACGCTATGATCGTGGTCATCCGTAAGATGACGGATTATCCGGCAATGCCCCAGGAAGCGCTGGCTTTGGCTTCACGTCTCGCCCAGGAACGGAAAGTGGGAAGCCAGAAAAACCATCAGGGTGTCCTGGCTCTTTTCAGCCTAGAGGACCACAAATTTGCGGTCGCAAAAACCACCAACCTGCCGCAAACCCTTTCCGACAGCTTAAGGGACGCCCTTTCCTCGAGGATGCGCAGCAAATTCAAGGAAGGACAATTCGGACAGGGGCTGGTTTACGCCTCCGAGGACATCGCCAGCTCCCTTCCAAAATTTAAAGCCCCAAGCAACCCTGCAAAATCTCAAGCGACCCCTAGGGCAGCCGCCTCCCCTGTTGCCCCTGGAACTTCAGTCGAAAAAGAAGCTTCATCCCTTTTGGACAGAGTGCAATCCAAGGATGGAGGCATTGGCCTAGGCACCATTCTATTGGTGGTCTTTGGAGGCATTGCGGTTTGCTCTCTCCTGAGCCGTTTGTTTTCAGGCGGAGGAGGGGGTGGGGGGGGCATCGGTTCGGGAGGCGGCTCTGGCTTGGGGGGAATGCTCGGAGGACTTCTCGGCGGCGGGCTCTTGGGGTACTGGCTGGGAAACTCCTCCTCCTCGGGAGGCTTGTTCGGCTCTCACTCTGATGCAGGAAACGCCTCCCCGGGAGACTCCGAAGATGCACGTCCCTCGGACTCCGGAGGATTCGACAGCTTCGGAGGCGGAGACTACGGGGGCGGCGGTGATAGCGGCGGAGGGGGGTCCGAAGGGGATTTTTAATCCCGCGCAGAGACCACGCCTTCTCTTTGCTTCGATTTCCGCACCCACACACGGGTGACTTCTGCTACCACCTTGTCAATTTTTCTGGAGCATTAATTTTTGAACGAAACGTTTGCTTCCGTGTGCAACCATGGGCCATCAAAAACCAGTCCAAGACCAAACATGCTCGGGCCAGGCACCGTCCGCGCCGTTGCATGCCAGCCCCATTTACCATCGCTGCGAATACCAGCATTCTGACAAACTCCCCCTGTCCGTGAACGTTCACTTTCGTGATCTCACCTTTGCTTTTCTCCTGCTGACAGCAACGCTGGTGCGCGCTGAACCTGTCGCACTCCCAGCCCCAGGCCCAGAAACGGTGCCCATCTCTTTTATTGAGAAGAATTGCGTGGAATGCCACGATGACACCACGTCGAAGGGCGATTTTCGGGCCGATTTGCTGGGTAAAAACCTCCATGATCCGGCCGTCTACAAGGACTGGAGCCGGGTGCTGGCGCGGGTGCAGAGCGGCGAGATGCCTCCGCCCAACAAAAGGGACCGTCTGCCGGAGTCGAAGGTTCTCGCGGCGCTCGTCGCTCTGAAGACCGCGTTTCACGAGGAAGCACACGCCAGACAGAGCGAGGCTGGCCGCGTAAGCGTGCGCCGTCTTAACCGCCTGGAATACGAGAACACCGTCCGCGATCTTCTCGGCATCGACACGCCGCTGCGGGATCTCCTGCCGGAGGACGACCTGCGCGATGGCTTCAACAACCAATCCGGAGCCCTGAGCATTTCGCCGGTTCATATCCAGCAATACATGGCGGCAGCTGATCGCGCGCTCGAAGCGGCGAGTGTCCGCCAGGCAAGACCGGAGACAAAAACGCACCGTTTTGCCTTTAACCACGAGGCGGAAAAACCCTGGTCCGAGTACCCCTACAACAGGCTCCAGTGCAATCTGCACGGGGAGGATCTGCACTTCTTCCTCGATACGCACATCGAGGTGCCCGTCGCCCTTCGACAGTTTGAGGCGATCACGCGGGACGCTCCTGGCAGGTACCGAATCCGCATCACGAGTGAGGCACGCGACACGACTGACGGCGAGGACCTCATTTTCAGCGTCTGGCTCGCTGCCGGCGGAAAGCGGAGGGAATTGCTCGGCCACTTCGACGCACGGCATCGCGGAGAGAACGTGGTCGAGCTCACCCGTTCTTTTGAGCGCGGCGAGACGCTTATCGTCGCGCCGTATCGCATGGCCCAGGTGCGGACGGATGCGGGTTACAGCGTCTATTTGCCCGACAAGCCGGAAAAGATTCCCAACGGCTGGCATCATATCAAAAATCCGAATCCGCCCATCCCCACGGTGGGGCCGGCGATCGTGCTGAAGCCGTTGGAAATCACCGGCCCGCTGCTTGAGAGTTGGCCTCCACCAGGACACCGGCTACTTTACGGCGACCAAGCTGAACTTGCCCCCTCTTTAGAGATCGCGAAAACAGCGAAAGTGCCGGATTCGATCCTGCGTCCAATGCGGGGCTATCGGCAGCTCAAAGACACCTTCACCATCCGGCTGCCGGAGAACACCACCGAGACGGCGATTCGCGAGACGCTTTCCCAGTTTATCAGCCTCGCCTTCCGCCGCCCCGCGAAGGCCGATGAGGTGGAGCTTTACCACGCTATGGCCCGCGACCGACTGGCCGCTGGCGAATGCCTCGAAGTTGCCCTCAACGCCGCGCACCGTGCCGTTCTTTGCTCGCCAGATTTCCTCTTTTTGGTCGAACCCGCGCTGAAATTGAACAACTACGAGCTGGCCACACGCCTCTCGTATTTTCTGTGGCGCACTGCCCCAGATGAAGAACTACGCAAGCTGGCGGACCAGGGCGCGTTGACCAAAGCCGATGTCCTGCGCAAAGAAGCTACCCGCCTGATGGACTCGCCGCGTTTCGATGGGTTTGTGAGAGATTTTCTCGCCCAATGGCTCAACCTCCGCGAGATAGACGCGACGACGCCCGACCGCGAGCTTTTCCCTGAGTATTTTGAGAGCATTGGAGATGGCCGGCAGGACGTGTTTCTGCATGACTCCCTCACAGCAGAAACCCACGCTTTTTTCCGTGATCTGGTGGGCAGGGACCTAGGTGTCGCGACACTCGTTTCTGCACCTCACACCTATCTCAATCAACGGCTCGCCGAACACTACGACCTGCCTCCGGTAAGGGGAGCCGCCCTGCGGCGAACCACATTGCCCACGGACAGTGTGCGCGGCGGCCTGCTCACACAGGCGAGCATTTTGAAAGTCACCGCCAATGGCGCGAACACCTCGCCCGTGCGGCGGGGGGTGTGGCTGCTCGAGCGCATCGCGGGAACGCCCGCGCCGCCGCCTCCCCCAAATGCCGGATCGGTCGAGCCCGACACGCGCGGCGCGACCACGATCCGAGAGCAACTGGCCAAGCACCAGTCCGTGAAGACGTGCGCCGGTTGCCACCAGAAAATCGATCCGCCCGGCTTCGTGCTCGAAGCATTCGACCCCATCGGCCGCCACCGAAATTACTACCGCACCACCGAAACCGGAGAGAAACTCAAGGATGTGAAAGCCTTTTTCGGGGCGAGCTACGCGCAAGTCAAATACCTCAAAGGAGCCGAGGTCGACTCCCGAAGCCAGCTTCCCGGAGGGATTGAGATCGCGGACATCCGCGCCTACAAAAATACACTCGCCGCCCGGCCCGAACTTCTCGCCCGCAGCCTCGTCCGCAAGCTCGCTACCTTTGCCACCGGAGTGAGCATCGAGGCCGGAGACGAACTCTTCGTCGATAGCATCTTGGGAAAATCCAAAGCGTCCGGCTTTGGTGTGCGCACTCTCATTCACGAAGTCGTGCAGAGTGAGCTCTTCACCCAAAAGTAACCCCCTTATGAAGCCGATCTCACGCCGCCTCTTCCTCAGAAACACCGGTATCGCCCTCGGCTTGCCCATGCTGGAGTCCATGCTTCCAGCGGCCGCTCCCGCCGCCGCTCCTCGCCGCATGATCTGCATCGGGGTCCCCTTTGGATTTGATCCCGCGGCCTTCGTTCCCACGACTGCCGGTCGCGATTATGGGCTGCCCTCGCACCTCACGCATCTGTCGGCCTTTCGCGAGGACTTCACCATTATCTCTGGACTCAGCCATCCCAACACAGGCGGCGGCGGACACAAGGCAGAGGCCGTTATGCTCACCGGCGCCCCTTATCCAGACTACTCGCACAACCTTAAGAACACCATCTCTGTCGACCAGGCTTTTGCCGCCGCCTTTCGCGGGGAAACACGCCACGAGAGCTTCTCCCTGACCACACAGGGCAGCTCCCTCTCAGTCACCGCCAATGGCGTGTCCATTCCCGCCATGGACCGGCCCTCGGCGGTGTTTAAGAAACTCTTCCTCGCGGGCACTCCCGCCGAGATGGACGCCGAAATACGCCGCATCGACGAAGGCCGCAGTATGCTCGATTTCGTAGGCAACCGCGCCAAAAGCCTCAACCATCGAATCAGCAGTGCCGACCGCCAGCGCGTCGATGAATACTTCGAATCCGTGCGTGACGTGGAACGCCAACTCCAAATGGCACGCGAATGGGTGAAACGCCCCAAGCCTTTGGCCATCGCTGGCGAACCAAAGGACATCGGCGATGCCAAGGAGCAAAAAGCCAAGTTCCAGCTCATGATCGACATGATTCACCTCGCCCTAGTGATCGACTCCACCCGCTCGGCAAGCATCATGACCTTCGGCATGCATCACGACCTGTCCCACCACGGCAAAGACCCAAAAAAGCTAGCCGCCTGCCGGCAGGTCGAAGTCGAACTTATCCAGAGCTTCGCCGGCCTCCTTACCAAGCTGAAAGAGACCAAAGAGGGGGGCTCCACGCTGCTCGACTCCACCATGGTCATGATGACCAGCAACCTGCGCGATGGGAACACCCACTGGACCTATAACCTGCCCGCCATACTCGCGGGCGGCGGTTTCAACCACGGCCAGCACCTAGCCTTCAACCGTCCCTATCTCGAAGTGGTGAAACAGGAACTTGCGACAGACGACGGTAAAAAAGCCACCCCAGAGAAAAAAATCCCCCTGATGGGCCGTGACCAGCAACCCCTCTGCAATCTCTACACATCCATGCTTCAAAAGGGCGGCGTAGCAATCGAGCGCTTCAGCACCGCCTCGGGACCGCTGGAAGGGCTCGCATAAACGAAGTCCGCTAATTTCCCTCGTTCAGCCAAGAACCAGCTTTAGGCATCTTTTCGGGGCAGCAGGCGGTCCGTTTTGCTCCAAACAATAAAATTAGAATTACACAGTCCGGCGAAGCGAGTCCTGCGCCGACTCATCATGGAACACCCAAGATGGTTTTTGGAAGGCAGTTAGCTTTCAAAGAGGAGAGGAAAAGAAGAGCCACCAAGAGATCTGATCTGTTATTGGGCGAATGGGAATCGGGTCATCCTGATTGCTGGGCTTGCCGCACCGCCCGATACTCGGTCGGGCTAGACCCGGTGCGGCGTTTGAATTGTTCGGCAAAGCTGCTGGCATCCACAAAACCGGTTTTGGCAGCGATTTCAGCGGCGGTGAGGCGGGTTTCGCTCAGGAGTTGCATTGCCGCCAAGACGCGGGTTTTGATCAGAAATTCTTGGGGGCTGACGCCAAAGGCTGCGTGAAAGCGGCGCTGTAGATTACGGAGCGTCAATCCACACGACTCGGCCACGGCCTTCAAGGAGATGTGTTTTGAAAAGTCACTCCGGATGACCCCGACGGCGCGGGAGACGGTCTGCATGAGGGGGAGCTTCATCTCGTGCTCGGCGGCTCGGCGAAGGACGCCCATGATCCCGATGGTCCGCTGGCAGGCGTCGAGCAGCGGCAACTTGGTCACGACGAACCAGTCAAGAAGGCCTTGACTGTCAAACCACAGTTCCATGCGCTCGATCCGCGCCGCTTCCCCAGTAAGCAAGCGGCGATCGTCGTGGACATAGTCGGCCGCCATGCTGGCCGGGTTAATATCGAAATCAGTGAGGCCAAGCATCTCTTTTTCACTCTGCATCTGATAGCGTTGCAGGATGCCTCGGCTCACGAACATGGTGCGTCCGAATTGATCTTTGGCGAAGAATTCCACGCCTGGGATGCAGTCAAAGATCCGGTGGAAGTGGGCGCCCGGATCGATCTGACTGAGCCATGCCTTTCGCTCCTTCTCCAACGCCTTAATTTCGCGTGCCGTCCGGGGCATCCAGTTAAAATGGGGCTGAAGAGGGTGCGCATTTGGCATAGTCTTTGTCGCCACGTTGCGAGGCGATGCTGGTAATATCAAGGAGTAACCATGTGCGTGCCCTCCATGACCATATACGCGTTCCGCCTGCTTGTTGCCCTTCTCTTGAGCCTAGCATCTGTAAACGGCACGGAGCTCAATCTCCCCGTAGCAGAAACATTTGAACAGCCCCTTTCTGCCGACTGGCACTGGGGGCTCGGCACGTGGATCGCCAAGGAAGGCGTATTGCGCGCCTTCGAGGCCGGCGAGCGTCGGCACGGGCCAGTTAAGCAACGCCATTTGTCTTTTACCGAGGCCGATGTCCGCTTTGACTTCCGCCTCGAAGGCAAAGCGTCCTTCGCCAGCTTTCCCGTCGATGGCACCCGCGAGCGCAGCCACATTCTCAACTTCGTCATGGGCCGCAATGTGTTCCGCATCATCGCCCACCCGAGAAAAGGGGAGAACGTGGACCTTGTTAGAGAAAAAATCACCCTCGCTGATGACGAATGGCATTCCGTACACATCGTCCTAAAGGGCGAGGCGGTCACGGTAGAATTCAACGGTCACACGTGGACGGCGAACCATCCTGTCGTGGCAGAGCCCAAAGCCAACGTCGGATTTGGCGGCGAATCCGGCGGCCCAGAAGGAGAAAAGGCAGGAGCTCTGGAGTTTCGCAGACTCAAAATTACTGCACCTCACTGAGATTCGGACCAGAGCAATTCGCTAAAACATCCGATAAACGCCAAACCCGAGAAAGCCCCAGACCACGCACCCTCAAACGAGAAGAACACGCCCAACCCATGGCGCGTCATGTTAATGAAAATGAAACCCACACTCACACGCTTCATCACTTTTTTGATGGCGCTGAATGTCGCACTGCACGCCGAGGATACGCCGAAGGCTGCCTTCGCGCAGAATTCGCCAGGCCTGCACGTGGACGCGGACGGCACACTCACACTCGCAGGAAAACCGTTTTACGGCATGGGGCTCTGCTTCTATGACGGCTTTCTCCGAACTATCCGTTCCGCGAAGTACCCGCCCTACACTCCCTCTCTGAAAAAGATTGCAGCCAGCAAAATCCCGTTCATCCGGGTGCCGTTCAGCGGATTTTGGCCGAACGAACTTCAAGTCTACCAAACCAAGCCAGAGCAGTTTTTCCGCGAAATGGATCTGTTCGTGAAGACCTGCGAGGAAAACAAGGTTGGCATTATCGCCGACCTGTTTTGGACCAAGTTCAGCGTCTCTGATGTAGTGGGAGAAAGTGTCAACCAGATCGGAAACCCTGCCAGCAAGACCATGGAGTACGCCCGCGAATACGTCCGGAACGTCGTGAGCCGTTATAAAGATTCACCAGCCATTTGGGGATGGGAAATCGGAAACGAATTCAATCTTGCCGCCGATCTGGATAAGCAAGGTGAGCCTCCCCTTGGTTATCCCTATGTACTGACTTCCAAAGGAACACCCTCTCAACGAGGGCCTGCTGACAGAATTACTTCTCAGGATGTTGAAGTGTATTTCACCGAGATTGAGAAATCCATACGCAGCATCGATCCCTACCGTATCATTTCGAATGGAACCGCGGATTTCCGAGCCAGCCAGTATCGTCTTAGGAAGGAGCGTGCATTCAAGAACGATGACACCGAAGAAGAACTCCGGGCTATCATGGACGTTTTTTCACCAAGGACCGTCGACGTAATCAGTGTCCATATTACTCTTGATAAGGACAAGGACGGGATGTCCCAGAAAAGATTCGGCCGCATTATCGAGATTGAAGAGCTACTGGCCATCTATGTGAAGCTCTCGAAACAAAGCAAAAAGGTAATGTACATGGGAGAATTTCACGGCGACACCGACCCCAACTTCGTCCGCAAGGTGAATGCGATCAGAGCCTCCGGAATGCAGCTCTCGTCCTTGTGGAATTACGGCGATACTGCGAATGCAAAAACAAAATCTTTTTCAGACGACTCGTTCATGTTCACGCGCACCGCTGAGGCGAATCAACATTATCGCAGCGAGGGGCTCCAGAGTGTTGACGCATATTGGCTTAGTAAAAACTCAGCTACAGACCGTTAGTTCACTTGCGTCTTGAACTGTATTTCGTTTTCCGACTCGGGAAAAACTTTCCGTCCCTCATGCCACGTAGCCAGCGCGTCTCATTCATCCCATGAAAATCTTCACAAAAACCACGCTCCTTGTAGCACTCTTTAACGCCATTGTCGGAGTGTTATTCGGCGCAGAAGCTCAGCAAGCTGACGTCGTCGTTGTTGCCGCAACCCCCAGCGGTGTGGCCGCAGCCGTCGCTGCTGCTCGCTCGGGAGCAAATGTGATTCTCCTTGAAGAAAAAAATCACGTCGGCGGCGTTGTGGCTGCCGGGTTGACGAATACGGACATCTATAAAAAAGCGGCTGTAGGTGGTTTGTTCGCCGAATTTGTGAAGCGAGTCCGCGAGCACTATGTCCAAACCTATGGCGAAAACTCCGAACAAGTGAAGGTTTGCCAAGGTGGGCACATGTTTGAAGCAAAAGTCGCCGAGCAAATTTTCCGCGACCTGCTTGCTGGGGAGAAAAACATCCGGCTCATCGAAAAGAAGCGTGTGATCTCGGCGCGAGTCGTGGGGACGGATGGCATCGAGCGTCAGGCAGAGCGTGGCCCGCGAATAAATGGTTCCCAGCCAAAGGATTTCGGCCCCGCAGTGAAACTTGTAAGCATCACCGCTGAAGATCAGGCCGACCCCCGAATCAAAATGGAGATACGCGCGAAGACCTTCGTGGACGCCACTTACGAGGGAGACCTTGCGGCTATGGCTGGCGTGCCGTATCGCGTCGGAAGAGAGAGCCGTGAGACTTATAGCGAAGCACACGCGGGCAAAATTTATCTTCGTTTCAAGGACACTAATCCGGGGCCCGGCTCCACCGGCGAAGCGGACGATGGCATCCAGGCCTTCTGCTTCCGAATGCACGTCACCAAAGACCAGTCCAACGCCGTGCCGATTGAAAAACCTGCCGCGTTCAACCGCGACGACTATCGCATGATGCTCGATGATATGCGCTCCGGAAAAGTAACAAAGTTGAGCAAACTTCTACACGCCTTTCCGATGCCCAATGGAAAGTTCGAATTAAACAACGCGCATCCGGCAGGAGACACCGGCGTTCCCAGCGAATCCTTCGATCTAGCCGAGGAAAACTGGACATGGCCCGAAGCCGATTTCGCCGAGCGCGCGCGCATCTTGCAGCGCTACTGGGCGCACAGCGAAGGCTATCTGTGGCTTCTTCAAAATGACCCTGAAGTTCCACCATCAATCCGGGATGAGGCGCGGCAATTCGGCTTCCCAAAAGACGAGTTCACCGACAACCGCCACCGGCCTCATCACATCTATGTGCGTGAAGGCCGGCGCATCTGGGGTGAATATAACTTCACCGAAAGAGACGCCGCTCTCGACAACGCGACCGGCTTGCCCAGACGCAAGCCCGATGGCGTCGCTGTGGCCGAATTCGGATTCGACTCCCACAGCGTCCACAAATACGACCCCGCGCATCCCGGAGTTCGTGAGGGCTACATCTTCATCGAGCACCAACCTCTGCAGCTTCCGTATCGCATCCTCGTTCCAAAACGCGTCGATGGATTGCTTGTACCGGTGGCGTGCAGCGCGAGCCATGTCGGTTACCAGACAATTCGCATGGAACCCGTCTTTATGGCTCTCGGCGAGGCATGCGGCATCGCTGCGAAAACCGCACTGGATGCGAGGGCCGAAGTTCGCTCCGTGGATGTACCCGCAGTGCAGAGAGAGATTCTGAAACGCGGAGGGGTGATTCTCTACGAGAGTACGCCAATTAAACCCGAAGGATTGTAATTCAGGACAAATTCGCGAGTTTGCGGTCTCGATTAGGAGCCAACCGAGTCGAAACAACGCCCAAAACCCTCGCAGAGAAAACTCAAACCAAATCTGGGCAATGTAGTTCGTGAGGTGCAGGAGCAGACCGCTGTCACCCTCACTTACTCGTAAGAAACTTGAGCAACTCAAACGCTTTCTGCTCTGGGAGGCCTTCCAGAAGACCAGCTGGCATCAGCGATTGCGCGAGTTTCTCGTGTTTTGAGATCTCAGACTTCGCTGTGACCACGGGCAGCCCCAGCGTGCGCAAGGTGACTGCAGTCGGAGATTCTTGGTCGAGAAGCCCCGACACCACCGTCCCGTCTTTTTTTGTAATCACATGGAGCTGGAAGTTTTCCCCCACAACGGCGTTGGGATCGACGATGTTTTCTAAAAAGTAATCCAATCCGTGGCGCCAGGACCCGCCGAGGTCTGGACCAAGATTTCCTCCCTGACCGTTCATGGCATGGCAAACACCACAGAGCTGTTTAAAAGTCTCGGCGCCCGCGTTCACGTCATAGGCCAAAAGTGGTGCAGCCAAGTAGCCTTTCTTGAGTCGCGCCATCGTTTCCTTCGCGGCATCGGAGGAGTCGTTCACCTTGCCCCAGGCTTCATCGAGTAACCGGTCGATTTCAGCGTTCTTTAAGTTGCGCATCTGTCTCACATGGAGCGAAGAAACGTACTTCCGCTCGAAGGCACCCTGTTTCATCGCGCGAAGAAGCGGTGCAGCAAGTTCGGCGCGGGCGGTCAGCGTCGTAAGCGCCTTGCCCTGGTCCGTCATGTTCAGAGACGCAAACCTTTTGAGTAAAGCCTCCGCCACCGAGGGGTCCTTGGCTCGAGCTAGTAAGGGAATGATGACGCTCCTGAGAGACTCATTTTCGAGGAGCTTTGCAAAAAGCGGAAGCGATTCAGCATCGTCCACTCTCCGAAGCTGCTCAAAGGCGAAGTGACGCCGCACCTCTGGTGCTTGGTCGTCAGCCAGAATGTTCCGTAGTTTGGCCACGATTTCTTTATCTCCAAATAACGCGGACAGGCTGTCGGCAGCATCTTCGAGATCGCGATCCTTTGTGTGAAGCAGCCGGGTACGCGCGGCATTCCATCCAGCGGGCATCCCCAAAGCGGCTTCGTCTTTCAAGGCAAAGGCCATGATACGCAGAATGCGAGCCGCGCTTGCATCGTCTCTCTGCGCGATAAAACTAAGCAAATGTTCGCGTCCCTTCTCCGTGCGCGCGGCGAACCAGAGGATGGAATCGGCGAGACTCTGCAGCGGTGTGGTTGTCGCGATGTTAAGGACGCGCTGCAAATCATCTCCTGCGATGCGGCCAAGACCGCACCAAACCATGCGAGGGAGAAATCGGTCGTCCGCATCTTCACCGTGCGCGGCCAGAGCTGAGCCGAGGTCCCAAGCAAGGGACTTAGAAACCTGGGGCATCGCAGATGCGAGCGCAAGGCGCACCGTGGGCGAAGGATCGTCTTTGGCAAGCGCTAGCAGAATTGCGCTCGGCAAGGCGGGCGCGTCAGAACGTTCGGTGGCGAGTTGAACCGCCCACGCGCGCAGAACATCGTCTGGAGCTTTCGCAAGTGTCTCCAAAGCTGCACCATCAAGGCCGCCGATTACATGTAGCGTCCAAACAGCGCGCAAAGCCAGCGCCGTGTCTGTCGAGCGAGTTTGTTCGGCAAGAATGCGCACAGCTTCCGCCTCGATAGGCCTCTCGGTCTTCCGGTATTGAAGGAGGTTACGCGCCTGCCGAGAGTACCAGTCGTTGCGGTGGGTGTGGAGTCTTGCAAGCTCAACGTCCGATTTGATCCCAAGGTCAACTTTAACGGGCTTGAAAGTCTCCGCCCACGACACGCGGTAAACGCGTCCGTTTGTCCTGTCCCATTTTTCATCAGCGGGCGTGTGACAGTGCTGAAGGTCGCACCAGTCGATAAGGTACACGGCTCCATCGGGCCCCGTTTGAAGGTCGACGGCCATGTAACGGGGGTCTGGTGCGATGAGTAGATCGTGCCCCGCGTGTACCGTCTCGTATGCGGAGCCTTTCCGTTCGTTCACCTGATGGTTCATCTGGTGTCCGAAAAGATTGTTGGTGAAAAGGTGGTTGCGGTAGTTTTCCGGCCAGTTGTCACCGAGGTAAATCATGGTTCCCACATGGCTGTGGCCGCCATACACAGAATCACTGCCGGCCTTTCCTGCCCCCCCAACACCGCTATCATATCGCGCAGCGGCGGGAAGGAAGTTCTTGAGATGCGGCGCAAACTCGGGACCGGTATTCGAAATAAAAGGAGCATAGTTTCCGTTGGCCTGATTCCAAAAGTGGCCGTTCCGAATGACGTAAGTCGTGCCTCCGCCCCCCCAAAAACTCCGACAATGGGTCATGAACAAATGTCCGTTGCTGTTGAAATCAAGTCCCCACTGGTTGCTGCCGCCGTGCGCAAACAATTCGAACTCATGACGCACAGGATGATAACGCCAGACACCGGAGCGAAAATCGACGCGCTTGTCGTCTGGCGTTCCGGGCTTGCCCACCTGCGAACGAGTGAAGACGCCCTGGTTTCCATAAAGCCAACCATCCGGGCCCCAGCTGAAACTGTTCAGCGTTTCGTGCGTATCTTGAAACCCCCACCCATCGAGCAGCACCTCGGGTTTACCAGCTTTGTCATTGGCATCTCTCGGAATAAAGATGAGTTCCGGCGCCGCCCCAACCCAAACCCCGCCGAACCCCACTTCAAGACCGCTCACCAAGTTGAGTCCTTCGAAGAATACCGTCCGTTTATCGAAAGAACCATCGCCCTTCGTATCTTCGAGAATGAGAATGCGGTCTTCGCTTTTGCCCTCCTTTCGCTTTTTCGGATAACTGAAGGCTTCCGCAATCCAGAGGCGGCCGCGTTCGTCGATTGCGAAAGCGATGGGCTGCTTGACCTCAGGCTCCGCAGCCAAGAGTTCGGCTTGGAATCCGGGAGTCAGCATCATGGAAGCGATCACCTGCTGGCCATCAGCATTGGCTACTGCAGTCGGCTTGGCGGGGTTGGCCACCAGATGCTTCAGGACAGGACTTTCCTTTTGCCGCGTGGAGCGCGAAACATTCGCCGCCGCTCCTTGCGCAGCGGCCGCGGGTCCGGCCGCCACAGCGGCTGCCAGCGTGAGCTCGGGTTCCTTGGTGTGGAAGACGAAGTCATCATAGTTCACATGGCCCCAGCCACCGCTGAACGTATCCACAATACGGATGAAGATCTGTCTCCCCACGAGTGCGCGCAGATCCAACACTTCACGCCGCATGTCTTCCCGATTGGCTCCTGCTGCTGCTTTGATGACTTTTCCTGTAGCCTCTTCCACAATCTCCACACGCGTCTTGTTAAGGTCGCTTCCGCCTCCCACCAGAAAACTGGCCCAGGGATGTTTCACCTCGAATGCCACGGAAGTAAGAGTTCCCGTGCCCAGATCACCGGCGCGTTCGTAGCCCCCAAGCCAGTATTCTCCCACATGATTGCTTTGCTCGGATGGTTTCCGCGGCCTGACGGTATCTCCCTGGACTGGCTGAGCTTCCCACGCGTTTCCCTCGGCTTTCCAATCCCTGAGGTCTCCAGTTTCGAAGCCTAGATTGAGGGCGCGCCCGGAGGCATCCGCGGGGTTGATTGATGCAACCTCCGGTCCGAACCGCCCGCCGCCAGCACGTGCGGTCACCCTGGCTGCAGACACGGGAATGTTGAGTTTGGCGCGCTGCCCTTCCACTCCACCGAGTCCATCCCATGTCGGGGCATTCGGTGTGGGCGGCAGGTTCTGGATGAACACGTCCTTAATCTGAACCACAGCATTGCCTCCGCCGTGAACCTGCACCCCAATAATTCCGTCGGAGGCGATGTTGGCTTCGGCTTCTGTAAAATCGGTCCCCTGCACTCCGTTGATCCATGTTTGAATGCGCGGCCCATCAGCTTTGATCACGTACTCGTTCCATGCATTAACTTTCAGCGCTGGACGAAGCGCTTCCATGTCAGACTTTGCGATGAGTTTGTTTCGGCGACTCTCGTCGTAGATGGCTCCGTACCAGGTCGGTTCACCGTAATCGCATTGGTACCCTGAGACCTCATGATTTCCAGGAACTCGGTGCGAGCGGATTTGCACTCCAGAGTTGATCATTCCTGTGGATGGGTCACCGGTGAGCTTTAACTTCAGTCTTAGGATGAAATTGGAATGGCTGGTCTTGGTGCAAATAAAGTCGTTGTAGGGAATTTTCTTCTGCCCATCACCTCCCGTAAGAACGCCGTCCGCAAAGCCCCATACCGATCCCGGCAGAATGTCCCAGCCCGCAGTCGACTTGCCGTCAAACAGTGGCATTGCGGAATCCGGCAGGGAGGGGACAGGTTCAGCTTGCCCCGCGAAGGCGACTAAAAAGAAACCGACGGCAAAGAGAAAAGTACGCATAGGGTGATGTCCGTTGCTGCAGTTAGACACTGATAAACTTGAATGAAAAGCCCTCAGGGCGTGCTGTTAATTCAACATTTATTCCAGCTCTGTGTTCAGGTTAACCCTCTTCGGGTACATTTATAGCAGACAATTTTTGGGGATAATCGGACAACTCCTGCCATTCGACACTGCAAGAAGCTGAAGCGCTTTAGCGCAGACACCTCAGTTACGAGGGCTCGGCCGACTGCATATCGCTCCAAGCGGCGGCGCAATGCACCGGGAATGCGTTTTCACCCTGGCCAGTTTTAGATCGCGTTCTCGATGCAGCGTGGCTTTGGAGGATAGAAACTGGTCAGAGGATTAATGACGTATTTTTTACCCGAGTTTCCCGAGGATTTACACACACTGCTTAAGACTGCTGATTGTTCACAGGCAAATGTCTCACCGACAGCGGCAAGCGACCTCCTGGTTCGCACTTCTAAACGGTTCGCATTTCTTCCCTGAGCACGGTTGCGCGCGCGATCCAATCCACAATTTCCCCCTCCGGTGCGTACCCCGAAACAAGCCGCTGGAGCCAACCCCGGACACCCTCGATGTCGTTCAAGTCGAGGGCTGTTTGTAGCGTCTCCAAATGCCTTTCCAGCACCGTCCAAGGCAAAAACTCCTCTTGCGCCTTTAAGATACGAGGATGCCCCGTTGGCTGTGGATTGTTTCCAATCAGCAGTTCCTCGTGCAGTTTCTCGCCGGGTCGCAGCCCCGTAATTTCAACGGAAATGTCGCCGTCAGGATTGGCCTCGGTTCGGACACTCAGCCCAGACAACTCAATCATCCGCACCGCCAGATCCATGATTTTGACGGGCTCTCCCATGTCCAACACAAACACATCTCCCCGCTCCGCCATCGCCCCTGCCTGAATGACCAACTGCGCCGCCTCAGGAATCGTCATGAAAAACCGATTGATGTCAGGATGCGTCAGGGTGATGGGCCCTCCGTCTTTAATTTGCTGGCGGAATTTCGGCACTACCGAGCCCGAAGAACCCAGCACGTTTCCGAAACGCACCATCGAAAAATTTGTTGCCTCTGAGGTTTCAGCCATCGCCTGTAGCACCATCTCCGCCAGGCGCTTGCTTGCTCCCATGACGTTTGTGGGCCGCACCGCCTTGTCGGTGCTGATTAACACAAAATCAGCAACCCCATAACGCCGGGCCGCAAGCGCGACCGTCAAAGTCCCAAGCAAATTGTTCCTGACGCCCTCCACCACGTTATGCTCCACAAGCGGAACGTGCTTATACGCCGCCGCGTGATACACCGTCTCAGGACACCACGTCCCAAGAATCGCCCCCATCCGCTCCTCATCCCGTACCGAAGCCAGCAGAGGAACAAGTTTAACCTCCGCCTCAAACGATATGCCGGCCTGATTCTGCAGTTCCTCGTAAATCCGGTACAACGCAAACTCGTTCTGTTCAACAAGCACAAGAGTCTTGGGCTCGACCACGAGGATCTGCCGGCAAAGCTCGCTTCCAATCGAGCCCCCTGCCCCTGTGACAAGAACGGTTTTCCCAACAATATTTTTAGATAGTAAACTCGCAATAGGCGGCACCGGGTCTCTTCCCAGCAAATCGTCAATGTCGAGATCCTTAACATCGGAAATACTCACCTTGCCTGCCGCCAGATCCGTTAGATTCGGCAACGTGCGAACCGCCACCTTCGGATGCGCGATAACGTCCAAAATTTCGCGCCGCCGCTTGCGTCCAACGGAGGGCAGCGCCAGCAGCACATCGCTAATGGCAAGAGCCTCGACCAACTCGTGCAAACGCCTCGGGCTATGTACGGTTTGACCGTTGAGCACGCGGCCGTGCAACCGTTCGTCGTCATCCAGAAAACCCGCCACCCGCATGCGCTGGCTCCCCTCCATCGCCGCCACCAACTGGCGCCCACTCGCCCCTGCTCCGTACACCAACACGCGGGGCAGACCCTCCCGCGTTGCACGACTCTGGTACACTCCTCCCAACCAAACCCGCGCAAACGCCCGAGACGCGCCCACGAGCAGCAACAAAAGTATCGGCTGGATCAACCCCACTGTGCGAGGAACTCCAGTCACGCCGATTCCAGTAAAGACCACAGCATACAACATCCCGTAAAAACCCACCGCCCGGGTAACCGTCAAGAGCGCGGGCCAGCCGGAATACCTAAAAATCGCCCTGTATAAGCCTGATTTGACAAAAATGGGCAGTGCCACAATCGCCGAAATAGCCCCCGCCCAAAGTGGCGCCCCGGTCAGTTCGACAAATTCCCCGAGGCGGAGATAAAGCGAAAGCCAGACGGTAAAAAAGCAAGCGGCGCAATCCAGCAGAAGAACCAAGGCGATCTTTGCATGCCGCGGCAGCTTTAACAGCGGCAAGGCTGCTTTTTTTAAGGACATTTGCACGATCGTCAATTTAGTGGGCCACGCCATCTCGACGAAGCACTTTCAGGCAGGTCCGCCAAAGTATGTACAAATCAAATCCGAAAGACCGCCGCTTGAGGTAGTCCGCATCAAATTTCACCTTCTCCGGGATGGGCAACTCATCGCGACCATTCACCTGGGCCCAGCCGGTGAGGCCTGGGACGAGGCGGTGCACCTCGTATTGGGTGCGCAGCGCGATCAAATCATCCTGATTAAACAATGCGGGTCTGGGACCGACGAAGCTCATATCGCCCTTGAGAATGCTCCAAAGTTGAGGGAGTTCGTCCAAGCTAGTGCGCCTGAAAAAGGAGCCGAGCGGGGTGAGGAAAGCCTCTGGATTTTGAAGCAAATGCGTGGCGAGTGCGGGAGTCCCAACGCGCATGGTGCGAAATTTCGGCATCCGAAACAGCCGATTGTCGCGCCCCACGCGCTCCGACCAGTACAGCACCGGCCCCGGAGAAGTCAGAAGCACTGCCAGGGCTGCAAGGGCCAGAATAGGCGCGGTCAATACGACAGCTATCAGACTGAAAAACAGGTCGAAAATTCTTTTGAGGTGTCCCATAAGAGGTGGACTAGAGGAGATCAAAAAGCAGATTCACGCGCGATCCGTCTCAACTGTTCATCCATACTCACCGGCGGCCGCCACCCGAGCAACTCTCGAGCCTTCGAGTCGTCAATAACCAGAGACCCGAGCAATCGATCTGCAGCAGCCCCCTTCCCCACGAGTCCAGCGCAAAAACGCAAGAACCCGGGTCGGATCGGAAATAGCCAGGGTTTTCTCCCATGGGCTAGGGCAACCTTTCTCAATAATTCCGTGGTAGAGACCGGTTTGCCGTCCGAAACCAGAAAAAGTTGGTTGGCGGCCTTCGGGGAAGCAACAGGATCAGCGCACAGTGCAATGAAGTTCACCAAGTTTTCCAAGGCGATCATCGACCGCTGGTTTTTCACCGCACCTAGTGGGAGAGGAATGCCCGTTTTTGCCCAGTGAACCAGTGTAGCAAAGTTACCCTTAGCCCCCGGGCCGTAAACCATCGGCGGACGTATGATCACGATTTCCATCCCAGCTCCCTGACCCAGTGTCGCGAGTCCTAGTTCTGCTTCATATTTTGAAAGTGCATAGAAATTGTGAGGAAGAGCCCCATCCGCTTCCGTGAATGGAGTGCAATCAGTGCGATCACCGTTTACGCCAATCGTACTTACAAAAACAAACCGCCTCACTCCAAAGCGAGCCGCCTGTGATGCGAGGGACAGCGTGCCATCGACATTCACCTTACGAAATTCGGAAAGCGGATTCGCTGATTGTTCGCGCATGACATGCACGCGGGCAGCAAGGTGAATCACTATTTCGCAACCAGCCGCGGCGGCACTCCAGTCTGTCATCAAATTGAGTTCCCCGACGCCCACAGAACCGCACAAATCTATCCCCCTGCGGACTGCCTGTTTGATCTGATGCCCCTCTGCCTCGAGCACCAAGCTTAACGCTTTCCCAACGAACCCATTCGCGCCAGTAATCAAAATTTTCACATCAATTCTACTTGCTGCGCATTGCCGCAAATCGTTGGCCGATACGATTCACTATTTTGTGAAACCAAAATAATACAAGATGATAAGCGAGGGCATTTTTTTTCAATGCGTTAAAAATCTCACAGTTCTGTCGGAGAATATTTTTAAAACTCCGATTCGTGGCGCCCCCGACACGCATGCGAACCTGAATATGCGGGATATAAAGACAACGCAGGGATCCTGTCTCAAGGTAGCGCATCATAAACTCCGTGTCTGCTGCCAGCGTGTAATTCAGGTCAAAAAAACCTAGCCTTTCAAGCGCACTGCGTCTGATATAAAAAGTTGGGTGCGCTGGACTCCAACCGCGCGTAAAACTGCCTCGCTTATAGGGCCCAGATTTCCAAAACCTCACCACCCTACACATATCTTGGGTAACATAAACAAGGTCTCCGAAACAAACATCTACATCAGGATCTTTAAATGCTTTAGACACACGGGCAAGAACCTCGCTATCGGCAAAAAGATCGTCAGCATTGAGAAAGCCCATAATTTCACCTTGCGCGATTTTTAGCCCCTTATTCATCGCGTCGTAAATCCCCTCATCGGGCTCAGAGTTGATCACCAATCTCGAATGCCAGTGCGCTTTAACTGTTTCAACGGTGTCGTCTCGGGATTGTCCGTCGACGATTATATGTTCAAAGTCAGAATAGCTTTGAGAGGCCACCGAAAGAAGTGTGTCCGAAATGGTGGTGGCGCTGTTGAATGCCGCTGTGATGACAGAAATTTTCAATGTAAAATCATTGATTTATAGCCCGAGAGTAAAATCCCCGAGTCTCTTGATAGCAGCGCTCCCAGGAGAAGCGCTCCGCATTAAGAAGCCCTCTCTTGGAAACATCATTTCTGAATGCCGTATCCTCCAATCGAACCAAATGTTCGAGCACGGCATCGGCGTCAGGCCGCTCTAACATCAGGCCCGCTTCACCCGCTGCCTCGGGAACAGACGATGCCGCCACAGCAATGACGGGACACGCTGCAGCCATCGCCTCAATAATGGGGATACCAAAGCCCTCATATGATGATGGATAAATCAAGGCAC
>QQND01000036.1 GCA_003402745.1 Verrucomicrobiota bacterium
CCACCGGAAGCGCCAGCAACGCATAGGCTTTCAAACCCGTTCCGTACGCGAGAAAGAGCAGATTCGCAGCATGATCCTCCTCTGCGCACTCCTGCTCCACGAGCGCCTCTACGCTCGAATTCAGATTGGAAATCCGCGATACAGACAGGATGGAAATCAGCGTGGACAAAATGAGGACCGCGCCAAAGCCGAGTGCCAGGCGCGGACCAATTCGGATGGAATTAAGCATAACAGATCAGTGGAAGGGAGAACCCTACGCTCACTATCTGTCGAATGTCTAGTTGCAGGAATGTGGACGCTGCGGGATCCGGCCAAGCAAAACCCGGCAGCGCGCCCCTGCCGGAAAAGATGTTAGGGGAAGCTCTTAGCGCTGTTCCTCCTTGGAAACGCCCTCTGGGAGCCGTAGGCAGGGATCTAAACCGCCGTTTTATCTTGCGCTACCACCAGCCAACGAACTTGAATACAAGTCGTTTTTTTGGGCAGGCACGTCTCTGGAATATGATTAACAAAATTACATTAAAGGGTAAATTCAACTTGCTGATCCTTCTCTTCACCGCCGGCGCGTTGTTGTTTGGATTCGCCTCCCTTGCAATGATCGCGAACGTCAAAGTGAAAGGCCCGCACTATGATCTGATCATTAAAGGCAAGGACCTGCAGGCGGACATTCTTCCCCCGCCCGCTTACATTCTCGAGTCCTATGCCGTGGTGCTGCAGTGTCTCAACACCGGAACGCCTGAAGCAACCTCGGCGCTGGTGGAAAAAGGGGATGCGCTTAGAAAGGAATTTACAGACCGCTACACCTACTGGGAAACCCATCTTCCGGATGCTGCGATGCGCAAACTGCTCCTGGAAGATGCGCGCACTCCTGCCCTGGAATTCTTTAACGTCCGGGACACCCAGTTTAATCCAGCGCTCAAGGCTGGAGACCGGGAAAAAGCGGGCAAGATCTTCAGCGCCGCCCTCCAGCCCCTCTATGAAAAGCATCTGGCCGCCATTCTGAAGCTGGTGGAAAGCGCAAACAAGTTTACGGAAAATGAGGAAAAGAGCGTGACGAAACTGATCAGCCAGGCGACCGGAGTGCTCCTGCTCGCGATCGCAGCGGTTGTCCTCGTTGTGCTCGTGCTGTCCCGCGCGGTAGCCGCGAGCATTATCGGGACGGTGCAGCGCACTGCGCAAGTTTTGGACTCCGTTGCGCAGGGGGATTTCAGACAACGGCTCGTGCAGAGCACCGACGATGAAATGGGGCAGATGGCCCGCTCTGTGAATCAGATGGTGGAATCCATGCGCGCTGTTCTGATGGAAGAGGTGGTGGATTGGAAAGTGGTGGCTGAAAACCAGCAGAAGGCGCTCCGGGAAAAAGAAGCGGCCATTCTTTTGCAACAGAAAGCGCAGACGCTCCTCAAGACCGTCACATCAGCGGCCTCAGGAGATCTGACGCAGTCGGTAAGCGTCCAGGGCTCCGATGCTATTGGCCAGGTGGGGGAAGGTTTACACCACCTCCTAGAGGCGTTCCGCGACAGCATCCAGGCCTTCGCCGGCGCCAGCAACCGGTTGTCCTCGTCTTCCGGCCAAATGTCTTTGGTGAGCGCCGATATGAGCGCCGTTTCAGAAGAAACGGCCGCTCAATCCACGACGGTCGGTGCCGCCGCCGAGGAGGTTTCCAGAAACCTTCAGACCGTAGCCGCCGGCGCGGAGGAGATGTCTGCGAGCATCAACGAGATCGCAGGAAACGCGGTGGAAGCGGCGAAGGTTGCCAGCGACGCCGTCAAGATTGCAGGGGCAACAAACCGGACGATCCTCAAGCTTGGTGATTCCAGTGCCGAGATCGGAGAAGTCATCAAGCTAATTACATCCATCGCCCAGCAAACCAATCTCCTCGCCCTGAACGCCACCATTGAAGCGGCTCGGGCGGGCGAGTCCGGCAAGGGTTTCGCCGTCGTTGCGAATGAGGTCAAAGAACTTGCCAAGGCCACGACGGAAGCGGCCGAGGACATCAGCCGGAAAATCGAGGCAATCCAAACCGATGCGCGGGGTGCTGTGGATGCGATCAGCGAAATCACCGGCGTCATTGCCCACATTAACGAAATCGCCAACATGATCGCAAACTCCGTGGAAGAGCAGACCGCGACCACCAACGAAATCAGTCACAACGTGACGGAAGCCGCAACCGGCAGCGCGGAAATTGCACGGAATATTGTCGGTGTGGCCACTGCTGCGGAAAGCACTGCAAAAGGTGCCGCCGACAGCCAGATGGCGGCAGAGGAGCTCTCAGGAATGGCCGACGAGTTGAAAAAACTTGTCGGCCGATTCCGGTTTGAAACGTCCTCGGAACGTGGTTTCGGAGGAACCCCCGAAACCGAGGAGGCGCCATCCTCGGTCTCCGAGTAAAGCGGGGTTTTCTCACTTGTTATGGGGGTCGGCTTTGTGAAGCAGCAGGCTCAGAAGAGACGCTATTTTTTCAAGTAATTGACCTAACTACTCCCAGCCCTGAGAACAAAAAGCTCTGCTTGAGGGGTTAGGGGGCTTTCTCTCCACGAAAATAACTATTGCGAACTCTTGTCGAAGCATTAGTGTCACCAACCCGCGCTTCTCTATGGACGACCTCATCAAAGAGTTTCTGATCGAAAGCCACGAAAATCTCGACCGACTGGAACGTGATCTAGTCGAGTTGGAGAAAGATCCGCATGACAAGGAGACGCTCAGTAGCATCTTCCGCACCATCCATACCCTAAAGGGCTCCGCAGGCTTTCTGGGGTACGGTCAGCTTGAAGCCGTCTCTCATGTTGGAGAGAATCTTTTGAGCCGTATGCGTGACGGGCTCCTTGTGATCAATCCGGATATCGCCGGCGCCCTGCTTGCCACAGTCGACGTCGTTCGACGAATGCTGGGTGAGATTGAATCTACCGGCGCTCCCGAAGAACGTGACTACTCTGAATTGATCCACCTTCTGGATCGTTTGAAGGATGGCCCTGGCGCCCAGAGTGAAATGGCTGTTGTCGAAGCAGCGCCTGTGGCTGTGGCAGCGCCTGTGGCTGTGGCAGCGCCTGTGGCTGTGGCAGCGCCTGTGGCTGTGGCAGCGCCTGTGGCTGTGGCAGCGCCTGTGGCTGCGGCGGCGCCTGTGGCTGCGGCGGCGCCTGTGGCTGCGGCGGCGCCTGTGGCTGCGGCAGCGCCTGTGGCTGCGGCAGCACTTGTCCCCGTGGCCGCCGCTGCCGCCGCTGCACCTGAGCATGTCGAACAGCGCTCTTCCGCCGCCTCTGACAGTTCCATTCGCGTGGATGTGAGCCTGTTGGATAAGCTGATGAATTTGGTTGGCGAGTTGGTGCTGGCGCGCAATCAGGTCCTCCAGTTCACAAGTCAGCATGCTGACAGCGCTTTCGCTGCAACGGCCCAGCGACTCAACCTCATCACGACGGAACTTCAGGGCAGCGCCATGAAAACGCGCATGCAACCGATCGGCAATATCTGGAGCAAGCTCCCCCGCGTGGTGCGCGACCTTTCGGCGAGCTGTGGGAAAGAAATCCGGCTCGAGATGGAAGGCAGGGAGACGGAACTCGACAAGACGATTATCGAGGCGATCAAAGATCCGCTCACACACATCGTGCGCAACTCAGTCGACCACGGCATTGAAACTCCTGAGGTGCGATTGGAGCGTGGCAAGGCCGCGGAAGGCTGTCTCAAGATGCGCGCCTTCCACGAAGGGGGCCAGGTCAACATCGAAATCATCGATGACGGCGGAGGAATCGACTTGGAACGGGTCAAGCAGAAGGCGCTGCAACGAGGGATCATCAGCGCGGAACAGGCCTCACGCATGAGCGACCATGAGGGACTCCACCTCATTTTCATGCCGGGGTTTTCAACGGCGGAGAAAATCACGAACGTTTCCGGTCGTGGAGTGGGAATGGATGTGGTCAAAACCAACATCGAAAAAATCGGCGGTACGGTTGATCTGCAAAGCCAGTTGGGCAAAGGCACCACGCTGAAAATCAAGATCCCCCTCACTCTTGCAATCATTCCCGCCCTCATCGTCACAAGTGGCGGCGAACGGTTTGCGATTCCTCAGATCAGCCTTCTCGAGTTGCTCCGCTTGGAGGCCGTGAACGTCAGCCAGCAGATCGAGTTTATTCACGGCGCGCCGGTCTACCGGCTGCGTGGAAAGTTGCTGCCGCTGGTCTATCTCAACCGCGAGCTTAAATTGAACAAGGAGGGAGCGGTTCCTGCAGAAGAGCGTGAGGTGAACATCGTGGTGGTCCAGGCCGACGGCCATCCTTTTGGGCTCGTCGTGGACGACATCAACGATACGCAGGAAATCGTTGTCAAACCCCTTGGCAAACAGCTCAAGGGTGTGGGTTGTTTTGCCGGCGCCACCATCATGGGAGACGGCCGTGTTGCCTTGATTTTGGACGTGTTGGGACTGGCACAGCAGTCCCGAGTGGTGGCGGAAATTCATGACCGCAACAGCCACTTGGACAGCGCCGTAGACGCGCGCAAGCCGCAGGACGAAAAACAGACCCTGCTTCTCTTCTCCGCCGGCCAGGGCACGCGCATGGCGATTCCGCTGTCGATGGTTGCACGCCTCGAAGAATTCCCGCGTTCCTCCGTCGAATATTCTGGTGGCCGTCCGGTGGTCCGTTACCGGGGTCAGATCCTCCCTCTTATCAAAGTTGCCCAGTATCTTCCTCTCGTTGGGGAGCAGGCAGCCGAAGACCAGGACGCGGCAATGCAGGTCGTCGTCTACTCCGAGAACGGAAAAAGCGTGGGGCTGGTCGTGGGCAAAATTGATGACATCGTGAGTGAAGTAATCACCGAAAAACGCCACGCCTACGGCAACGGGATTCTCGGCTCCATCGTTGTCCAGGATCAGGTGACAGACTTGCTGGACGTCCATTCGGTGATTCGGGCATCCGACCCCTCGTTTAATCCAGGCAAAGGAACCCCCTCGGCTGCGGCTTAATGGTCGAATCTAACCTCTCACAAATGATGGCTAGCAAACAGTTTGCAACGTTCACGCTCAATTCCCTTTTTTTGGGAGTCGACGTTCTCAAGGTGCAGGAGGTCATTCGTTACCAGACGATGACACGCGTTCCCACGGCGCCGGCAATGGTGGAGGGGTTGATTAATCTGCGCGGTCAAATCATCACGGCAATCGACCTGCGTCTTCGCCTAGACCTCCCACCCCGTCCTGAAGACCAGCTTCCCATGAACGTCGTGATTCGGACTGATGATGGAGCCCTGAGCCTCCTCGTCGACGAAATCGGCGACGTCGTGGAAATTGCCGATGGAAGTTTCGAGCGCATTCCGGAAACGGTCACTGGCGTCGTTCGCGACCTTGTGACTGGGGTGTATAAACTCGAAGGCAAACTCCTTTTGATTCTCGACACGGAAAAAGCGGCAAACCTGCCCATGGCTTCGGCCCTAACCTTGGTTTCCGCCAAAAACTGACCCCTAGAAAACCAGAAAGAGAACCACCCTATGAAAGAAACGCGAAAAACGGCGACCAAAGCGATCCTTGCTCCCAAAACAGGCCGCAACGGAGCCAGCCGTAAGGGCCTCAAAAACGGTGCGGGTAACGGGGTCGGAGTGCTCCATGTCGACGCACCGAAACCGGTCGCGGCTAAGACAGCGGCAGTCAGACGGAAGGTTGTGGATCACGATCTCGAAGACTTTCGGGGGCAGGTCGCGGCGATCAACCGCTCGCAGGCCGTGATCGAGTTTGCTTTGGACGGCACCATTCTTTCGGCCAACGAAAACTTTTTGAAAACTGTGGGTTACTCTCTGGACGAAATTGAGGGCCGCCACCATGAAATGTTCTGCGAGCCGGCCTACTCTCAGAGCATCGAGTACAAGCGCTTTTGGCAGGCTCTGAATCGCGGCGAATACCAGCCCGGCGAATTTAAGCGTCTGGGAAAAGGTGGCAGGGAAGTCTGGATCATCGCATCCTACAATCCAATCCTTGGCGAGGACGGTAAACCCGTCAAGGTGATCAAGTTTGCAACAGACGTCACTGCTTCCAAAGCAGAACTCAAGGCTCGGACGGACATCATGAACATGACGAGCATTGTCTCGGAATCCGACCTGCGCGGGGACATTCTTTCGATCAACGAAAAATTTTGCGAGGTCTCCAAGTACTCCAAGGAAGAACTCATCGGCAAACCGCACAACACCACGCGGCACCCAGACATGCCGAAAGAAGTGTTTAAAGAACTGTGGGCGACCATCGGACGCGGCAGCCCCTTCCGCGGGATCATCAAGAACCGCGCCAAAGACGGAACTCCCTACTACGTTGACGCGGTTATTGCTCCGATCATGGGTGATAATGGGAAACCGAAAAAGTATCTCGGTGTTCGCTACGACATCACCGAGATGGAAACGGAGCGCCAGAACATGCGGGGCGTTTTCCGCGCGATTGACGGCGCATACGCTTACATCGAGTTCGATACAGAAGGAAACATCCTCACCGCGAACCAGAACTTTCAGACCACGATGGAATACTCGCTGGATTCGCTGAAAGGCAGACACCACAAGACTTTCTGTGACAGCGCCACCGCCAACTCGGCGGAGTACGCCCAGTTTTGGCCCGACTTGAAAGCGGGCAAATCCAAGGCGGGTGAATTCAAGCGGATCACGCGCTCTGGGAAGGAGCTTTGGCTCCAGGCGGTATATTCGCCCGTCACTGACGAAACTGGTCGTGTTGTGAAAGTGGTGAAAATCGCGACGGACGTGACGGTCGCTGTCAACCAGCGCATCGCTTTGGGACACGTGCTCAAACAGGTCTCTGACAGCGCACAGACGCTTTCTTCCGCTTCGGAAGAACTTTCTGCAAACAGCCAGCAGATGGTGGCCAATGCCGAGGAAACCGCAGCGCAGGCTGGGGTTGTTTCCGCCGCCGCCCAGCAGGTGAGCACCAACGTGCAAACCGTGGCGGCCGGAACCGAGGAAATGAGCGCAAGCATCCGCGAGATTGCCAAAAACGCCCAGGAAGCTGCCAAAGTGGCGGCCATCGGGGTTGTCGCAGCAGACAGCGCGAGCGAAACCATCTCCAAGTTGGGATTGAGCAGCGCGGAGATCGGCAAAGTGATCAAGACCATCACCTCGATCGCGCAGCAAACCAACCTTCTGGCGCTGAATGCGACCATTGAAGCCGCCCGGGCAGGTGAGGCTGGCAAGGGCTTTGCAGTGGTGGCCAATGAGGTCAAGGAACTGGCCAAGGAAACGGCCAAGGCGACCGAAGACATCAGCCAAAAGATCGAAAAAATCCAGTCCGACACCAACCACGCCGTCGCTGCGATTTCCGAGATTAACGGTGTGATTAACAAAATCAGCGATTACCAAAACACGATCGCCAGTGCGGTGGAGGAGCAGACTGCCACCACCAACGAAATCACCCGCAATATCTCTGAGGCGGCCCAGGGCAGCACGGAGATCGCACAGAACATCCTTGGAGTTGCTGAGGCTGCTCGTAACACCACCATGGGCGCCACCGACACTGAGAAGGCGGCACTCGAACTCGCCCGGATGGCCGCGAGCCTCCAGAGCACTGTGGCTTCCGTTCAAAATTAGCACCCCGTAACCCCGGGCTCGTTTAGTTTGTTTAATTTTCTCCCCGCCGGGCCCGCCCCGCGGGGAGACTTTTTTCAAAGAACGGTCCGCAGGAGGGTATTTGTTGAAAGCGCGCCGGCGCGACTCTATGTTTAGTGTGCGCCTTTCACACCCCTACCCAAGTGATCCGTCCGCCCTACTTTGAAACTCATCCGGTTGGCCTCTCCGTTAGGAAAGGTGGAGTCTTCCGGTTTCATCTCACCCCCGTTAGACTTTCCTTCACAAAGGTCACTTTATGCGTGCTCTAATCGTAGACGATTCCAAAATGGTTCGAATGATCCTGAGCAAACTACTCCGGGAGCTCGAGTTTGATGTTCTTGAAGCCGGGGACGGTCAGGAGGCCATCGAGCGCCTGTACCATGGAGAAAATGTCGATCTCATGCTCGTAGACTGGAACATGCCCGTCATGGACGGATACGAACTGCTTTGCGCGATCCGTGCGAATATCCTGCTCTCTCATATCAAGGTTATGATGGTGACTACCGAATCCTCCATCGAACAGGTTCAAAAGGCGCTTTCCGCTGGGGCAAACGAGTATCTAATGAAGCCCTTTACCAAGGAACTACTCCACGAAAAACTCCTAATCATGGGGGTCATCTGATCTTCCTAGCTGCTTCCCCACCTCGTTTCTCTTTTACGCTCAACTTAGGGGATCGTTCTTCACGGCATCATGGATAAAATCCGAGTCCTTATTGTTGATGATTCAGCCGTGATCCGGCGGCTTCTTTCGGATCTTCTCAAGGAAGATCCTCAGATCGAAGTGGTGGGAATGGCGGGCAATGGTGAACTTGCCATTTCAAAGGTCCAGCAGTTGCACCCGGATCTCATTACGCTCGATATGGAGATGCCAGTGATGGATGGCATCGAAACGCTCAAGGCGTTGCGGAAGACGCACCTGAAGTTGCCGATCATCATGTTCAGCACGTTGACCGAGCGTGGTTCAAGTGCGACGATGGAAGCCCTTTCCTTGGGAGCCAGCGACTATGTCACCAAGCCGGCAAACGTGGGAAGTGTCATCGAAGGAATGGGAAAAATCCGCGACGAACTCATCCCTAAAATCAAAGCGCTTTGCGGCCGCAAAAATCCCGCCGCACCCGCACAGGTTGCTGAGTTGAAGACGGAAAACCGATTTGCTCGAATCCCGCGCACGGCGACTTCCTCCTCTGAGATTGACATCCTTGCGATCGGAGTGTCGACGGGCGGCCCTAATGCTCTGGCGGAGTTAATGCCCGCTCTGGGCAAAAATTTTCCGGTCCCCGTGGTTATCGTACAACACATGCCGCCTCTTTTTACACGGCTCTTAGCGGAGCGGCTCGGTGCCATTTCCGGCTTTAAATGTCAGGAGGGCGTTGCCGGGCAGTTGCTTCGCCCGGGGCAGCTCTGGGTTGCCCCGGGCGGCTACCACATGGAAACCGAACGGGTGCGTGATGGAGTCATCCTCCATTTGCACGAGGAACGTCCTGAAAACTCGTGCCGTCCCGCGGTGGATGTTCTGTTCCGGTCGGTCGCCAAATCGTACGGTTCCAAAGTACTTTCCGTCATCCTCACAGGCATGGGCCAGGACGGGCTGAGGGGTTGCGAGGCGATCGCGGCTGCCGGCGGTCATGTGTTGGTCCAAGACGAGGCTTCCAGCGTCGTGTGGGGCATGCCCGGAGCGGTGAGCAACGCCGGTCTCGCCGACAAGGTTCTGCCCCTCAAGGAACTCGCTCCCGAAATTTTAAAACGCATCCAAGCAGGTGCAGCTTCTCCCGCTTTTCGTCCTTTCCCCCCGCTTCCCTCGACTGTTCCATGAAATCTGCTGACTTTGATTACGTTCGCAATTATGTCCGGACACAGGCGGCCATTGTGATCGAGCCGGGTAAAGAATATCTCGTTGAATCCCGTCTGACGACTCTGGCCCGCAAGGAAAACATCGCGAGCATCGATCGACTCGTGGAACTTCTCCGTGCGAAACCTGGAAGCGATTTGCACCGGCGTGTCATCGATGCGATGACCACAAATGAGACCTCCTTTTTTAGGGATCTGCATCCCTTCGAGGCGCTCAAAAAAACAATCCTGCCCGAACTCGTCCAGAAACGGCGCCCTGAGCGCCAGCTCAATTTCTGGTGCGGGGCTGCCTCCACCGGGCAGGAATCCTACAGCGTCCTGATGACCATCGCGGAAAATTTTCCGGAGATTTTCCAGTGGAATTTTAATTTTATCGCCACCGACCTTTCCACCGACGTCCTCGCCCAAGCGCAGTCAGGCAGGTACGGGCAACTGGAGGTCAACCGGGGGCTGCCAGCGCCTCTCTTGGTGAAGTATTTCAAACGAAATGGCGATGCTTGGGAATTTGATCCAATCCTGCGCAAAAAAGTCGTTTTTAAAGAGCTCAACCTGATGAGCAACTGGCCCTTTATGCCGGCGATGGACGTGGTTTTCCTCAGGAACGTCCTCATCTATTTTGACGTGGAGACGAAGAAACAAATTCTCGGTAAAATCCGCCGCTTGCTCCGTCCGGGCGGTTATTTGTTCCTCGGAGGTGCGGAAACGACGTTGAATTTGGATGACTCCTTTGAACGCGTTGTCTTGGAAAGGACGACTTGTTACCGGAGCCCCGGGGTTTAACGAGAAGCGGTTTTAAGGAAGCGGAGTGGAGCCGGATGATCCCGTCCACAATAGACAAACTTTTTCCGCACCAGAATGCCCGATGTGGTCGGCATCGGCACGGGAATGTGGGAGCCGAAATTTTCTCCAGAGTATTTCGCCGATTTTCGATTGTCTCCCTAAGGCTCGGGGTGTTCTTGGATCGTGCTTTGCAACCTGCGCTGTGCAGTGCTATCTTAGAGCCAAGTAACCTATGAACTCTCTCGCCCTCCTCCCTAACCTAGCTGGCCCGGATATGCTCATCATCTTTCTAATCGTTCTTATTATGTTTGGGGCCAAGAAGTTGCCTGAATTGGCGAAAGGTCTCGGCCAGGCTGTGCGCGAGTTTTCCAAAGCCAAGGAAGACATGAACAGCGAAATCAATCGTGCCGCACACGTCGACCCGGCTTCCTACCACCCGCCCGCCAATCATCCTCCGGTGGAGCAGGCTTTGCCCCCGGCCCCCGTTGCTGCCCCCGTTGCTGCCCCGACAGTAGCGGATGCTGTGCACGCCGTTCCTGCCTCTCCAGCGGTAGATGGGGCTCATGCCGCACCGGCTGTGAATCCTGTTCCGGTGGTGGCTTCCGGCTTGGCTCCGGTTTCAGCCTCTGCGCCTCATGCGTAGTCAACGCGTAGTCAGAGTCCAGGGCTGCACCTTGGTTTCTTGAATGCACACGAACGGTTATTCCGGTTACCTCGGTGACTTCGGCACCATAAAACCCGCCCCTCGAGGCGGGTTTTTTTGTGCCCTTCTGTTCTCCTTCTTGCTTGCCGGAGGGACCTCTGCTGCACCCGTTCCGGGCGTTTCTGAGATTGTCGTGGCGTCTTATAATATTGAAAATTATACGCTGACCGGCTCGCAGAGGACTAGGATCAAGACGGTTGTGGCCCGGGAAGCCGTGGCGGATGTCATCGCCGAAGTCCGTCCGGATATTTTGGGTCTCTGTGAAGTGGGTTCGATAGAGGCGCTCGAGGATTTACGCGAGCGCTTGAAAAAGCGCGGCTTCATTTTTCCCTATGCCGAATATGTGGACGGGCCGGATCCGGAGCGACACGTGGCCTTGCTGAGCCGGTTCCCGTGGGTGCATCGGCAGTCGCTCGCCCGGGTTCCCTACCAACTCAACGGAGCCCCGGAGTTGGTTCGGCGTGGTTTTCTCGACGTGACCGTGCAGGTGAACCCGAGGTATGCACTGCGGCTGGTGGGGGTTCATTTAAAGAGCAAATTACCCGTGCCCGAGGGGGAAACGCTAGTGCGGCGGATGGAGGCTCGTGCGCTGCGCGGCTTGGTAGACGGGATTCTTTTGGAGGACCCTCAAGTAAACCTGCTTTTGTACGGGGATATGAATGACACTAAGGAGGACGCATCAGTCCGCAACATCCTCGGGCTTAGGGGGCAACCTTTCAGTCTGACCGATTTGCCCGCCGAAGATCCCGGTGGTGATCGGTGGACGCACTACCGTTTTTTCACGGACGTATACTCCAGGATCGACTACCTGATGGTGAATCGTGCGCTCCGGCCTGAACTCGTTCCTGGAAGCGCCCGGGTGAGCCACTCCACGCAATGGCGCAAGGCTAGTGACCACCGGTTGATCTATGCCGCGCTTGTTCCGCAGGACCGCTGACCCGCGGGAACGGTGATGCCGTCGGGGCTCACGGGAGCGCCAGCGTCGGGGCTCACGGGAGCGCCAGCGCCCTGCCGTAAAGCGCTTCCCAGCCGACGAGGAAATCCAGGGCCATCGAGAGTGCCGCGTCTTTGGGCAGGGGCGCCGGTTTGGGCTGGTTGCGGTGGAGTTGTGTTTGGATCCACGCCTCGGTTTCTGGGTTTGTACCGGCCACAAGCGCCGCCTCGTTGAGCCGTGGCCGTTCCGTTTCTTTCAAAATGCTGGTTACCCGGCCTTCCTGAGCTTCTTTCAAAAGGGCAGCGTCTGTTGCCTCGGGAGTGGCGTTGCAAATGATATCCGGATGCACGCCGTCGGGCACAAGCGCCGGGGCGCCACGCACAAGAGCTTCGCGGATGGGCAGCCGCAGAAAACGCTCCTTCCCGAGAGGAACGAGCTCAAAATCCGCGGCCTGACCTTGAGTTGAAACTCCCAGCAATAGAGCACCTCCGTGCGCCCGGAGTGCGGCTGCAAGCGCTTCTACAGGCCCTGCTGTGCGCTCGCCCGTGAGCACGACCAGCTTGAACTGGGACACTGGCTTTTTTTGGGTCCGAACCGTTTCCAGCGCGCTGTTGCTGCTACGGATTTGGAAGGCCTGCGTTCCTTCGGGCAAAAAACAGCCTGAAACCTCCCCGGCAAGAGCGAGGTTTCCCTGGGCGGGCGTCGCTCTGAGATCGAGGATCACGTTGCGCACCCCGATTTGCACAAAGTCGCGGAGGACCGGATCGAGTCGCGCCGGGAGGTCTTCGATAAAGGCCCCGAGCCTCACGTAACCCGTACTCGGGGTGACGACCTCCGAATGAAACTGGAGGGGTGCAAATGGTACCGCTGGCGGAAGATCTCCGGGTTTTTCGGGCGTTGTCAGGAGCTCTGTTCCTGGGCCCAGACGGGTGAGATAGGCTTCCAGGGCCGCCCGTTTGGCCGAGTCGGGGGAGCGCTTTTCCGGGGCGGGCGTTTTGAGCCAGATGGCCTCCAGCGCACGGTCCACTTGCGAGTCCGTGAGTTCCTGAACACTCCAACTCTGCGATGTAGGGATAAGAAGCAGGCTGGCGGCGAAGGCGAAAAAACTGGAAGCGCGTTGAGAAAAGCTCATGGGATGGAGCGGTATTTTCTAAGGCGCCAGGCCCCTGGCGCCGATATCCCGTCTGAAAAAAACACCCTCAAAATGCACGGAATCGGCCGCTGTATAAGCCTTGTCCCGGGCTTCCTGAAGGTTAGCGCCTGTCGCGGTGAGACCCAGTACGCGGCCGCCCGCCGTTTTGAGAGCGCCTCCCTCCAGTCGCGTGCCGGCGTGGAACACAACAGCGTGAGCCGCCGCCTCATCCAAGCCGGTGATAACTTTTCCGGACTCATACGCCTCGGGGTAACCGCCGGATGCGGCGATGACGCATACGGCCGAGCCCGGCTTCCAGCGCGGATTCTGCTGCGCGAGGGTGCCGTCGATGGTCGCCTCGAGCAGGTCGAGCAAATCGGATTCCAGACGTGTGAGCAGAACCTGGGTCTCAGGGTCGCCAAAGCGGCAGTTGAACTCCAGCACCTTGATGCCATCCTTGGTCAGCATGAGGCCGGGGAAAAGCATCCCTTTGTAAGCCAGGCCGTCCGCCTTGAGCCCGGCAATAAAACGGTCCAAAACTTGAGTTCTCACTTGCGCTTCCAGCGCGGGAGTGAGTTGGGAGACCGGGCTGTAAGTACCCATGCCTCCTGTATTTAAGCCTTCGTCATTGTCCAGGGCACGCTTGTGGTCCTGGGCGCTGGGGAACAACAAATAGCTTTTCCCGTCCACCAAGGCGTGGATTGAACATTCCGGACCTTCTAAGAACTCTTCAATTACGATGGCTTTCCCTGCGTCACCGAACTTGCGCTCGTCCATGATCTGGGTGATCGCAATCTCCACTTCCGCGCGGGTCTGCGCGATGATGACGCCTTTTCCGAGGGCGAGGCCGTCCGCTTTCAAGACCACTGGAAGGGCCATGGTCTCCGCAAAAGCCCGCGCCGCGCTGCTCTCGTTGAAATGCCCGGAGTGGGCGGTTGGGATTCCGTGCCGCTGCATGAATTCCTTGGCGAAGACCTTGGAAGACTCCAGCCGGGCGGCTGCCTGTCTGGGGCCGAAAATTCTCAACCCCGCTTCGGTAAACCGGTCCACCACACCCGCCGCCAGCGCGTCATCGGGTCCCACCACGGTCAGGCCGATTCCTTCGTCCTCAGCAAAACGCGCCAGTGCCTCGACCTCTGTGAGTTTGATGGGCACACACTTCGCAACACTCCCAATGCCGCCGTTTCCCGGCGCGCAGAAAACGGAGCGCACGCGGGGCGACTGGCTGAGTTTCCACGCCAGGGCATGTTCGCGGCCGCCACCGCCAAGAATAAGCACTTTCATAGCAACGGATTCACTTCTTCAACGTCACGGCCGTCGCCCGCGTCATTTTTTCTTCCAAGGGTCCAAGTGCCGTCTTTTCACGCTCTTGGATGAGGGTCTCCAGGGAGTGGTCAAGCTTGCGCATCTTGGCAAACAGCAGCGTATAGTGCCTGCGCATGGCAGCCCGCAGCTCCCGGTCCGAGCGCGCCTTTTGCGCAAGAGACAGCGCTTCCAAAATGTCCGGGTCGTTCATCGCCTGCACCCTCGCCGTCTGGTAACGGTGCCGCTTGTCTAACGCCAGCGCTGCATCCTCGGTAGGGTTTGGACCGTCGGGAACCAGCGACGGATTTTGGCGCTTTTTCAGTACCAGATCCAAAAAATCCGCAGCCGGTGCAGACGGTGGAAAGGAGGGCAGAAGCTCCAAGGCGCTTGGCGCCGAGGGCTCGGGTGGCAGCGGTAGGGGCGCCGGGAGTGTCGAAGGATCGGGCGGCTGGACAAAGGTCGTATTTGCCTTTTTTTCGGTCGGAGACGTTTTGGGTTCAACTGCCTCTGCTTCGCCCCGGAGGGATTGTGCCTGCATGAGGAGACCCAGCCCGCAAATTGCAGCAAGCAGGAGCGGGGAAGAAGGTCTGCCCTCCGAGTTAAAACGCTGGTTATTTTGCGACGCATTCATTCCAAACAACTGTGCTAGGCTAAAAGCCTATAGGTTAACGTGAAAAAAGCTTTTGAAAAGAATACGCTTCCTAAGCGCCCTTGAGCCACAGTGTGTCTGATGCAGCCCCGTTTTCAACCCATACCCGAACTGGCGGAGTTCACCCCGCTGGAACTCGCCGCCCGGGCGCGTGCTGCGGGAGGCATGGCTTTTTTTGATTCTGCCAAGGACATCGGCGTGAGCTCGAATCTTTCCCTGCTCGCCTTGAAGCCCGAAGCCTGGCTTGAAGGCAGCCTGTTTGTGGACGCTGATTGTCAGCTTCTGCAGGCCGCGGTCGCGGAAATCTCCAAGGGCCAGTCTGAGTGCGACGACGGCCTGCCGGGTTCGGTGGTCGCGGGCGCCGTGGAGTACGACGGACGGTTTTGTTTTGCAGTGTACCGGCAAGTGCTGGTGTACCGCCACCGTGAGGCGGTCTGGTACGGGGCAGGCGACTGGTGGCGCAGGTTGCTCCGGCAGGAGGCTTCCCCCGCGGCATTAGAAGGCGACTTGGTCTTTACTCCAACGGTCTCTAAGGATGTGTTTTGCCAAAGGGTTGCCCGGGCCCAAGACTACATCGGCGCAGGCGACATTTATCAGGTCAACCTCAGCCACCGGTTTACGGCCGCCTGGCCGGGCGGGGAGCCGTGGGCGTTTTACGAGGCCCTGCGCCACTATTCGCCCGCTCCGTTTAGTGCGTTTCTTGACCAGCCCGGTCGTGCAATCCTGAGCAGTTCTCCTGAGCAATTCCTAAAGTTTTCCGGAAGAAGCGTTCAGACGCGACCCATAAAAGGAACCAGACCAAGACGTTCCGAGTGGAATGCAGACGAGCGGAGTGCGTTCGATCTCCTCACTTCCCCAAAGGAAATTGCCGAACTGGTGATGATCACGGACCTCGAGCGTAACGATCTGGGGCAGTTTTGTGAATGGGGCAGCGTCGAAGTCAGTGAACTGCTCAAGCTCGAGCGCCACGAGCAGGTCTTCCACCTCGTGTCCACCGTCCAGGGCCGCATGCGCAAGGAGATCGACCCTGTATCCGCCTTGCGCGCATGTTTTCCGGGCGGCTCCATCACCGGCGCGCCCAAACGTAGGGCGCGGGAAATTATTACCGAATTGGAGTCAACTCCGCGCGGGCTTTACACCGGCGCGGCAGGATGGTTCGGAGCTGGCGGCGAAAGCGTCTTCAACATTTTGATTCGCACGGTCGTTGTTGAAAACGGCTGCGCACACTTCCACGTCGGGGCTGGAGTGGTAGCCGATTCGGTGCCCGAGGCCGAGTGGCAGGAAACGTGGGACAAGGCGTCCGGCATTCTCCTGGCCGCGGAACGCATCGCTCGCAGGCGCGCTGAAGTCCTTTCTTGAGTCGGGTTAAGGTTTGGTTTCGAATTTTTTGCGCAGAGCGTCGAGGTCCTTTTTTAAATCCCGACCTAGTTCGCGCAGCGTGGTAATTTCAGTTCGCAGTTCCTTGAGCTCCGGGTTCGTCCTCTGAACCGCCCGGATTTTTTCCAGGGCCTTGTCGGCCGCCGACTTCTCCGGTCGGTAGGGGCTCGCGCTTGAAAAGGTTTCCAACACCGCCACGGCCCTTGGATCCTCCAAATTGCCCAGTCCGGCAATGGCTGCGAGCCGCACTTGCTCGCGGGGATGTTGGAGATACGACAGCAGCAACTCCCGCTCCTCGGCCTTCTCGAGCGAATGACGCTGGAGTAACCCCAGCGCTTCGAGGCAGGCACCCAACGTGGAAGATGGCAGGGTTGGAGCCCGCTTCCGAAGCATCTCCAGCAGAGGCCCCGCCATCGCAGGGTCTTCCTGGAGCTTGATCGCGGCAATCGCCGCCTGGCTCAACCTCTCGTGATAGGAAGGCGCCATCAGGTTCGTGGCCAGGAGTCGCCGCACCTCCGGAGTCTGGTAGGGAGCAAGTCCGAGAAGGGCCGTCGCCTTGATTCCGGGGTTGGCCTCCGCGCTCAAAATGCGCTCGAGCGCTTCGCGAGCTGCCTTGTCGTAAAAACCACCCAACGCTTTGACCACGGCATTGCGAACGCGTGCGTCGCTCTGGGCCACGGACGCCAGAAGAGCTGCAAGGGCCTCGTCCGAACGCGCCTGCTGGAGCACCTCTGCCGCCCTCGTCCGCACGCCGTAATACCGTGCTGTTTGGAGTGTTGCACGTATTTTTCCGACGGCCTCCTTGTCCGGCTTGTCTGCAAGCTGGTCGAGTGCAAGGAGCTGTCCAACCATGTCGCTGTCATCCGCAAGCTGGTTCCACAACATGGGCCGGGCTGGTTTGTAATTTATCTTCGCCAGCAGGGTGAGCTCCGGGTCGATCCTTACGGAGTCGGGGGCACCCTTGAGCGGAAAATAAAAGTCTTCTTCCTTTTCCCGCACCTGCACCGTCCGCTGGAAGCGCTCGTTTTTCGAAATGAATCGGACCTCCAGCGGGAACTGGAAGAGGTGCGCCTCCTCCGCGATTTTCTGGGTCTGCTTGACGCTGATTTTTGCGAGTTTGGATTTTTCGTCCCACGAATAGTTCACGTCCAGCGCCGGCGCGCCCACCCCGGTGACCCACTGGTCAAAAAAGCGTTCAAAGCTGCGGCCGGAGGTTTCTTCGATAGCAGCGCGCAAATCCTCGCTGGTGACGGATTTGTAGGCGTGCCTCTCCAGATAGGAGTGAATGGCCTTGCGGTAAAGCTCGGGCCCCAGCTGGCTGCGCAGCATGTGGAGCACCCAGGCCCCTTTTGGATACGCGAGGTAGTTGAACATCTCCCCGGGCTGTTCGTACTTGCGCCACACAATGCCCCGGGTCTCGTTCGTGTTGGAGAGAATGCCCTTGGCTGCCGCGTACAAGGCGAAGAGGGTTTCGTTCCGCCCCCCGAAACTTCCCTGCCAAAGCCAGTCGTAGTAGGTCGCAAACCCCTCGTTGAGCCAGGTGTGGCTCCAGTCCTTGCATGTGACAAGATCGCCAAACCACTGGTGTGCAAGTTCGTGGGCGACAAGGCTGTTACTCAAAAAGAGGTTCTCTGTCTCGGGTGTGTGCAGCGTTTTGTCGTTCAGCGTGGTAAGGCTTGTGTTTTCCATTCCCCCCCAGTGGAAGTCTTGGATAGCGACCTGTGCGTATTTGGCCCACGGATAGGCGACCCCGGTTTCCTGCTCCAAAAACTCCATCACGTTTTTGGTCGTCCCCAGGGAGTGGGTCGCCTGCGCCAGTTCCTGGGGAACGGTCCAAAACTCGAGGGGAATCGCACCGTGTTTCTCCTCCACTTTTGCGAGTTCGCCGGCTACCAGCGCTATGAGGTAATTGGCATGGGGTTTTTCCTGGAGCCAGCGGAAGGCTGTGAGGCCCTTTTCGTCCGTGAGAGCGGACACTTGCCGCCCATTGGAGAGCGCAACCAGGCCGGATGGCAAGTGGCAGGTGACCTCCGAGGTGAATTTTGCAATCGGATGGTCCACGCAGGGAAACCAGTGCCGCGATTCGATGGATTCCCCCTGGGTCCACAACTGGGTGGACGGATATCCCATCGCACGCGTTCTGAAATACACCCCCTTTGCGGGTTCCGAAGAATAACCCACGGAAACGTGAGCCTCCTTTCCCACGGGAACCGCAGGGGAGAAAGTGAACACAATTTCCTCCACGGAGACGTGGCTCTTAAATCCAACCTCTGAACTGGAGGTGGCCAAAACGTTGAGATCAACGGCGTTGAGGCGCAGTACCTCCAGCGGGGTGCCGATGGCTTTGAAATGAAGCGTCGCCGTTCCCTCAATAGTGCGCGCGGTAAAGTCGGGAGTGATATCCAGTGCCAGATGCTGGATGTCGAAGCTTTTGTCAGGAGTGTATTTCCGGTACTTGGAAGACTCCATCGCGGCTGCGGCGGGCGCTTTCAGGGTATCGCAGAATCTGCAGTGCTGCGTTTGCTCCTCTTTGCTCAATAGCGAAGAAGATCCTAGCCCGCAGAGCGGGACCAGCAGGAGGGGAAGGAAGAACGCAGCGGTTTTATTGCGCATCCTGAAGGCTAGCCGAACATGGTCTGAGGATGCAATGCCCAGCGTACGCTAGATGGGGTTGGTTTTTTCGGAGGCAGAATCTGCGTTGGAGCGCAGAGCGAGTGGCGCTGTTGGAACACTGAAATACCGGAGAACAGCCATCAGCGTTTTAAAGAAAGAGCGAGGGAAAGGGCAGAGATGGCCACGATCCAGGAGCCAAGCACGCGAAAGGCAATTTTCACCCACGTCTTTTTGGGAATCATCGCGCCGTAGCTGGCGAGGTTGAGCAGCAACACCGTGAGGCCTGCCCACACACCGAGCAGAATTTTAAAAGAGACCCAACCCGCCGTTTCAGCCGGCCCCGAGTCCCAGCCCAACACAAAACCTGAGGCGCCAAACACAAGAAAACCAGCAGTTTGTGGGAACGGCCGCCGGAGCGCGACCAGAATTCCGACGACCGCCGAGAGGCCGCATAGCAGCGCTGGAAGAGGCTCGGTTGCGCCAGGAACCTGAGTATAAATCAGTCCGGCGACTGCGCAAACCACGAACACGGCGACCGCTTTTTTATACCGCCTTCTTTGCCCCGCAAAAAGTCCCAGACTGAGAAGCAACAGAAGATGAGACGCGGAGCGCAGCGGATGAATCAGCCCGTTCCAAAGATCCCCGACCCCATCAATAGAACCGTGGGCGATGGGAACGAAAAAATTCATGGAACAAGTCTGGTGGAACGCGGGCGCCTTAGAGCCAGTGGAATAAAAAGCCAACGCCGATGCAGGCGATCACTCCGCCGCCTGCACGTATAACAAGCCGTCCCCAGGGCCAGCGGGTCAGAAGGCCGAGGGTGATCCCGCCAAGGTGCAGCAAACCGGTGGAAGTGACAAATCCGATGGAGTAAGTGAGCGGGCTCGCTGCGGAAGGCAGTTCCGTCCCGTGGGCGTGGCCGTGAAAAACGGCGAAAAATCCCACCGTAACTGCGGCCACCCAAAGCGGGGGGCGGGAAGCGAGAAGCACCAACAGACCAAGCACGATGCCTGAGAGAGCAATGCCAGTTTCAATTCCGGGAATCGGAACACCTAGAACGCCCATGGCGCCGCCGAACGCCATCACCATCGGAAAAATAACGGGCAGCAGCCAGACGGCGGGTGCGCCCAGAAAAGCGCCCCAAAGTCCGACGGCAACCATTGCAACGATATGATCCAGACCCATGAGAGGGTGGGTGAACCCCGCGACAAAACCAGACGCAGTTTCACCGCCGGAATGCGCCTGGGCATGCGTGACGCCGACCGCCAGCAGAAGAAAGAGGGCCCAGAGGGGATTCCTATTGCGCGGCGCCAGGAGCGGCCGGCGGCCGGCTTTGGGAAGGATGGAGGGTGTCATAACGAGGGAGGGAGGAGTGGTATCACCTGTGCGATTGAACTCAAGCGCGGGAATGGAGCGGTTTTTTATCAAGCGCAGAAAGTTCTTGGGCTCAATGGGAAAAGTAACGGGACAGAAGATTTTTTTCGCCTGAAATTTGACGCGCACAAAAAAGTGGCTCTGGTGCCTCATCCACCTCGGCGGCTCCCTCAGCCTTGGTGATTACCACCCTAAATGAAACCATATCCAAGTCGTCCATCGCCTAATTCCGACCCCTCCCTCGCACCTCGCAGTTTGCCGCCACCGTTGTGGCGACGGCTGTTTGGAATGCTATTGCTGCTGGTGACGCTTGCGCTTCCTCAACTCCAAAACATCCAACTGTTCGGGGGATGGCAAGCGCAGGGGCCCGCAATCTTGATCAACATTTCGTCCACCCGCCGCGGGCATGTCTTCTACAAGGGGGAAGTCATTGCTCTGAAATTAAGCGCAGCGGGGGCCTCGCGTTACGTGCTCCGTGACTATTACGGGAATACGGTGGAGCAGGGCCTCGTGAGTGGGACGCTTCTCGCGCCGTCCGTGCGCGAACCAGGCTGGTACAAAGTAGACCTTTACGGCGGCGACCAAGGGATGCCCTTTGGCACATCCGTGGGCAGTGGAATGTTCTCCATCATTCGTGATGATCCGAACTTTCCGAAGATGCCCGCACCGGGAACCTACGGAGGCGACGGCCTCATTGACGAGGTCACCCGCGGCGTCTTTGGCTACGGTCCGCAGAGACACAAGGTGGATAACGCGAGCAATGCGGCCAACGAAATCCCGCGCCTCGACGCCGAAATCGCCCTCGACCAGCAGTATTATCTGCCGTTCGATCCCTACCGTAAACGTGATCTGCTCATCGCGTTCCCAAACGGCACATCCGACCTCGCGGGCGTGCGGCTCATTGTGGACCACTTCAAGGGAGTCGTGCGCTACTGGGAGCCGCGTAACGAGCCCAATTTCGGAGCGAGCGCCACGGGGTTTGTTCAAAACGAACTCGCTCCGTTTTACCAGACGGTAAAAAGTGTCGATCCAACCCTCAAAGTCATTGCGCCGGGGGCGGTGACCGTTGGCCCGCCAATGGCCGGCTGGAACGACGAGTTCTTCCGCGCCGGCGGCGGAAAGTACATCGATGTGTTTTCGTTCCACGCTTATAATTGCGTCAACGGGGACCTTGGTCTGATCCGTACGTCCATGGATCAGGTCGATGGTTGGTTGAAGAAATACAACCTGGCGGGTATTGAGAAATGGCAGACGGAGCAGGGCTATCTCGGACCCGTTTACGGCGCGTATCAGCCCCGTATGCAGGGCCGCTGGAGCATGCTTCAAATGATGGTGTACGAACAGTACGGCATTCCCAAGGAGCACAACCATTACTGGTACGACCGCAGCGGCGGCTTCTGGGATGAACCGCGCTGGGTGCAGAACGAAGACGGCTCCATCAACCCGGTCGGCCCGCTTTTGCGTGTCTGGGCGGAGGAGCTCTACGGCACGCGCTTCGCAAGCGCCCTGAACTTTGGCAACCCTGGAAACAAGTTGTTTGTGGGGAGCTTGTTCAACGGCCCGGGTAAACAGGTTGCCACCATCATGACCTCCGGCGACACCCGGGGCCAGGTGGTCCTCAATGTCACCGGCGCCACAAGCGTGAAAGTGGTTTCTCCCTTCGGCACGGAACGCACGCTGCCCGTTGTCAACGGCGTGGCAGTGTTGCCCGTGAGCGAACTCCCCACCTACGTGGAGTACGCCGGAACCCTCACCGTGCCCGCCCAAGATTGGGGCACGAATCTGGCGCTGCAAACCGGCGTGACGGCTGCCGCTTCCGGCTCCGCGGTCCATCCGATAGACCCGGCCGTCGCCAACCCGCCGTCCAAGGTGATCAACGGCAAACTCGACACTTGGTACTGGAACCAGACAAACAGCGACCGCATCTGGGAGGGGAACAACTCCACCTATCCGGCGTGGTTCGAGGTACGGTTGCCTGCAGCCACGCAGATCGACCGTGTCGTCATCTACGCGGGCATCCCTTGGCAGTGGGACGGCTCAATTCTCGACTACGAGTTGCAGGTCGACCAGGCCGGCCAGTGGGTTTCGCTTGAGCGCGTCAAGGAACCCGCCACCGCCGTGCGTTCCTACACCCAGACAAACCGCACGACCATAGACAGCTACTACAGCGAGCGCTGTGTGTTCACCCACAGTTTTGCGCCCGTGACCACCGCCAAGATCCGGCTGCTGGTCAACGACGTCACTTGGGGAGGTGCCTTGAACAAGGACCTCAAGGACGCCGGCTCGCAGGGTGGCGAACATCAGTTGAACCTTCGTGAAATTGAGGTCTACCGTTCGGGGATTCCGGTCGTCGTGAACCAAGCACCCGTTGCGGCCGCCGATTCGGCCAACTGCTCGCTGGGTGCCTCCGTCACCCTTCCAGTGCTCGCCAATGATACGAACCCTTCCGGGGGACCGTACCCATTGTCGCTCGTGAGTGTGAGCGCACCCACGCTTGGGACCGCGGCCATCCAAGGCGACAAGCTTGTCTACACCGCCTCGAAAACCATCAGCGGTACCGACCAGTTCACCTACACCGTCACAAACGGCGCCACTACGGCTTCCGGCTCGGTGACCGTCAAGGTGTCCAGCGTCGTTCAGCCCCCGGGCCCCGATACCAACGGTCTGATGGGCGAGTACTACAACAATGCTGACTTCACGGCCTTCGTGTTCAACAGGATCGACCCCTACATCGACGCAAACTGGGGGATCGACCCTCCGGATCCGGCCATGCAGGGCGGCTCCTATTCGGTCCGCTGGACCGGGAAAGTGAGGGCGAAGTACAGCGAGTTGTACACGTTCACTACGCTTGCGGACGACGGCGTCCGCCTGTGGGTCGATGGCAAACTGCTCGTGGACAACTGGGCGACGCAGGCAGGCACCACCAAGACGGCCACCATCCAGCTCGTTGCGGGCCAACAATACGACCTGAAGGTAGAGTACTTCCAGGGCGGCGGCGGCTCCCGCATCATGCTCCAATGGAACAGCCTGAGTCAACCCTTGGAAGTGGTGCCCTACGGCGCACTCACCCTCGGGGCAAGCGTCACAGTGGTTCCTGCCGCCAACAAGGCGCCAGTGGCCGTAAATGACACGGCTTGGACAACCGTCGGGATCTCCACACTCGTCAACGTTCTCGCGAACGATGTCGACCCGGATGCCGGACCGTCTCCGTTGAACATCACCGCCATCAGCACGCCCGCGCGAGGAAGCGCGACGCTGGTTGGAAGCAGCATTCAATACACACCCGCAGTGGGATTTAGTGGCGTGGATGTTTTCAACTACACGATCAGCGATGGTGCCTTGAGTGCCACGGCCACGGTCTCCGTAACAGTGGCTGCACCCGATCCTACGCGGCTCTCCGGGTTGAAGGCAGAGTACTTCAGCAAGATGGACCTGACTTCGCCAATCCTGACGCGTCTGGATGCCAACGTGAACTTCGACTGGCTGCTCGGTTCTCCCGCGCCCTCGGTTGCGGTCGACGGGTTCTCCGTGCGTTGGTCTGGTGCGGTGACGGCCCGTTACACGGAAGCCTACACGTTCTTCGCCAACACGGACGATGGCGTTCGCGTGTGGGTGAACGGCGTTAATGTCATCGACAACTGGACGGACCATGCTGCGACTGAAGTCTCCGGAACCATCAACCTGGTGGCCGGGCAGTTGACGGACCTCCGGATGGAGTACTACGAAAACAGTGGGGGCGCTGTGGCTCAGTTGCGTTGGTCGAGCCCGCGGCAGGCGAAAGAAATCGTGCCCACTTTGTCGCTGAGCACGGCGCCTTTCACCGGAACCGTGACTCCTCCGCCAGTCCTAAACAAGGCTCCGCTTGCCGTGGACGACGCCGCTGCGACCAATGAAGGCGTCGCAGTGAAAGTCGCCGTACTTGCCAACGACTCGGACCCGGATTCTGGCCCCGCGCCGCTCTCGGTGAGCGCCGTCGCGGTGCCAGCGCATGGCTCCGCCACGGTGGTCGCGGGGGGTGTGTCCTACCAGCCAGCCACCGGCTTCTACGGGGTCGACCGGTTCGGCTACACCATCACTGACGGGTCCGCTACGGCCACGGCCACGGTGTCCGTGACGGTGAACAGCACTGCCAAAGCCTACGACCTTGTGTCGGCGGCTTTGGCCTCGCAGCTCATCGGCGCCTCAACGGGGTCGTCGCGGGTCCTGGCAGATGGAAGTTGGGAGCTTAACGGCGCCGGAGTCGGTATGGCGGGCGTTTCGGACGCGGTGCGTTTCGAATCGGCCCCTGCTACGGGGAACTTCCTTGCCACTCTGCGCGTGCGGAGCGTGACGGGCAGTGCGGCTGCCCGCACGGGCGTGCTGCTGCGCGAGGGCGGCCTCGTGGGTGATCGGTGCGTGTTGGCGGCCGTCACGCCGTCGTCACAGTATCGTACGGGCGTTCGCCTCGCAGTCGGCGGTGCGTTTGCAGAAACCACGCCCGCCGGGGCAGACGCGCAGGTCGTTGCACCGGAGGGTTGGATGCAGCTGGAGCGTATAGGAGACGTGGTCCGGGTTTTGGTTTCAAGCGATGGCGCAAGTTACCGTCCTGTGGCCGTGTATACGCTCAGCAGCCTGGCAAGCACGGTGCAGCTCGGGGTGTTCGCTTCCAGCGGCTCCTCGACTGCCACCGCCACCGGCATCGTGGACCAGTGGTCGCGCGTCGCTATCAACGCAGTGGGTGCGCCTCCGCAGCGTGGGCTGTTCGCGGTGTATTTCGCCACAAGCACCCTGACCACGCCAGCCGTGGCCCGGGTGGAGGACACCGTCAACTACGATTGGGCAAACAGCTCGCCGCATCCGGCCATCGCAGGGGATAACTTCTCCGCGCGTTGGACGGGGCGCCTGGTGCCGCCGGCCACGGGAACCTACACGTTCTACACACAAGCGGACGACGGCGTGCGCTTGTGGGTCAACGGCGTGCAAGTCGTCAACGACTGGAACCCGCACGCGCTGACGGAGTCGTCGGGAACGATCGCCCTGCAGGCGGGCGTTTCTGTGGACGTGAAGCTCGAGTACTTCGAGGCGGGAGGCCAGGCCGCGTGCAAGTTGCTGTGGGCCGGCCCTGGTATCGCTAAGCAAGTCGTGCCGGTGGCTGTCCTCCGCCCCGCTGTGGTGGCCAATTCCCTGGGTTCAGCTGCTCTGCCCACCGTCAATATCTTGGCGGACGGCGTGCGCGAGCTTACGGCAACAGGCGGCGGGCTCAAGGTCGGAAGCACCGAACAGGGAGGGTATTTAAACCAGCCCCGCTCGGGTGACTTCCAGATGGCGGTCCGCATCCGCTCCCTCACGGGGGCGCCCGCGACGGCGATCATGCTGCGCGAAGGGTTCGGTGCCGGCGACCGGTTTGCTGCGCTGCAGCTTGCCGCGAACGGCTCCCTCTCCGTGTGGAGTCGGACCACGGTGGGCGGCGCTGTCTCCAGCGTCGCTGCCTCCGGCTCGTTGCTGCTGCCAAATGCCTGGTTGTTGGTCGAAAGACGGGGAGACCAGATTTCCCTGGCCATCTCGGCGGACGACATCACCTATACCAACGTTACGAAAATCGCGCTGCCAGGCCTCTCACAGATGACCTATGCGGGCGCATTTCTGGGCGGCGGTTCCGGAACTGTGGTCGGCAAGGCTGTTCTGGGCGACTGCGAGGTCACCCCCATCAGCTCCGCGGGCCTCACCGGCGAATACTTCGGTGGAATCGCTTTGTCCGGCCAGCGCCTGACCCGGGTGGATCCCACCGTTGACTTCAACTGGGGTGCACTCAGTCCCGACCCGAGCCTGCCTGCCGACAACTTCTCGGCCCGCTGGACGGGACGGGTAAAAACAAGTCCTGCTGGCACCTACACGTTCGCTGTGCAGTCCGATGACGGCGTCCGTCTCTGGCTCAACGGCCAGTTGGTGGTCAACAACTGGACGGACCATGCCACCACGGAAACCTCAGTCTCCCTCGTCCTAGGGGCCGGAGTCTGGGTGGACCTGCGCATGGAGTATTACGAACGCGCGGGCGGCGCCGTCGCCCGCCTGCTGTGGACCCCGCCGGGCCAGGCCAAGCAGGTGATCCCTGCGGCACAAATGCAGACCCCATAATCGAACGTTAACCTCTGGCCTCTAGTCGGTAAGGAAAAGGGGTGGGTCGAATCCCGCCCCTTTTCCGCGCCTCATCACCTCCGGCAGCAAAAAATTATCTTATAAATCCAGCGCCATCCCATCCGGGCCCCACCTGCCAGGCGAATCTGTAGCATGCCAAATGTACGCGCTGCCAACAAAGTCAAAATAGGAGCCTGGGTCGACCGTCTGGACGCCGCCAACCTCAGGCAATTTGCCGCCAGCCAGGGACTTCATGTCTCAACCCTCATCGAGGCTGCCGTGATGAAAAGCCTTCCGATGATTCTGGCCGAGGCCGCCTGCTCCCTGACGCAGGATCAGGGCCAACTTATAGCTTCCGCAAAATAGCGGGCAACTCTCCCAGACTGAGAATAAAGGCGTCCGCCCCCGCCTTCACTTTTTCCCGGACTGCGTATCCGCCGAATCCGACCACGAAGTCCACGTCTCCCTGCACCTCAAGGTCGCTGGCGCCGTCTCCCACCATTACCGAGAGCGTTGCTTCAGAGCTTTTTCGCAGGCGCTTCGCCACCGCATTTTTTCCCCGAGTCCGCGCCGTTTCGCAGGCCGGACTGAAACCCGCGTACGCACCGTACGCGTCGAACTCCAGAAGCACCGCTTCCACCAGTTCCACTCCAAGGTAGTCGGCCAGAGGCTGGATGGCCTGCGTGAAACCGCCACTTACGATCACAACCGTCCACCCCTCAGTTTGTAACATCTGGATCGTTTCCTTCGCACTCGGCTCCACATGAGCAATGTACTGCGCTCCGATCGTGGAAAGCTCCGCAGCCGTCGGCCGGATCAGCTCCAAGCGTCTAGCGAAAATCGACTCCATGGACGTGCCCCCTTCCATCGCGGCGCGCGTCATTTGCTCTACGGCAGAAAACGTCTCGGCTCCGCGAAGGCGGCCCAACTCGTCGATTCCCTCAATCGCACTGAGGGTCGAGTCGCAATCCAGTAGTAAAAGCTTGGTAGAGGTCACGCTTTACTCAATGCAAAGCTCGCGGAGGGGTCAAGGTCCGCCACATCCACCGGCGGAACCGTCGGGTCTGGTGCACGAGTCCGGGGTGCTCCCCAAAATGCCCCCGGGTGGGACAGGCTGGCGCACTTTTGGTGTCTCAGGTGAGTCATTCTAGAGCCGTGGCACAACGGACTGCGCTTCTAGAAAATGTATAAATAACTTCCCATAAACTACTTAAGTCAATTGTCTCCGGCTGGCCCGTCGCCTGCTCAATGAGGCTCCCGTAAGACCAACGTCTAATTCCAATCTTCCTATGGCAAAAATTTTAGGCATCGACCTCGGCACAACCAACTCCTGCATGGCCGTCATGGAGGGCGGAGAACCCGTTGTGCTCGAAAACAGCGAAGGCGCACGCACCACTCCCTCTGTGGTCGCCTTCACCAAAACCGGCGAACGTGTGGTGGGCCAGGCGGCAAAGCGCCAGGCGATCACCAACCCGCAAAATACTATTTTCTCCGTCAAGCGCTTCATGGGGCGCAAGTTTGATGAAGTCCAGGGTGAGTTGCACCGGGTGCCGTACAATGTTGTCAAGGCGCCCAATGGCGATGCGCACATCCAGGTCACGGTCAACGGGGAAACCAAAACGTACTCTCCGCCGGAAATCAGCGCGATGATTCTGAGCAAGCTGAAGGCGGACGCCGAAGCAAAGATGGGTGAAAAAATCACTCAGGCGGTCATCACGGTCCCCGCTTACTTCAACGACTCCCAGCGCAATGCCACGAAGGATGCCGGCAAGATTGCGGGTCTGGAGGTGTTGCGTATCATCAACGAGCCGACGGCGGCCTCGCTTGCCTACGGCCTCGATAAAAAGAAGGACGAAAAGATCGCAGTTTATGATCTGGGCGGCGGGACCTTTGACATTTCGGTGCTGGAAATCGGAGACGGTGTTTTCGAGGTGAAGGCCACCAACGGCGACACCCACCTCGGTGGGGATGACTGGGACAATACCCTCATGGACTGGATCTTCAAAGAGTTCAAGACGGACTCTGGAATCGATCTTACCAAGCAGCCGGACGCTGTACAGCGCGTGAAGGAAGAAGCCGAAAAGGCGAAGATCGCGCTCTCCTCCTCGCAGCAGTACGACATTAATCTGCCCTTCATCACGGCGGACCAGACCGGGCCTAAGCATATTCAAAAGGCGCTCACCCGTTCGAAGCTTGAACAGCTCACCGACACTTTGTTTGAGCGCACGATGAAACCCGTGCGCGCCTGCTTGTCCGACGCCAAGCTTTCGGAAAAGGATGTCGACGAGCTCGTGCTTGTCGGCGGGATGACGCGCATGCCCAAGGTGGTTGAGACCGCCCGCGCCATTATCGGCAAGGAACCGCACAAGGGCGTGAACCCGGACGAAGTCGTCGCTGTGGGCGCTGCCATTCAGGGCGGAGTTTTGCGCGGGGATGTGAAGGACGTTTTGTTGCTCGATGTGACGCCGCTGACTTTGGCGATTGAAACTGCGGGCGGCGTTGCGACTCCGATGATCCCGCGCAATACGACGATCCCGACTCGCAAGACGAACACGTTTTCGACCTACGCTGACAGCCAGCCCGGGGTGGAGATCGTCGTCCTGCAGGGGGAACGGGCGATGAGCCGCGATAACAAGCAGCTCGGCACCTTCAAGTTGGACGGCCTGCCTCCGGCGCCGCGTGGCGTTCCGCAGATCGAGGTCACTTTCGACATCGACGTGAACGGAATTCTTCATGTCTCCGCCAAAGACCTTGGCACGGGCAAGGAGCAGAAAATTTCCATCACCGGTTCGAGCGGCCTGAGCAAGGAGGAGGTGGAACGCATGCAGCACGAAGCCGAGGCGCATGCCGAGGAAGACCGTACGGCTCGCGAAACCGCAGAAGTCCGCAACAACGCAGACAACCTTGCGTACCAGTGTGAAAAGCAGCTCAAGGAATTGGGCGACAAGATCGCGGAGGACAAGCGTACGGAAATTGAGAAGGCCGTGGAGAAAGTCCGCGAGTTGCTCAAGGGCAGCGACGTGGAGGCGATTAAGACCGCCTACACCGATCTTCAAAACAAGTTCCAGGCGGTGAGCGAAGAGCTCTACAAGCATGCGGCAGCCGCCGGCGCGGCTGGCGGTGAGCATGCGGAACATGGCCACGAAGAACCCGCAGCAGCGGCCAAGAAGGCCGACAAGGGCGACGTCGTGGACGCAGATTTCGAAGTCATAGACGACGATAAGAAGAAGCACTAGGCAGCAAGCGCTTCTCAAAACTTTACCCTGCCCAGCGATGGGGATCGCTTGTTCGACCCCCGCCCGCCGGCTGGTAAACCTGAAAACCAAACCAACAGAACAACCAGAAAAACCACCATGAGTGTTAAAATTCGACCCCTCGGTGATCGGGTTCTCGTAAAACCGATCGAGGAAACAGAAGTCAAAAAAGGCGGGATTATCATCCCCGACACCGCAAAGGAAAAACCCCAGGAAGCTGAAGTCGTCGCTATCGGCACGGGCAAACACGATGAACACGGCAAGAAGATCGAGTTCACCGTGAAAAAAGGCGACAAGGTCATCATCTCCAAGTACGGCGGCACGGAAGTGAAGCTCAACGGCGAGTCCTACCTTATCCTCCGCGAAGACGACATTCTCGGAATTCTCGGCTAAGCGCCAGAGACAAACATTTTCAATCCAACCTACTAAGACCCAAACACAATGGCAGCAAAAC
>QQND01000037.1 GCA_003402745.1 Verrucomicrobiota bacterium
ATCTGTTTGAGCTTGCTCTGCGCCTGTGCCGCCTTGCTTGCCTTGGCGCGAAAACGGTCTGCAAATAACTGCAGCGCAGCAATTTCACGCTGCTGGTTTTTGTAGGCTGCCATCTGCTGTTCAATCCGAGCCTCGCGCTGCTCCAGATACGAGTCGTAGTTCCCGCGGTACCGGTTCAGACGGCTCCGACTGAGTTCGATCACCGAGTCCACAAGTCGGTTGAGGAATTCCCTGTCGTGGGAGATCACCATGATCGCACCGCGATACATGCGCAGATGCTCCTGAAACCACCCCAACGACTCCAAGTCGAGATGGTTGGTAGGTTCGTCCAATAGCAGCAAGTCAGGCTCGTGCACGAGCAGTCGCGCCAGATGGGCACGCATGATCCATCCGCCGCTCAACGTTCGGGCCGGGCGATCAAAATCAGTTTCACGAAAGGCGAGCCCTTTGAGGATTTGTTTGGCACGCGCTTCAATGCGCCAGCCATCTTCGTCCGCAAATGTTTCCAAGGCATTGTGCTGTTCCTCGGACCCCTCCTCTGCACTCGCAAGAATGCGATTGGCCTCCGCAAGTGCAGGCGTCACTGCGCAGGCCAGATGAAGCACGGTCTCATCCGCCACCGCGGCGCTCTCCTGGGGAAGAAAGCCATAGTTGGCCCCGCGTTCCCAAGCCACGTTGCCACTATCCGGGGGTTCTTTGCCTAAAATAACATTCAGCAGCGTTGATTTTCCGGCCCCGTTTGGACCGACAAGCCCAATGCGGTCACCCCTGTTGATTTGAAGAGAGGCATCTTGGAACAGGGTGCGGCCACTGTAGGACTTGGTAATTTGTGAGAGCGTCAGCATGAGCGGGCGGCGTTTTTGACGGCATCCGCGGCCGGTTGCAATGCCGCGTTGCAGACGGCGGGTTCAAGTAAGGTCACAAGAGAATCCAAACCACCGACGCGCTTGAAGACTGAAACAAGGCGTGGAAGTGCTACGGGGATGTGCGCAAGGAAGTCGTCCCGCCCCTTTTCATGCCCCAAAAAACCATATGCGCCAAGTGCTTGCATCAGTCTCTGGGCGGCGCAAAGCCAGTAGACACCCTCGAAATCTCCGGAAATTTCGCTCCCGTTCGCCTTCACTTCGTCACAATAAAAAGCCAGAAGCGCCCCTTGCTCGTCCCCACTTATTTTTACATACGGATCCAAAAGCAGGGATGCGAGATCGTATTGCGGCAGGCCAAACCGCATTCCCTGGAAATCAATCAAATAGGGCCGCCCCTCCCGGAGCACAATGTTTTGCGACTGAAAATCGCGGTGAACCAGGCACCGGGGAAGTTGTTCTAGCTCCAGTGCAATCGCGTGCAGGCGGGCCCGCGCGGGCTCCACGCAAGAAGCCTCGATGCCCAGATGCCTGCCGACACAATGAGAAAAAAAGTAGTCCTGTTCCCAGTGATAAAGTTTCGCGTCAAACGCTGGTTGCAGGCCGAGTTTTTTGACTTCCTCGGGCCATTTCGAAGCCGATGCATGCAGGCGATTCACCTCACGCAAGGTCTGCTCATACAAAGGACGCCGAACGGACCACGGCTCATTCCGTGATGCCCAAAGGTCGGTTTCCCCCAAATCCTCCATCCAGATCCGACCGTCCAGCGCCTCGTGAAGAAACATTTCCGGGACCCGCACGCCTGCCTTCTGTAAAAAGGCTCCGATCTCAACGTAATGTCTGTTTTCTTCCTTCTGCTGGCCGTATTGCACAAAAATCAGAGGTGGCAGTGTCTCGGCTCGAATCCTGTAAAACTTTCGATCGGACCCGCCCTTTTCAAGCGGTTCCAGCCAAAGCGAAGCCTCCGCGTACGCTGGAAAACGTTCGCGTGTCAGGGTTTCAATGTTTTCCAAAAGAGTCTCCATCACAGGTCGGCGTCAGTGTGTTGACCAGAAACCACTCCGTTGCCCGTGACGATACACCGCAGCAAGGTGCTCCCCGGGGGAACCACCGCGTCATCCCACACAAGAGTATCTTCCAGAATTGCGCCCGCTCCGATTTGAGCCCGCGATCCGACCGCAGTTGCGCCCCGCAGCGTCGCCGTACGGTCAACTCTGGAGTCCGGGGCGACCCACGGAGCTCCGTCAGGCATCAGTGAACGGTGCACGGCAAGCAGCTGTTCGCGTGTTCCAAGATCCCACCAGTCGCCTGCATCGAGGACGACCCCACCGAGCTTTGCTCCGGAGCGGATCATGTCTAAGAAAACGGAGACGACGCCGAGCTTTTGGCCTTCTGGAATGCGTTGCAGGAAGGCGGGCTCAACCAGATAGATTCCTGTGAACAAAAATGCAGGCTCTAGATCTGGGTGCAGTCGCCGCCCCAGATCCGTCACGCGGCCCGATGCCGCGTCAAAACTGACTTGGAGCGGTCCATCTTTGGAGCGAAGGACGAGAGTGACTTCATTGCCCGCGGCTTTATGGGACTCCCACGCTTCTTGAAGGGGCAGCGTGCACAGGATGTCGCCATTATAAACCCAGAAAGGTTCGGTTTTGGGGAGAAGGGCCTCTGCATGTTTTAGTCCTCCCGCGGTTTCAAGAACCTCAGGGGTTTCGTGACTAAAATGGATGGGGAGGTTTTCCCACGCGCGCTCTGGAAAGGCCGCCAAGTAAGCTTGAGCCTGCCAGTGTGTATTCACCACAAGGCGAGTGACCCCGACCCCCCTCAAGTGGGCGAAAGACCTGGTGATCAGCGGCTGGTTGCACACGGGCAACAGCGGCTTTGGCAGGCTTCGTGTGAGCGCCTTAAGGCGGGTGCCAAGGCCTGCGCCAAGAACAAAGGCTGTGCTGGGAAAAACGCTCATTGGAAGAGCCACACAGTTAACGCTGAAGGAGCTCACTAGGCAAAGAGCGATTTACAAAGAACGCCCTCACGGCGGAATCTGGGGGCGCTGCGGCAAGTTTCACGTCTCCGTCCGCCTTTTGTGCGCTCTTTGTTCTCACCCCCATTCATCCGACAATTCGCAACTGCACCGCATCAAACTGCGCATCCACGCCAGGGGCGTCGCTCACGATCACAAGCCGGTCCCCCGCCTTCACCAAACCACGTTCCAGCAACAAAGCTTCAGCAGCCGGTATTGCACTTGCAGAAGGCGCGTCAAAGGGCAGGAAAAATGGCACGGTTCCGCGGTTGAGCGAGAGGCGCCGAGCCACGCTTTCCTTCGGGGCGAAGGCAAATATCGGGGCGTAGTCCGGACGCTGGTTTGCAACATAGTCAGCCATAACGCCCCTGCGCGTGAAGACCAGCACCTTCGAGCCGCTTAACGAGTTGGCCAGAATGACTGCCGCATGAGCCGTTTTCTGACGGTCATCGGCAAGCAGCGCTTCGCGAGCGAACAGGGCGCCGCCGCTCCGCTCAATCCTGCGAGCCACCCGGTCGAGCACCTCGATGCATTTTAGCGGATACTTCCCAACCGTCGTTTCCCCGGAAAGCATGATGGCATCGGCTTGCTCAAACACCGCGTTCGCAACGTCAGTCACTTCCGCACGCGTTGGTACGGGGTTGGTGATCATCGACTCCAGCATGTGCGTTGCCACAATCACCGGCCGTCCCATTCTGATGCAGCGCTTGACGATGCGCCGCTGAATGATGGGAAGGTCTTCCATCGGACACTCAATCCCCAGATCACCACGGGCCACCATCACGGTATCAACAGCCCGGATAATTTCGTCCAGATTTCGGACGGCGAGTTGATCCTCAATTTTAGCAACGATTCGCGCATCGCTGCCATGGCCGGCTAAAACGACGCGCAGCGTCTGCGCGTCGCGACCCTCGCGACAGAAGGACAGCGCAACAAAGTCCACCCCCAACTCGCACCCAAGGGCGACATCCGCCAGGTCTTTCTCCGTAAGCGGGGGCAGATTCACCTTCACCCCGGGCAGGTTAATGTGCCGGCGGGACCCCATCGTCCCCTCCGTCAGAACCTGGCACCGGATCCGACCGCCCTCCTTGGACAGAACCTTCATGTGGATGAGTCCGTTATCCACCAACACGGTGTCTCCGACGGAAATATCGTCAATCAGGCCGTCGTAATTCACATCCACAGAGTAGGGAATGGAGCCCTTCTCACCACGGACGGTAAATTCAAAAATGTCGTCTGTCTTGAGTTCAATTTTTGCAGGCAGATCTCCAGTGCGGATCGCCGGCCCCTGAGTATCCAAGAGGATGCCGACGGTCTGTTGTGCCGCAGCCGCAATGGCGCGGATGCGGGGCACCACCAAACGCACCCAGTCATGCGGGGCGTGGCTCATGTTGAGCCGAAACACGTTCGTCCCCGCACGGATGAGCTGGGATAAAATTTCCTCGGACTCGGTTGCCGGACCAAGGGTGGCGATGATTTTGGTCTTACGCATTCCCTCCACCTCATCGCAACTGGGCGCCATCCGCAAGCCGCCTTTAGGTGACAGGGCGCTGGATCAGCTCGATTTCATAGCCCTCGGGGGCATCCAGAAAGGCAATGATACTGCCTGAGGACGTTTGTGTAGGTCCATCAGAGAGAGGGTACCCAAGGGCTGCTGCGTGCTTGGCAAAGGCCTCTAAATCCGGCACCTCAAACGCCAGATGCGTCAAATCCGCCCCGACTACCACGGGACCCGAGGCGGGATAGGAGCAGATCTCTATGAGTTCTTCACTTTGCGGGGCCTTAAAAAATACCAATTGAGAGCCGCGCGGAGAGCTGTGCCGGGAGACTTCGGCTAGCCCAAGAACCTTGGAATAAAAGTGAACGGTGCGTTCCAGGTCTTCAACGCGGTAGCGGGTATGGAGCAGTCGGGTAATCATAGTGTGAGTTTTCGGCTTCCTGTCAGGCCTCCCTTGTGGACGATGTAGGGCTGCAACACAGCTCTGAAGTGAGGCAGGCACTATTTCCTTATGATCGCTCTAGGCATCGACAGCGGAACGCAATCGACAAAAACAATCGCACTTGATGTAGCCACAGGCCAGGTTCTGGCTTCGGCGCAAAGAGGTTATGGTCTTATCGAAGGCCTTCCACCGGGACACCTCGAACAGGATCCTCAAGAATGGACGGCCGCCATGGAGGCCACCGTGGCTGAAGTTCTCACCGCTCTGGGCGCTAGAAAACAGGACGTCTCAGCCATCGGCGTCAGCGGCCAACAGCATGGTTTTGTGCCGCTGGACGCTCAGGGGCGCGTCATCCGGCCCGCTAAACTGTGGTGCGACACTTCAACCGTCGACCAGTGTCGCCAGTTTGAAGTGGAGTTTGGGGGGACAGAGGAACTCATCAAACTCGCTGGCAACGCCATGTTGCCAGGATACACCGCCCCAAAAATCCTGTGGCTCAAACAAAATGAACCCCACCATTACAGGGCACTCGAAACCGTTCTGCTTCCCCACGATTACCTTAATTTTTTCCTCACGGGCGAACGTACCATGGAGTTTGGCGACGCCTCTGGTACGGGTTTGATGGACGTGCGCACTAAAGAGTGGTGCCAACCCCTCGTGGATTTTATCGATCCAGACCTTGCCGGAGCCCTTCCCTCCATCGCCTCCTCGCGCCGCGCTATTGGCCTGCTGCGCGACAACCTCCGCATCAAATGGGGCCTCGAGCGCAGTCCCGTGATCAGCGCCGGCGGAGGGGACAACATGATGGGGGCCATCGGCACTGGAAACGTTCAACCAGGTCTTGTTACCGTCAGCCTGGGAACTTCCGGCACCGTGTTTGCGCATTCCGCGGAACCCATCACGGATCCAGACGGGGAAGTCGCTGCCTTCTGCGATTCCACCGATCGCTGGATGCCTCTGGCGTGCACGATGAACGTCACCGTCGCGACCGAGCAACTCCGCAACCTTTTTGGTTGGAGCCTTGAGGAGATGGAGAAACAAATTCTTTCCTCGCCGGCGGGCGCCAACGAACTCTTGTTTTTGCCCTACCTCAATGGCGAACGCACCCCAAACCTGCCCTCCGGCACCGGTGTTTTCCACGGCCTCACGCCCACCACCATGGCCCCTGCCCCCATGGCACGCGCCGTCATGGAAGGCGTCACCCTCGGACTCGCTTACGGCCTCAACCGATTCCGCGCACTGGGCATCCGACCCACAGAAATCCGCCTCACAGGCGGCGGAAGCAAAAGCCGTGTCTGGAGGCAAATCTGCGCCGACATCTTTGGCGTTCCAACCCTCTGCCTTAAGAGCGCGGAGGGCGCTGCCCTTGGAGCTGCCATCCAAGCCGCCTACGCGTGGCACTCCGCCCAGGGCAAACCCGCCACGTTCCGGGAATTGTGCGCCCGGATCGTCCAAGTTGACCCTTCCTCCCGCTGCACTCCAAACGACGAGAATGTAGAAATCTACACGAGCCTGCTGGCTAGGCAGGATGAAATCACCCGCCGACTCCATGCCGGCGGCCTCCTCTAAATGCAGCGGGCCAACCACGCAGTCACTCCCGAAATCAAGCCCGCCAGAACGGCCGCCTTGGGTTTACCCCCTCTAAAATGAAACTCGTTCTTGCTGCCACTGGAGCCAGCGGCGCCATTTATTTGCAAAGGCTCCTCGCGCGCCTGGACCCGCAAGCACACGAGATCCATCTGGTCTTCAGCACGTACGCCAAGCAGGTCGTACACGAAGAGTTGGGAGAATTGGTCGTGCCGCCCGAAGTCCACCAGCATGGAGATAAGACGATGAACGTCCCCTTCGTCAGTGGCTCGGCTCGCTTCGACGCTATGGTGATCGTCCCTTGCTCCATGGGCACTTTGGGTCGGATTGCAGCAGGCACCAGCGATTCCACCATTCTCCGAGCGGCGGATGTTTTTCTAAAAGAACGCAGGAAGCTGCTGCTCGTGCCAAGAGAAATGCCTTGGAATTTAATCCACGCCCGAAACGTTGTCACCCTCATTGAAGCGGGCGCGGTGGTCCTGCCGGCAAGCCCCTCATTTTACGGAGGTGCTTCGACTCTCAATGCCATCGCGGACACCGTGGTGGATCGCATTCTGGACCAGTTAGACCTTCCCAGCCCAGGCATGTTTCGCTGGAAGGAATCCGCAGAGTGATGCGCACTCAAATCATCACGTGGACGGCAAGTCGGCTTTTGAAACTCCTGGGAGGAACGCTTCGCTGGCGCTTTACCGACGAAGCTGGCTACATGCAGCGCGACCCGACGGAACCCCTTCTTGTGGGCGTCTGGCATAACCGTATTCTCGTCTTACCGCTTTGCTTTGAGTGGTTCTGCAGGCGTTCGCGCAGGCTCAACATCCTCACAAGCGCAAGCCGCGACGGGGCACTGCTGGCGCATTTGGTCGCGCGTTTTGGCATGGAGTCCGTCCGTGGATCAAGCTCGCGCAAAAGCGTCGTCGCGCTGCGTCTGCTCCAAAAGCGCCTCGAGGAAGGCTCAGACGTTGCAATCACGCCTGACGGGCCTCGCGGACCCATTTACGAAATCAGCCCGGGGTTGATTTACCTCGCTTCAAAAACTGGCAAACCCGTGATGCCCATCCGCGTCGACTATGAGGATTTCTGGGAATTGCGAAGCTGGGACAAGTTCAGGATTCCCAAGCCGTTTTCCCGCGTTCACATCTGCTTTCTAGCGCCTATTTCCATTGCCGCTGGCAACGAAGTCTGCATGGAGGAGCAACGGCAACGACTGGCCGCGCTTTTAAGTTAGTCGATTCTGAAAAAGTCACCGAGGCGTCACAGGGATCGCGTAACTGCGGCAAAAAATGGTGACCCCTACTGAGTGGTAGGGATACTTTCTCCAGCCCACCTTTTTTTATCTTACCGCGTTATTCCTGTGGGATGGCTGTGACAAGTTTTTAAGGGCGAGGCATCTTGCCTTTGGAGGTTTGAAGCCATGAATGGCCTGCGCATTAAGTCTGTCTCGTTTCCTGAGCGAGGGCGGGTTTCGGACGTTTCCCTACGCCGTTGGTCGGTACACAACCGGCGCACAACCGGCACACAACCGGTCCAAAGGAGGTCTACGAAGGTGTATCCAGCTTTTGCTTTGTTTCCTTCACCCGTTTCATCGCAATCAAAGCAATCCGTCTCGCCACCAAAAACATCGCGGCAAGACTAAGCATCGTCGCAACCATCTGCCAGGGACTGTGCGGACGGCCCGCATCCGTCAACGTCTCCAGTCCTTGGTGCATCGAGACTCCCAAAGCCGTCAAAGTGAGACTCGGAATGATTATGGAAACAAAAGTGGCAATCGTAAAAGAAGACATCGGCAACCCGGAAAGTCCGAATCCATAATTTGCGACACCGAATGGCACAGGGCACATCCTCAACAAAATGGCGAATCTCAGCCCCTCTTGGACAAGTGCGTCGTTCATACTTTGCACAAGGGGATAGCGTCCCGACAATTTTTTCCCCCAATCGCGAGCGACCCAGCGGCTGAGCGAAAAGTTCAAAAATGCGCTGAGCATTTTCGCAGATATAATCACGGCGAAGCCGCGCCAGAACCCGAAGGTAAAACCAGCGTAAATCGAAAAAGGGGTGACGGGTATCAGAAGAATCTGCGCACCCATCACAACTCCGCAAAACAACACGGCAGAAACCATCCCCGTCCCCAAGGGAAGCCAGTTGGCACTTTGTAAACGGCTGACAATTTCTTCAATCAAGCTCGCCCCCAATCCATCCTCTATCCGAGGTTTTTTTATCGCTCAAACTGCTCGCAACTGACCAGACGCCCTGGCTGTTTTATAAGCCTCGTAGGCACGGCCCAAGCCCTCCTCGAGGGGCACCTTCGGACTCCATCCAGTCGCCCGTAGCAAACTGCTGTCCAACAATTTTTTCGGAGTTCCATCGGGCTTGTCCGAATCCAAAACAATGCGCCCTTCATAGCCTACGGTCCGGGCCACTGCTTTCGCTAGATCCAAGATGGACACGTCACTCCCATACCCCACGTTGATCCAATCCGGCGGATTTTTAAGAGTGAGGAGGTGCAAACAAGCCGAAGCGAGGTCGTCTACGTAGAGGAACTCGCGGCAAGGAGTTCCAGAACCCCAGATCGCGACTTCCGGCAAACCACCTTCCTTGGCCGCATGAAAGCGATGGAGCAGGCCGGGAATCACATGCGAATGATCGGGATGATAATTATCCCCCTCTCCGTAGAGATTCGTCGGCATCGCAGAATGAAACAACACCCCATGCTGCTTCCGGTAGGCTGCGCAGAGTTTTAGTCCCGCTATTTTCGCAATCGCATAGGCTTCATTCGTCTCTTCAAGCGCACCGCTGAGCAGCGCATCTTCCGGAATCGGTTGGGGCGCAAATTTTGGATAAATACAAGAGCTCCCTAGGAATAAAAGGCGCTGTACCCCAGTCTGAAAACTTGCCTGAACGATGTTTGTGGCAAGCACCAGATTGTCATACAAAAAATCCGCCGGAAACGTCGAATTGGAAAGGATCCCACCCACTTTGGCCGCCGCGAAAATTACGACATCCGGCCGCTGTTCCTCCATGAACAGCTTGACGGCTGAAGCGTCGCGCAAATCCAATTCACGGCGGGTCGCCAACACCGGCAAATAGCTGCCAGTGCGGACAACCTCACGCAGTAAAGAAGCCCCCACCATCCCAGTATGACCGGCGATAAACAGACGTTTTTTCATGCACACAAACAAGCCGGAGCCCCCTCAACAAGGAGGGCTACCCGGGACTACTCCTCTTTGACCGGATTGGTGAGCCGCCCAATTCCCTCGATCTCGATGGTCACTTCGTCTCCAGCCCGCAACCAGCGCGGGACGGGCTTTACAGCCATTCCCACACCGCTCGGGGTGCCCGTTAAGATGACGGTTCCGGGCACCAGTGTCGTGCTTCCGCTCAAGTACTCGATGATGGCCGGCACATCAAATGCCATGTCACTCGTGCGGGAATCCTGAACGATTTCACCATTGAGTTCAGTGTGGATTCTGAGGTTGTTTGGCAGAAGCTCATCCGCAGTCACCAGACGCGGCCCCAGCGGAGCGAACGTATCGAAAAACTTGCCTCGGCACCACTGGCTGCCGCCGAGCTTTATCTGGTGGTCGCGCGCAGACACGTCGTTTGCGCAGGTATACCCCAGCACATACTCGAGGGCGTGTTCGCGCGATACATTCTTACACGCCCGGCCAATCACCACCGCCAACTCGCACTCATAATCCACCTCGTCGCTGCGCAAGTGACGAGGCAGCAGGATCGGTTCCCCGGGATGCTGAAGTGCGTTAATCCCCTTCACAAACAACACCGGCCGCTCCGGCAACTTGGCGCCCGTCTCCTCCGCGTGTTTTTTATAGTTCAGACCAATGCATAAAATCTGAGCCGGCACCACTGGCGCCAGCAAGCGCACCACGTCGGCCACTTCGCTCGTAACACTAAAACTGCCGTAAATGTCTCCTTCAATGCGTAACGCGCTGCCGTCAGCTTGTTCGCTTGCGTAGTGGGCCACGCCCTTGGAATCGAGGTGTCGGATGATTTTCATAAATTAACAAAGGATGTTAGGACAAACGCCTTCATTTGCCAGCACTCCATCCGCCGTCAATCATCTGACAGCTTCCAGTGACCATGGCACTCTCCTCCGCCGCGAGGTAGAGAGCCGCCGCCGCCACCTCCTCCGAACGAACCATCCGTCCGTTGAGCTGCGTCGAGGCCATCTCCCGGTAGGCCGCCTGTGGATCCGGATACTCCGCCAAACGCGCCTTCACAAAAGGAGTCTCCACGCGTCCCGGGCAGATCGCATTGAAGCGCACACCCGTCGCCGAATGGTCCAAGGCCAGCGCCCGTGTCAGCCCCACCACCGCGTGTTTGCTCACCGTATACGCCAACCGGTCCCGCACTCCAACAATGCCCCCGATGGAAGCCAGCATGATCACGCTACCGCTCCCCCGCTCCAGCATCGGCGGCACAAACGCTTTGCACAAATTAAACGGCCCCCGGACATTGACCGCGTGCAACCGGTCGAGGTCCGCCGCCGCCGTTGCCAACAGATTACCCACATGCCCGATGCCAGCGTTGTTCACCAGCACATCCATGCCGGGAAGTCTCTGCGCAAGCACCTCCGCAGCGAGCGCGTCACTTACATCGAGCGACTCAAAATGGGCCCTCCCCCCGCGCTCCACAATCTCCGCGACCGTTGCCTCCCCTCCTTTTTCGTCGCGATCCAAAACCCACACGGTCGCCCCTTGCCGGGCAAACAATTCGGCGATCGCGCGACCAATTCCTGAACCGGCGCCGGTGACCACTGCGTTTTTTTGATCGAGTCGAAACATAAATAAAATGGGTGAATTCTTAATAATTGCGAGGGCTTGCGACTCTTCGGGAAGAAGTCGCTTCGTGTCACGAACATGAGGCAGGCACAACGCTTCAAACTCCACGCGGTGTTCACCAAACCTCAACCTTAGAAGCTTCAACGACAGCATTCAAGCGAGCACTCGAACATGCACTTTCCCTTTCTTGGAACAACAGCCCGAGATACCACACAGTTAGGCGCTTTTAAAAATCACATCCCCTCCGCCCCGGCCTGCCTCTCACTGCAAAACAATGCTCGCGCCGGCGCTCACGGAAGTATGCGTCAGGCTGACAAGCACCTCCCGAACCCCACGCTCAAGCGCCAATTCCGCACCTTTGCCCAACAACCGCACCACAGGAGCACCCGTCGGCCCGTGCGCTACCTCAATGTCCAACCAGCCCAGCGCAGCCCCAATTCCCGTTCCAAACGCCTTGGCAACCGCCTCCTTCGCCGCAAAACGCGCCGCGTAAAACATCGCCGGCTCTTTCTTTGTCCCGCAATACCGCTGTTCCTCCTCCGTGAACACACGCCGGATAAACCGCTCCCCCTGCCGCAATAAAACGCCTTCAAAACGCCCCACCTCCACTAAATCCAATCCGATCCCCAGTACGCGATTGGACAATCCCTCTTTCATACCCTCTATGCCCCCGCCATCAAACCCAGCATCTCACGCACCGCCGCCTCCAAACCGACAAACAGGGCCCGCGAAACAATCGAGTGCCCGATGTTCAAGTCGCACAGATGCGGCACCCCCCGGATCAACCCAATGTTCTCGTAGTTGATTCCGTGGCCCGCGTTCACCTGGAGGCCCGCTTTTTGTGAAAAATCTGCCGCCTTTGTCAACCGCTCCAACTCCCGCTCCCGGGCCGCCCCCTGGGCATTGGCAAAAGCTCCGGTATGCAATTCAACCATATCCGCCCCAACGGCAGCAGACGCCTCGATTTGTTTCAAATCCGGTTCGATAAACATGCTTACCCGCACCCCTGCCCCGCGCAACCGGGATACCGTCTCGCCCAGCGCCCTCTCGTGGCCGGCCACAGCCAGCCCCCCCTCGGTGGTGATCTCCTCCCTGCTCTCAGGCACAAGACACACCTCCGCCGGCAGCACGCGCAAAGCAATCGCCAGAATTTCCGGTGTGTTTCCCATCTCTAAATTCAAACGGACGCCCTCTTTCTCCCGGAGCTGATACACGTCTGCATCCTGAATGTGGCGGCGGTCGGCCCGCAAATGGACCGTGATTCCCACGGCACCCGCACGCACGCAGGCGGCGGCGGCTTCCAGAATGGAGGGCTCGCAGGTGTGCGAATCAAGGAGCCCAGGATAACGGGCCTGCCGCACGGTGGCGACATGGTCGATGTTGACCCCAAGCTGTAGTCCCCTCTGTACGTGTGTCGTCATTAGTAAAAATCAGCATCCGTCAATCGCTCAGTGCTTAAAGTGGCGAGTGCCAGTGCATACCATCGCCATCAACCGCGCATTCGCGGCCTCGATGACCTCCGCGTCCCGAACGGAACCGCCGGGCTGTACCGCACAAGTCGCCCCCGCCTCTGCCGCAGCGATCAGTCCGTCGGCGAACGGGAAAAATGCGTCGCTTCCCACCGCGCTCCCCTTCAGCGAAAGACCGGCGTCTTGCGCCTTCCAAATGGCAATGCGCGAAGCATCAATCCGGGACATCTGCCCGGCGCCGATTCCCAGAGTGCGGTCCCCGGCAGCATACACAATTGCATTGCTTTTAACCTGCTTGACCACCCGCCAAGCAAACAACATCGCCTTGATTTCCTCCGGCGTGGGCGCCCGCAGCGTCACCAGCTTTCCCTCAAACTCCGACTCTCCCTTGCACGGCTGGTCCCGGGTCTGCTCCAGAACCCCGCCCACAACGGAACGCAGGATTGTGGCGTCCACCCCGCTGCCGGAGGTTACCGAGGCCAGCTTGCGCATCAGACGCAGGTTTTTCTTCTTCTGCAAAAGCGCCCTCGCTTCAGGGTCAAAATCCGGAGCGATAATGACTTCGCTGAAAATTTCGCTGATCGCACGCGCCAGAGGCTCCGTCAGCACCCGGTTCGTGATGATAATCCCCCCAAAAGGCGCCTGTTTGTCCGTAGCAAAAGCCTTGTCCCACGCCTCCCGCAGATCCGGATCCGACCCCACCCCGCAGGGATTGGTGTGCTTAAGAATCGCAACCGTCGGCTCCGAGAACTCTTCGATGAGCTCGGCCGCCGCCGATATATCCAGAATGTTGTTGTACGAGAGATCCTTGCCGTGAAGTTTCTGGAAAAAATCCTCGAAATGACCGTACAACGCCGCCTTCTGGTGGGGGTTTTCGCCGTACCGCAACCTCGCCGTGCACGGAAGCGAGAGAGAAAGAGAACTGGTCGCTTCCTGGGCATTGTCCAGATAATTGGCGATCGCACCATCATACCGCGAAGTATTCACAAACACCTTTATCCCAAGTCTTTCCCTGAGCTTCAAGGTCGTCGCCCCCTCATTCGTGCGCATGCTCTCCAAAACGTCCCCGTAGTCCTCAGGATCCACAACCACAGTCACAGAGCGGTAGTTTTTCGCTGAAGAACGCAGCATCGACGGGCCGCCGATGTCGATATTCTCAATCGCCTCCTCCAAAGTCACCCCGGGCTTCGCAACCGTCGCTTCAAAGGGATAAAGATTCACCACCACTAAATCAATGGGGCGGATCCCGTTCGCCTCCGCCGCCGCGCAGTGTTCGGGGTTGTCCCGCAGGTACAAAAGTCCACCGTGCACCTTGGGATGCAGAGTCTTAACACGGCCGTCTAATATCTCAGGAGAACCCGTGAAGGAGGAAATTTCCGTGGTTGAGATTCCGTTTTTGCGCAAAAGCGAGGAAGTCCCCCCCGTTGAAATAATCTCCACGCCAAACGCCTCCAACTCGCGCGCAAATTCCACCAATCCCGTCTTGTCAGACACAGAAACCAGAGCCCTCTGAATTTTCATTTGTCATAGATTAGGGATTCTTGGCTGCGCGGGTCAAGGCGGCCGCCAAATTGCTACTCCCCTCTCTTGGCGGCGCTCAGGGTCCGCACACACGCCCGAAGGAAAGCCCCCATTTGCCCGCCACTTCCCAGCCCCAGCTGGCAAGGCATCCAAGCCCCGCCCCGCCCCCAAAGGAAGCCGCCACCAGCCACTTCAACCCTCAATCTGCCCCGCCCTCAGTGCCCCGGTTCGTGCTCGGAACCCATGGCAGAGAGCATCTTCCTCGCCGTCTCTCCTCCTTTCCTGCGCTCCAGGAGCATTTTGCTGATCGGCCGCGACCCCCACTCCAAGATCTCAATATTGATCATCCGCACCCCCCACAGCCGCATCATCGACGCGTTGGGCATGTACAAATCCACCGTGCGTTTGCCCACGAGCCCGCTTCCGTAGTCCTCAACCACATAATTGCGTCCAGTTTCCTCAACGCGAAACCGCGTCCCAACAGGCAGCCAACTCCAGTCCGCAGCCGCCGAGGACACATCGCTGCCAAACCGTAGACGGTTTCCCACCGCATTGTTAACCCCCCCCGCCTCCGTGTGCGTGTACGCCGTCGAACGCACCTGAATCCGGTTTGACCCGTGCGCGTGTCGCTCCGCTTCCACTTCCGCGCAGCCGCCCAGAAACAGGAAAAAGAGCCAGGCCTTTCTTACCAGCTTTCTTAAAATTATGTCTGGGAGCGGGACGGCCCGGTTCCCTGACGGCTTTGAACGTCCAAAAGTTCCAGCACTCATCATCTTGTGCAGAGTGTGGCACACCGAATGCGTTTTTGGAAAGGCGCGTGTTTTTGACGCAGCCGGTTTCCCCGCCCTACCACCGGCTGCGTTTTGAAAGTTCTCTAAAAAACACTGCGAGCAATCAGCAATTTGAGCACCGCCTGCTCAACGGGCGATCCGAAAGCTCCTTCCCCTTGGTTGTGTGCGCCGAGATCCGCAGTCTCCCCATGACTGCCCGTTTGGGCCGCCCCGTTTGTGGCTGGTGACGCATCGAAACGGCCCAAGGCTGACCGTGTTTGGAACGACATGACGCCGGCGTGCATTTTTTTAAGTCTTTTCGCCCTCTTATTCCGCAGTACATAGGAACATGTATAGTCTAGGCGGAGGGTTTAGATTCTCGTATCTAGAGGCCTTTTGGGGGCTGTGTTTGGTGGAATATCTGCAAAAGTCCAGTTTGACGGACCGAGGATCGGCACAATTTGGAAAACTCGAAAAAAACATGCGTGGGGGGTAAAAACCGGCAAAAGACGGCTCGGAAAAAACGGCCCTTCCAGTCCCCACCCTCAACCGCCCCACCCTCAGCCGCCCCCCTCAAAAACCGTCCGCGTTTCTTGACTAAACGTTCGCTGAAATTATTTTTATTGGAGCGCCGACGCTCCGCCCGTCAACCCTCCACCGAGGCAAGCTCCCATGCGCTGGTCATTTCAAATCGCGAAAATCACCGGAATCCAGATCCGACTGCACCTGACCTTTCTTGTCCTCCTCGCCTGGGTGGGGTTCGGAAACGGGGTGGAGAAGGGATGGCGTTCTGCGGTCACGGGGGTGGCCTTGGTCCTTCTCGTTTTTTCCTGTGTTTTGCTGCATGAACTTGGCCACGCTTGGGCAGCGAAGCGCTTTGGAATTCGGACGCCCGACATCACCCTGCTGCCCATTGGGGGAATTGCCCGCCTCGAGCGCATTCCGGAGCGCCCGAGCGAGGAAATCATCGTCGCCCTGGCTGGCCCCCTCGTCAGCCTCGGACTGGCCCTCCTTTTCGGCCTTGCTTCCGGGTTCACCCTGCCCCCCCTGGAGGGGGAGATCCAGGAGTGGGGGCAATTGTTTTCCAAGCTTTTCACCATCAACAGCGGCCTCCTCCTCTTTAACCTGCTCCCGGTTTTCCCCATGGACGGAGGCAGGGTCCTCAGGGCCCTTCTCGCTTTACACTTCAGCTACCGTCGCTCCACCCGGATCGCTGCCACCCTTGGACAAAGCCTCGCCCTCGTTCTCGGCCTGGTGGGCCTGTGGCTGCCTGCCCCCATGCTCCTGTTCATCGCCGTGTTCCTGTTCCTAAGCGCCGGTTCGGAAGCCTCCCAGGTCGACCTCCGAGAGGCATCCGTCGGACTCCGAGTCCAGGACGCCATGCTCACTAAGTTCAACGTGCTCCCGCGCAACGCCCACCTCGCAGACGCCACCGACCTGCTTCTCCATGCCTCCCAGCACTTCTTCCCCTTCACCGGCGAGGACGGCCGCCTCCTCGGAATTCTGACGCGCAACAGCCTCATCCATGGCCTCAACGAAGCCGGCCCGATGGGATCCGCCCTAGCCTACGCAAGCCGCGAACTCCCCTGCCTGCACCCCTCCCAATCCTTGACCACCGCCTGCGCCTTGATGCAGCAGTTTGAGACCCCCGTGCTGCCGGTGACCAATCAGGAAGGCGACCTTGTCGGGCTTTTTACCGCGGAAAACCTGGGTGAACTCATGATGGTGGAAACGCAGTCCAGAGATTCTGTTTTGGACAGAACCCGCAGGCTCTAAATTTGTTACAAAGAGTCTGCGCCAGCGTACAGACCCCACTCAAGCTAGCATCCAGCCTCCCAGCCGTTATGCATCCTCCTTTCGTGCCCCAGCCCAAACCCAGACCCTGCCTTTCTTTTATTCCCGGGCTTCTCTGCCTTTTCCTCCTTTTCCACCCCGCTTGGGGAGCCTCCATTCCAGCGTCTCATCCAACACCCCAAGCACACCTCGCGGCAGGAGATCTCCTCCAGACCGCCAACCGCTGGGCCGAGGCGCGGGTGGAGTTTGAAAAGGCGCTCACGCTCCCGTCCTGCTCCCTCGCAGAACGCTCAGAGGCTCTGCTCAAAATCGCTGCCGGGTGTATCGCCGAGTCCGACGACACCAAAGCGACGGCACTGCTCGACGGAATTCTGAACTCCGCGGAGACACCGGAGGAAACGCGGGCGAACGCACTTTTGTTGCTGGCAAAAATCTACGCCCAGTACGGCGACCGCCCTTCCTGGCAGCGGGTCAGGGAGGCCTGCCTGCAGGTCCTCTCCCTCAAAAACCTCAGCGAGGCCCCGCGCACCGCCGCCCGGGAGGCTGTTGTCCCCGCCTTTTTGAACCTTGCCCAGAACAAGGAGGCCCGAAGGGAGCTTGAAACGCTCACCTCCTTCGGACACCTGCCCGGAAAGACGCTCCTCACCCACGGAATCACCCTCGCGCGGGTGTTGCTTCTCGAACAGGCCCCTGCCGAGGCCCGAGCAGCCTTGCTCAAGGCCTCTGAGCTTCTGGATGCAAACCGCATTGACGCGGAAGACCAGGATGAAAAACGTGCTGAGATTCAGCTGCTGCGGGGGGTGAGCTTTCTTGAAGAGGGCAGCAACGAGCTTGCAAAAAATGAGCTCCAAAAGGTGGCCTCAATGCCAGGGCAGTCCCCCGCTTCTCCCCACACGCGGGAGGCGCTTTTGAGACTGAGCTTGCGCAAATGGGTGCCGGAGGAGGAGCCCACGCTGAAGGTCCTTTTCATCGGCTCGAGCCACACGATCCGTGGGAACGTGCCGCTTTTAGTCGAACAGATCGCGGCCTCGGCCCCCGCCGGAGCCCTCCGTATCAGGGCGGGTGAACACGTGCGCACGGGCACGGGAATGCGCGTATTTTGGGAAGAAGGCGAGGCCAGACACACGGCGCGTGGCAAGATCGCAGGCGAACCCTGGGACGCAGTCGTGGTGGAAACCTTCTTTCGGAATCCAAGGGAAACACTTGAAGAATACGCGGCAAAATACGCGACCCTTACAAGAGAGAGGGGGGCCCAGCTCGTTGTTTACGAAAGCCCCGTGGCAAAAGAAACCCCTTATCCCGAGGGGTTCGCGGCCTTCCATGCAGAAAACATCAGGCTCGGAAGAATGCTGGATCTGCCCGTTGCTCCAAGCGTTCATGCGTGGATGCAGATCCTTGGCAAGGAGCCCTCGCCTCAAAAAATGGGACTTCTTTACGCCGACTGGATCCACGCCTCTCTCAAGGGCGCTTACCTGACGGCCTGCTGCATCTACTCCGCACTGACAAATACAAGTCCCACTGGTCTTGCCTACCCGGCGGGTCTCTCGGGAGAGGAGGCCGCCTTGTTTCAAGAAACAGCCTGGAAATCGTTCCAACAAACCGAGTCGGCCAAAAGGCTTTGACCACCGCGGTAAAACACGTCAAGCCGGCCTGCTTCTCGCAGCCCTTTTGCCGTTCCCAAATTGCCGTTCCCAAATTGCCGTTCCTCAATCCCTCGTTTTCGACCCTTAGCGTTTCCCAACCGGTGGAGGCAGAGGAGCGCCGGACTTGGTGCGAACCACGTCCCCAGAACCGGTCACATCCTCCACCCTGAAGAAAGAACCGTTGGCATGCTTGAGAAAGCGTGACATGTCTTCCAAAGACAGCGGCTTGGACCCGCGGCGGCCGAAGACGACGGTTTGTTTGCCAGTCTCGTCCACCACCCGGTCGCGGTCCAGGCCACGGGAAACGGCGAGCATCGGCGTCGCTGTCGGGTAGGTCGCGATTAAGCGGGGCGAGGGCGTCGGACTGAACCCAGAGGCGCCTTCCACCGTGTCCGGTGAGATCATCTGAATCACACGCAGACCATTTTTGCCGTCCGCCACCAGAGCGTACATGGAGGCCGCAATGGAGCCGATTTGCAGGGCGTGCGTATCGTTGAGCGCCCCGTCGGCGTTGTACATGCGCTCGAGGCGCGGCTGGGCGGGCTTTTCTATGTTCACGATGGCGATCCCCTCTGGGCCGTTGGCGACATAAACGTAGGTCCGGGCCACATAAAGTTTGTGGGCGTGTTTCAAAGGCACCGTCGCCCTGGAAACCAGCTTCGGAGCCTTTGGGTTCTCCAGACTGATCACCTTGAGCCCGTCCTCGTCGGTCACAAACGCATACTGGAACTGGATGGCAACCGCCTTCGGATTGCGCAGCGAGCCGTCGGCAAGTTCGCCCACAAGAAGCGGCCGCTCGGGCTCGCTGATGTCCACCACGGCCAGCCCGCGTTTGGTGCACACGTACAATCGGTGGCCCGCGTAGATGGCGAACTCCGCGCCCGACAACTTGCCATCCGGGTTGAAGTGGTCGCCGATTTTCTTTCCATCAGCATTCTTGAGCTGGCTGCGAGAGAGGAAGTTGTTTTTGGGATCTCCATCCAACAGCGAGGTCGTTTTGACGATGAAGAGACCCTCCTCGCGGTCGGTAACGTAGACGTACCCATAGGACGGGTGGATCGGAGTTTCCTCGTTGCGCGGAAGACGCGTGCGCTCTGGATCGATCATCAACGTGCTCGGGAGGGCGACGGAGGTCGCGAACTTCGAGCGCACCACCGTCCTCTGGCCGCCCAGCGGAGAGACGGGCGAACTGGTAATCCTCTCGCTAAAGCCCTTGTTGTCGATATTGGCCACATCGAAAACTTCCAAGCCACCCGGCCCATTAGCGGTATAGAGGTATTCCCCGCGCAGGGTGAGATCGTTGATCGTGTGCGCGTGGTGCTCGTAGGCCTCGTCCAAGCGCCGGTTTCTGGCCAGGTGCTCCGAAAAATTGCGGGGATAGGCGATCTTGTGAAACGAACTGCCCAGAGCGCTCTGAGGTTCCTCGGCCTCCGTCCAAACCACACCGTGCAGCGCTTTTTCGCCACCCACATACGCATACCGGCCGAAAAAGTTCACCGTCCCCGTGCCGAATCCAAGCAACTGGGTCATCCAGGCGTTGTTGTCCCCGGACTTGGCAAGGTGACAGTCGGTGCAGTTTTTGGTGGTCCCTTTTCCGCTCGTGGTGTGAGCAAAATGCGGGTTGAAAGCCTGCCCGCTGTACCCTTCAGCGCTGACGGTCTGCTGCTGCGAGTAAACCCATTCCCGATTGTTGGTTTGCGAACCCACCAAAATCGCGCTGGAGGAGCGAATCACTGCGAGCCGATTCTTCTTCACCGTCCCGTCCATCCCCAACATGAAGACATCGTCCCGGACCACCTGCGGGTTGTAGGTGATGAAGTTGCGATCCACGGCGCCTTCATACTTGTTTTGGGCAACCCGGGTGTTGGCCTTCATGGGCAGATGACACCCGAAACAACTGGTGGCCCAGGCGGTGTGGCAAATCTGGCAGTCCATCTTTTTGTTGCTGTGCGCCATGCGTTCGCACGCCGCTGCATCCGTTTCCCCGTCCGCCCCCCAGCTGACGCCGTCCCGCTCGATCGTTTTGGCATAACGCGCCTTGGCGTTGTACTTGGACGAAGCAGGGTTGATCACGTCCACCGTTTGCGGCACCTCCCAGCGGATGTCAGGCGACATCGTGGAGTTTTGAAACAGCCGGTCCCCGTCCCACTCGAAGCGCGGCCGCCAGGAGGTTTTTGTCGTCATCAAATCCACGGGCTTGATGGTGCGCCGGTCTTTTGGAGTGGTTTCCCCGCTGGCTCCGGAGGTCGGCATCGTGATGCGCCCCTCGACCATCTTGCGCGGACGTTCCGAGACCGTGCCGTGGCAATCAATGCACTCGATCGTTTCAGCGTTGCGAACCTCGCCGTACAGGTTCCCATTGCCGTGCACGTCCACGTTGAAATGGCAGTCCACACACTGCATTCCCTTGGTGAGATGAATGTCCTTCAAATGCACCGCCCTTTTAAAGTCCGAATGCGCCACAACGTTGTCATCCAGGTCGAGCCGGTTGCCCTTGCGGTCCTGTTTGAAAATAGCCCGGAAAATCCACCCGTGCCCGTGGTAGTCGGCGAACTGTGTGTGTTTGAGCTTCGGGTTGAGTTCCGCCACCTTTTCCAGAAAGCCCAAATCCCCCCACAACCCCCTGGCCGAGGCCGCCTCCGGATTTTTCACATTGGCCCGGACCAGTTCGTCCTCGGAAGGGTCGTGCTGAGTTTTGGGGTACATGAACTCCGCATCGGTTTCCTGATCCCACCAGGTATAGCCGAGGTAAGGGTTCACAAACGCGTTGCCCTGATGCATGTGACAGTTCATGCACTGGCTGGACGGCACCGCCCGTGTAAACTGGTGCACAATCGGGTGTCCCCGCTCGTTTTTAGGAATGGTCGGGTCTTTGGAAAAACTCAGCCCTTGGTTTCCATACTGGCTCCACCAACCCGAATTGCTCGGAGACCGGTCGTTGGCGTACACCACATGGCAGGCGGTGCAACCGCTGGAGCGGTAATCCCCAGGCCGGTCGTTGGACCCCATAAACCCGAGAAGCGGGTCATGGAGCCGGGTTTTTTGAGCCCCGAGGAAGACGGGGTCGGTGCGGCTGAGTGTCCCAAGGCCCCGGGCGGAGAGCCGTTTTTCGGGCTTGCCGGGTGCTTCATCAGCGGTGGGAACACCCAAAGTCAGCGGATCAATGCCTCCCTTTTCAAAGACGCGAAACAGGTTGCCGGGCTGGGTGATGTTGAACCGAGGCAGCGGGCTCAGAGACGGGAGAATCCCCAGGGTTTTGGTTTCCTCTTCCGTAGGCTTGAACGGGTTCTGAAGCGAAAGCGGCACCCCGTCCGCGCCGTAGGCCTGGCCCACGACCGCGTCCTTGATATTGATGGCACCGTTGTTATAGGCGGCGGCATTCCAGAGCATCCCCCCGTGGTTCATCATGGAATTGGAAACCCGGTCCACAATGTCGCTGTGGCAGAGGCCGCAGGCAGCTTTGGCCGCACGCAGGTCGCCAGGGTTTATGAAGCGGATAAACTCCGGAGACTCGTGGTTGAGCGCCACGGTCGAGTTTGGAGGGTTGGCGGCCCCCTTCCAAAAATCAGGATTCAGGGGCTGGACGTGGGCTTTTAAGAGAGTCAGTCCCTTGGCCGGGTCGCCGCCGTGGCAGTCCGTGCACCCAAGCACGACGGTGGGCGAGGCGTGCATCGTGTGGGAGTCGGTCTGGGTGTGGCACTCCATGCAGCCCGCGCTCTTGCGTTTCGCTTCCTCCGGACTCTGGTCGATCCAGTTTTTGGGCGGCCGAGGCGCGGCGTGCACAGAGGGAACCTTGCCTGCGGTGTGCGGACCGAAGGGGAAACCGGAGGAATGGCCGCGCCCAGGAGGTTCGGACCCGATCGGGCTGGTAGGACTTTCGCCCGGGAGATTCGCCGCCTTCGCAGGACCCGGAGTGGAGGCTGGCGGTGCTGCCGTGGCCGGGCCCGAACCAGAGCCGGTAAGGGGGGCTGCACCTGATTCGGTGTCCGCCGGGGCGAAGTAAACACGCGAAGGGTTGATCGCCTTGCCATTGTCGCGAAAGAGCGAAGGCGCCTCACCCGCGGGCGCCGCAGTAGCAGGGCCGACGCCGCGGTTGACGGGGCCCTGGGCCAACGCGCACCACGCGCCGGCGACCAGGATCAAAAGCGGGACAAGCAGTCTGAGCGCCTTTTTTCGGAAAATGGAACGGAGCACACGCATCAAAATCAATAGTTAAGAGTCAAGGTGAGCAGGGCGTTGTATAGATAAGCGTCCGTCTTGCCCGCCTTTTCTTGAGCGTCGAAGCCCGGAACCCTACTCGTGTTTTGGCGGTAGATATCCTTGTAACCACCGCCTGGAAAAAAGAAGCCGACACCGGCAGAGATGATAATGTTTTCAGTCAAAAACGGCCGGTATTTGATCCCGACGCTCGCATCCACGCCTAAGTCGGAGCGGGCGTGGTCAGTTTGCAGCGCGTACTTGACTGGGGCCGTTTCCGCAAACTGGACGTAGTTCAGGTTGGCGAACGCCTTGGTCTTGGGGGTCACGTCCACATCGGTCCCCAGACCCACGATGAACACGCCGGGGTTGACGAAGTTGGACTGACCCTGCGTCTTGCTCGTTCGAAAACTCGGCACCAGGGAGTTGCGCTCCTTGAGGTTCACACCGGTGCCCGCCAGGCCGAAACCCTCGCGCACGTACCAACTGAAGGGCCCGCCGAAAAAGAACGGGTTGTCCAGAATCGTGTCGAATCCCCGAGCCGTTCCGTCGGTGGGGTTGGAGTCGCCGCTGGCGTAAAATCCCGAAATCTTCCACCGCACCCAGTCCCGGTCGAGGCTCAGCTCCAAGGCGGCCATCTGCGCGTTAATGTTTACACTGCGCCCGGCAAGCGCGTTAAATTCGTCTTTGCCCAGCACTTGGTAAAAGGCGTGGTTGATGTTGAACTTTCCAACGTGCCCGTCTCCCGCCCATCCTAAATAATAAGACTGGAGCTTGTGTCCCAACACGGAGCCGTCCGATTCGTTTTGAAGCACCGTTCCCAGGGGGGCCGGGCGCACGAGAAATCCGTTCCGATCGTACTTGGCTCCCGCGCCGTCGGCGTTTGCGTGAAAACTGAGCTGAGCAGTATAACCCTTGGTGAGAAAATCCTGCCGGTAAAAGTTTGCAACGAAGACCTGCTGGTCCCGCGCGTCCAGCGTGTTGAGCTCAGAGTAGGTGTCCTTCTCCCGCATGTTGAAGTACGCGAGATTGTACTGGGACTTGTTGTTGAACGCGTTCCCGAACACCCGCGCCCCAAGGTTGCTGTCGGAAAATACAAACCCCCGGAAATCCGAGGAAAACGGCTGGATGCCCAGCTTGCTACTCGCGAAATCGTAATTGTCGGAGAGATCCCTGAGATGCACTTCCAAAAAAGCCTCCTGCAGCGAAAGCGTGTTTTTGTGCCGGTACGTGTAACGGGTCTGGCTTGGCGAGGCGGCGCTCGCGCTGCTTTGCGGGACAGTGACTCCCTGATTGAGCAGGTAAGCGAACGCATCTTCAGGGTTGATGGTACTGGTGAAGGCCGAGGTGGAGCCCACCGGATTCACGTTGCCCGTGCTTCCAGAAACCGACTGCAGCCCGGACGTGTCCGGTAAATTTCCCGACCCGCCAAAATGACTCCCCCTCGGATCTGGGTTGAGCAGGTTGTTTTCCCGGGTGCGGGTCCAATTCTCGTTCTCAACCACGTTGAGCCGCAGGAGCCACTCCACCGGCTTGAAGGATGTCTCACCCTTGAAAATATCCACGGAAACCGAGGTGTCTGTGGAAATCAAAGACTGCCCGCCTTTGCCAAAAAACTCGGCGCTGTTGGGGCTCACCGTGCTCACCCCGCTGGAAACTGGGAGCCTGCGAAACTCGGCCACCGTAAAACTTTTGGCCGTAAGGTTTGTGAAAATATCCTGACCTAGAATGGGCAGGTCCCCCTTGAGCCGGCTTTGCTGATAGGGATGCCAGAGCCTCGGCTTTTCCTGCACGTAGGGAGTCTCGAGGCTGGGATCCAGGTAACGCTGCCAGTGCGGCAAGGGTACTTTCCAGCGGTCAGGAACCGCTGTGCTGTTGGCTGGCAGGCCGCCTCCGGCTTTGGCGAGAGTGTAGTCGCGGAGCTTAAACTCTCCAGGCTTGCCCGCCGAATCCACCAGAGGCGCCCGGACAATGTCCACGGGGGTGATCCTGCCGATTTTTTCAATCGCTTCCGAAAGAGACGGCGCCTCCACGACGTCAGCCACCGTTTCCACCGAGGGAGTGTTCCAACTTCCCGGGTCAGGATTAAATACCACGGAAGGCTTCGACGGTTTCACGGCGGCCAAGCGAGAGGCCTCCCCTCCCCCGAAGGCTACCCCACAAACAATACATCCCACAGCTAGGGAGCGTTTCACAGAAACAATCTTTGAACGAAATACAGGTCTCATGGGGCGCCGCTCTCTCACTGGCATTTGATAGATAGCCACAGGTCTTTATCCGTTTGCTTCTTGAAGCAGAAGAACAATTAGCGCAAGACGTGGTGATGCGTTACCTCGATAAGGTGCTCTCCATAGTTTCATTCGGCTTTCAACTCCTGCTCACTCTGGGCCTCGCTTCCGCGCTCGCCTGCAGCGCGGGCGCCGCACAGTCTCTTTCGGAAACAGAGGTCAGCCGCATCCTTGCACAAGGCGCAGCGTACGCAGCAAAATACAGCCCTCAATCCGTTCTGGCCGTGGTCGATCGCGAAGGCTTCGTGCTCGGCGTCATCGACGTAGCCAAACGCGCCCCCTTAAATTCCGGCATCACCGCAGGAGCCGTCTCAAGGGCAGGAACCGCCGCCTTCCTCAGCAGCAACGAAAACGCGTTCACCTCGCGCACCGCCGGCTACATCATCCAGCAGCATTTCCCCCCGGGGGTGCGCAACACGTCGCCTGGCCCGTTGGTCGGGGTTGGGTTTTCCAACCTGTTTTTTTCCGATGTAAACCGCTTCAAAAGGTTCACGGGCGCGTTTTTAGGAGGGGCACCCGTAACTGTCTCTCCCGGAGCAAGGGCCGAGGCTGTGCCCCTCACTTCCCTGGCAGACTCCCCAGGAGGCGTTCCCCTGTACAAAAACGGCGAACTCGTTGGCGGAGTCGGTGTCACCGGCGACTCCAGTCCCTCCAATCTGAGCCCCGCAGCTTTTCTGCTCGGCAGCACTCCGCCTGAAAGTTCCACAGCCGGCTTCAAAGTCGCAGCAGACACGGACGAAAACGTCGCACTTGCCGCACAATCCGGGTTCCGGCCGGTCTCCAGCATTCTGGCGACAAATGTTCTCCTCGGCGGAATCCGAGTGCCTTACGTGGTGGGCGACGTTTCCAATCCGCCCGAGCCTCCAAAACCGCTGCCTCTGAGCGCTGCCGGCGCTCTGACGCCTGCCGCTGGTGCCGTCGTTGCCGACGGCACCTTTACCTACACGGTGCGCGCCTCACCGCCAGCCTATCCCTACGTGGTGGCGACTTTGGGAGGTGTTTCAGGAGAAATCCGGCAACCCATCGTGGCGGACCCGCTCCTTGGCGTCAGCACCATTGGCGCGAGGGCTGCAACCCGGCTCACGGCGGCGGAGGTCACGGGCATCCTTGCCCTCGCGGCCCGACAGTGCAACACGATCCGGGCGGGGATCCGACTGCCCGTGGGAACCCGCGCCAAGGTTTTCATCTCCGTGGTCAACAATCCAAACGCTCCAGGGGTTGCCCCGCAGGTTCTAGGAGTATTCCGGGTCGGTGAAGCCACGATGTTCAGCTGGGATGTGTGCGTTCAAAAGGCCCGCACTGCCCTGTTCTTCTCCAACAACAAGGCAGCCATGAGCACAAGGGCCGTCGGTTACCTTGCACAACGGTTCTTCCCCCCGGGCTTGGACGGGATGGCATGGGGGCCTCTTTTTGGCTTCCAAGAAGCCGTCTCGCTAAAACCCTCGCCCACAGCCCTCTATCCAGGAAATTCCAATCTGCCCAACGGAATGACCATTTTTCCAGGCGGCCTGCCACTCTACCGCAACGGGGAATTGATCGGTGCCATCGGCGTCTCAGGAGACGGAGTCGACCAAGACGACATGATCTGCGCAAGCGGTTGCGCCAACTTCCTGGCCGCAGAGGCCATCCGCTCCGACCAGTCCACTTATCGCGGCGCACGCCTCCCTTACGTAAAATTCCCTCGGGATCCCCAGTAGGCAGCCTTCCAACGGATGAGGCAGCGCCTCCTTCCAAGGCCTCGGACGCGGGCATTTAGCTGATCAAAAGCAGCCTGGGTGGCTGCCCCGGCAGCGTTTCAGGTGCTCGATGAATACACGGCGGGACCGGACTATCGGGGTACTCCACGGCGATCCGCCATAAATTACCCAACCCAAAGGAAAACGGCAGCGCCCCCGGCGCCGGTGCGTAGTGAAGGTCGAAACAATTTTCAGCGAGGTAACCGAGAAAGTCCTCATCATCCTTCCCGCCAAAAGCCTGGAGCAACATTGCCCGGGTTTCGGGAATATCGACGCGCCTCTGAGCCTCTTCGTTGCGGAGCCCCTCGCTCGCCGGCCCGTTGTAGGAGCAAAGGTACGTGTCGGCGGCTGCCGTGGCGCTGTCCGCATGAAAAGAATACACGTCGGTGCGGACCGCAGCAGGCTCTTCGTCACGGGGATAGCTGTGAATGCAGTCTAGGGTGGGGGAAAGCCCCAAATCAGTCAGCAACCGGAGGTCTTCAAGCATCGCGTCCGCCGCAGCTCTTCCTGCCGCACTTAAGGAAAGCCCCCGAAGCCGGGTCTCGTCGAGCGTCACAATCCCCTCCTCAACCGCAAGCCCCCGCACGACTTCAGCAAAGTCGCCCAGCAAGTTGCGTTCCCAGCAGATCGCATTGACCCCGTCTTCGAACGGACTGGAAACGAGTTCCTCAAAACTTTGCACGACCTTGACTCTGAAATAGCCAGAAGGCGGACTAAAGGATGGACGGTGAGGGTTCAACATCGGGCTGGAGCACAGAGCTCTTTGGTACGTTACCACAACTCAGGAACCGGCGTCAGAAAAGGTCTTTAAAATGAAGGGACCCGAGATTTCATTTCCAAGGCAAAAAATGCCGCCCCCCCTCGGTTTTCCCAAGGGAGCACCAAGCCCTCCACACGCAATCCTCCCGCGGCACCCGCTTTTGCCTGAATTTCCGACCTCGCCACTTCCCTCGCAAAATCCACCTCCGCGCTGGTTCGCCGCGGGCGTCCCTGCTATGAATCCGCGCCTCCGTTTTTTCCATCGCATGAACCTTTCTCTGAAATACAACGCCGACGGCCTCATCCCGGCCATTGTTCAGGACGCCTCCTCCGGCCGGGTCCTGATGATGGCGTGGATGAACTCCACCTCCCTCCAATCCACGCTGGAGTCCGGTCTGATGCATTACTGGAGCCGCTCCCGGCAGAAATTCTGGCTCAAAGGTGAAACCAGCGGCCACACCCAGCGCGTCCTCCGCTTCCACGTCGACTGCGATCTGGATACGCTCCTTTTCGAAGTCGAACAAACCGGCGGCGCCTGCCATACCGGCCACCAGTCCTGTTTTTTCCAGGAAGTCGACCGCTCCGGCAACCCCCTCGAAGTCAAGGAAACGCCCGTCTTCAACGCCGCCGCCGCTTACGCCGCCAAACCCTAGTTATGGCGCTCCCGCCCCTCTCACCCTCCCTCGAAGTCTTTCGCGCCCTCGCCTCCCGCGGAAACCTGATCCCCGTCTGGACCGAACTCCTCGCAGACACCGAAACCCCCGTCTCCGCCTTCCAAAAACTGGACGCCGGCGGCTACAGTTTCCTGCTCGAGTCCGCCGAAAACAGCGCCCAAGCCGGCCGCTATTCCTTCGTCGGTACCGAGCCCCGCGTCATTATTGAAACGCTCGGCCGCTCCGTGCGTCTCACCGAGGACGGCCACACCCGAGAATTTACCAGCACCTCCGATCCGCTGGCCGAACTGGAAAAACTACTCGCCCCCTACCACTGGGTCAAACCCGAGGGCCTCGACGCTGCCGCCGGCACGCGCTTCTCCGGCGGGGCCGTGGGGTTCCTCTCTTACAACGCCGTCCGCTTTTTCGAACCCTCCGTGGGCGAACCCCAACCCGACCCCCTCGGCCTCCCCGAATCGCTCTTTTTCCTCACCGACGCCGTCCTCGTTTTCGATCATCACACGCGCCGCATGCGTGTCCTCGTCAATGCACACGTGCCCTCCCCAGAGCTGGCCGACGCCGCTTACGCCGCTGCCGCGGAACGCGCCGCAACCATCCTGGCCAAACTTGCCCATCCCGCTCATCTGCCCCAGCTCCCCGTCCCAGTCCAGCCAGTCGCCCCAGCGGAGGCCCGCTCAAACACGACGCCCGAGGAGTACAAAGCCATGGTCCAGGCCAGCCAAGAGTACATCCACGCCGGCGACATTTTTCAAATCGTCCCCTCCCAACGTTTTGAAACCACTTACGAAGGCGACGCCCTCACCCTTTACCGCACCCTGCGGGACGTGAACCCTTCGCCCTACATGTTCTGCCTAAAACTGGCAGGCCGATTTTCCCTCGTCGGCTCCTCCCCAGAGGTCCACGTCCGCGCCACAAACGGCCACGTCGAAATCCGACCCATCGCAGGCACCAAACGCAGGGGCGCCACCCCCGCCGAAGACGACGCCAACGCCGCCGAATTGCTCGCCGACCCCAAAGAGCGCGCAGAACACCTCATGCTCGTCGACCTCGCCCGCAACGACGTCGGCCGCATCTCAAAGTTTGGCTCTGTCAAAGTCACAGACTTCATGACGATC
>QQND01000038.1 GCA_003402745.1 Verrucomicrobiota bacterium
CAGGCAGAGTGCGGATTGGGGGCGTGCAGGGAAAGCGGAAAGAGGCGTTGTGAAGAAATGGGTCTGCCAAAAAGAGGCTTTCGCACGGAGGGCTGCCTTTCAGCGTCAAAGGCGCCTGCAGTGATTTTTTTCAGGCGTTGTCTATCCGCAGTTTTCGCCTCTAGATCGAGTAATAGGGAGGAGGCGCGGTTTTCTACGGCAATGTTGCCGGGTCGGGTAAGCCCGCCTGCGGCTTCCAAGGAACGGTCTTACACGTCGCAGACCATAGCGGCGTGGCGGAGGGCGAGAATGGGGTCGCTCCAGGTGGGAATGAATTCGTGGGCGACAAAATCGTGGTAACCGCTCTCGACCAAGGCTCGGAGGACCGCTGGGTAGTGGATTTCCTGGGTTTGATCCAATTCGCCACGGCCGGGGTTGCCGGCGGTGTGAACGTGGCCGATGTACTCGCGGTGGGTGCGGAGGCGGCGGATCACGTCCCCGTTCATGATGCTGACATGGTAAATATCAAACAGGAGGCGGAAATTGGGGCTTCCGACGCGTTTGATTAATTCCACGCAGAAATCAACATCGTCCCCGAAGTAACCGGGATGCCCCTTCATGGGATGGGTGGAATCGCGGGAGTTGAGGTGTTCGAGCACGAGGGTGATGCCCTTTTTTTCGGCGGCGGGGAGGACGGTTTTCCAGACCTCCAGGCACTCCCTTGCAGCTTTTTCGGGGTCCATTCCCTCAAAACGCATGCCAGTGAAAGTGATCACCTTTTTGCAGCCCACATTGGCCGCGACCTCGATGGCGTCTGTGAGTTTGGTGACGACTTCATCTCGGAATTTGGGGTTGCAAGGGCCGTTTGCAAAGCCGTGGGAACCTACAAGCGAGATGTCCAAGCCCAGGGCTTTGACGTCGGGATAGTATTTGCGGTCGATACCCTCGATGCCTACCAGACCGATTTCCTTGGCGTGTCGCGCGAGCTCCAGCGTTTCCATGGGTTTCCAGCACCAGCCCATGAGGGTGTGTTTAATGCCGTGGTTTTGGATTTTGTAGGTCGGGTCTGCGGCCTCTCTAAGAACGGACTGTGCGGGCGCGGCGTTGCCTGCGGCCTGGGTGGAGCGCGTGGCTAAGGCGGACGCGGTACCGAGCAGGGCTGCGCTGGAGAAAAAGTTGCGACGGTTGAGGTTCATAAAGGGAATGGGAAGGGTGGGTTTAACACAGGAAGCCGGGAAGACAAACAGCAGAAGTTTGGGAGGGGAGGTTACTTGTTCTTGGTTCCTTGTTCTTGGTTCCTTGTTGTTGGTTGTTGGTTGTTGGTTGTTGGTTGTTGGTTGTTGGTTGTTGGTTCTGAGGGGGGGGTGCATCAGGCTGTCTTTTTTCTGGGGGGCTGGTGCAGGATGTCGCCCATGTTGCTTTGGAAGGTTTTCAGTCAGGTGCTGCTGCCGATTCTTGTTTTGGTGGGGTTTGGGTGGATGCTAGACCGGCGTTCGCGGTTGGATTTGAACACCCTCATCAAGCTGAATATTTATGTATTTGTGCCGGCATTTATTTTCCGGGAGGTAGTGACCTCCTCGCTGGGGGCCGGGTTTGCGGTGCGTGTGATGGGTTTTACAGCGTGCATTCAGGCAGGGATGTTTTTGATGAGCGCACTGGTGTCGCACTTTTGCGGGTATGAACGGCGGCAAGCGAGGGCGCTGCAGTTGGCCACGATGTTTTACAATTCGGGAAATTACGGAGTGCCATTGATGACGCTCGCCTTTCCCCTTACGGGCCCGCTTTTGCAGGTTTTTGTGTTGCTGACTCAGAATATCTGTACGTTCACAGTCGGCGTATTTCTGGCCTCATCAACGACGAAGACGCATTCGGGTTGGAGGACGTTTTTGCCGATGCTGCGGCAGATTTCATTGTGGGCGGTGGCCTCGGCGTTGGTGGTGCGGTGGTGGGAGGTGCCGGTGAGTGAGTGGCGCTGGCTTTGGGTGCCGGTGGAGTATTTGCACCACGCGCTGGTGGGGGTCGCTTTGGTGACGCTCGGCGCGCAGCTTTCTCAGACTCGGGTGCAGCAAAACGCGGGTCGCCTCTCGTGGGCGTTGGGGCTGCGACTCCTGGTGGGGCCGGTGCTGGCGTGTTTGCTGTGCAGTCGGTTTGGGTTTCGCGGGGAGGAGGCGGTCGTGATGGTGGTGAGTTCCGCGTTTCCGACGGCGGTGAACACGGCGTTGTTAGCGCACGAGTTCCAGGCGGATTCGCAGTTTGCGACGGCGGTTGTTTTTTATTCGACGCTGGCAAGCATGTTTACGGTGACGTGTCTGATCGCCGTTTTGCGCGTGCCGGAAGTGCTGGCTCTGTTTTAAGCGGGGGATTGGGGCAGGCGGTGGTCGGAGTGGACGAAAATCCAGCAGATAGCGCCTAGAAAATAGGCGGCGGCAAACAGGGCGATGTTGACACTCCAGTTGTTGTTGGTGGCGCTAAGGACGAGCGGCACGGCCATCGGAGCGATGGCGCCGCCGATTTGTCCGGCCATGTTCATGCTGCCGGAGAGGGCGCCGGTGTGGCGGCCGCCGACATCCATGCAGGCCCCCCAGGAACCTGGCATGGAAAGGTCGCTAAAGAGGCTGGCGAGGCCCACGGCGAAGATCGAGGCCATGGGATTGGTGAATTGGAGAGACACTAGGAGCATCACCCCTGCGCAGGCCATGCCGCCGACTCCCAGCACGCGGCGTGTCATTGAAATCGAGCCGAGCCAACGGTCCAGGCGCGCGGCAAGCAGGCCGGAGGCGATGGAGCCGATGCCGCCGCAAAACAGGGGGACGCAGGCGAGCAGCGCGCGCTGCATTTCGGTAAGGGTGGTGAATTGCTCCCTTAAATAGGTGGGAAACCAGGTGATGTAGAAATACCAGGCGTACGACATGAAGAAGTACTGAAGCCACAGCATCCACACAGTGCTGGAGGAGAACAAAGCTCGCCAGGGCATCGCGTGGGAGTTGCCGGAGGAAGTGTCGTTGATGTGGGCGAGTTCGGCGGCGTTGACGGCGGCATGGTCCCGGGGGTGGTCGCGGAACCAGCGGTAGAAGAGAAATGCCCAGACCAGCCCGAGCAGGCCGAAGCACAAAAAGACCCACCGGTAATGGAGGCCAAGCCCGGGTCGGCCCTCTGTGCCGCTGGCCAGCATCCAGCCGACAATGAGCGGCGTGAAAGCGCCCCCCCAGCGTGCGCTCAACCAGAGAACGGCCTGGGCGCGCACGCGCTCGGCCGGAGGAAACCAGTGGGTGAAAGCCTTGGTGATATTGGGAAAACAGCCCGCTTCGCCCGCGCCAAACAGGAAACGCGAAGCCACAAGCGAACCGAGATTCCAAGCCCAACCGGTGGCGATGGTAAAGACGGACCAGAGGGAGACGACCCGCAGCAGCACCAGCCTCGGGCCGAAACGGTCGCCGAGCCAACCGCCCGGGATTTCAAAAAGGCCGTAGGCGATGCCGAAGGCAGTGAAGGCATAACCCATCTGGGTTTTGGTGAGGCCCAGATCTTGTTGCATGAGCGGGGCGGCCTGGGAGATGCAGACCCGGTCCACGTAGGTCACAATGGCCAGGGTGGTGGCGAAAAAGAGTACGACGAAACGGGCGCGGCTGGCGGGGGGCTGGTTCATGGGGGAGGAGGTCGATATCAGCGATGCCGCTGACGGCTTTTTCGGCGGGGGGGATTGCGGGCAGCTTGGGGCGACTTGGCCAATCGGGCATGCCAGTGAGAGCGTTCTTTTTTTGAAGGAATCGTCGTGGGTATAACAAAACTGGGAGGGTCCGTCAGCTTTATCTGGTAGACCCAGTTTGGCGGGGTTTCGCAGAATGTTTGTTGGGGGGCTTTCCTGATCGTCGGCGAGTGGGAAGGGGGGTGCTGTCTGAATCTTGCCTGAAGGGTTAGAGGACTGGCAGAGTGGGCGGTATGCAAATGAATCTCGCTGGTCAAAAAGTGGCTGTTTTTGGCGCTGCCCGGGGCATTGGAAGGGCCATTTCCGAAGCGTTTTTTAGGGAGGGCTGTGTGGTGCACGGGTTCGACCGCGACATTGGCGTTGAACCTTGGGAGAACGGCCCGGCGCTGACGGCGGGCGACGCGACGAACTACGAGACGGTCGGTGCGTTTGCGCGTGGGGTGGGCGAGGTGGACCATGTGGTTTTCTGCATCGGCGTTGGTTCCGGTAAGTTTGGCTTTCCTTTTTGGAAACTGGAGCCGGGGGATTGGGGGCGGGTTTTGGAGGTAAATTTGATCACGGCGGTGAATGTCGCCCACGCGTTCGCTCCCATTTTGGCGGCGCGCGGGCGAGGCACCTTTCTTTTTTTGGTGTCGGTGGCCGGGCAGATGGGCTCCCAGACAGACCCGCCCTACAGCGCGGCGAAGGCGGGTCTGATTAATTTCACGCAGTGCGCGGCCAAGGACCTTGCGCCGTACGGGGTCAGGGTGAACGCGCTCTCACCGGGGATGGTGAAAACGGATTTGAATGAATCGGTGTGGCGCGCCGGGCAGGAGCGACTCGCCTCGGAGGAGCGGCAGGATTACGCGACTTGGGGCGGGGAAAAGATCCGCAAGGTATCTCCGCTGGGGCGGTGGCAAACACCGGCCGAATACGCTGCGATGGCGGTATTTTTGGCTTCGGAACATGCGATGAACATCACGGGGCAGACTTTGAATATCGATGGCGGTCAGGTGATGCACTCCTGAAGAAATGGGTGCGAGGGGGAAGCCGGTGAGGGTTTTCTGAGGGCGGTCCCTTGGAACTGGCTTTGAGCGCGGAGCGGCGTCTGGTGCTGAGGTTCAACGCACGGACCGGTTCACTGTTTGTCGTAGAGTAGAAACAGCCCCGAGTGGTCCTTTTCACCGTGGCCTTCCTCGTGTACGAACCGCTCCCACTGCGCGCGGCAGTTTTCGAGCGTTGGCGAGTGAAACCCGAGCGAACCGGCCAGTTCGCAAATCAAACGGACGTCCTTGAGTTGCAGCGCCGCCCGGCCGCCCGGGAGAAAATCCCGCCGGACCATCCGGTCGCCGTGGAGATTGAGGATTCGGCTTTCGGCGAAGCCCCCGAGGAGGGCCTCTCGAACCAGAGCAGGATTGACTCCCGAGAGTTCAGCCAGGCGGAGGGCCTGGGCAACGGCGTCTATGGTTTGGGCGACGATGAGCTGGTTGGCCAGCTTTGTGACCTGCCCCGCGCCTGAGGGTCCGAGGTGAGTGCTGCGCTGCCCGAGGACTCGGAATACCGGCAGTGCTCGCTGATAGTCGGCCTCGCTGCCGCCGGCCATAATGGTGAGGGTTGCGGCTTCGGCGCCCACTTGTCCGCCGGAAACTGGTGCGTCCATCCACGCGGTGCGGGCAGCGAATTCGCGGGTCTCGGGGACTCCTGTGGTGCCGAAATCGAGAAGGAGTGCCTGTTTTGAGAGGCCTTCAATAAGGCCTGCGCTTCCGAAAGCGACTTCGCGAACGACCTCGGTGGTGGTGAGGTTGAGGCAAATTATTCCGTCGCCCACTTCGCGGGCAAGTTCCCCGAGGGTGTTTGCCCGTTGCATGCCGAGGGCCTCCGCTGCTTCTGCGGGCGAAGGGCTGCGGTTCCAGACCACGACATGGGCTCCGGCTTCGTACAAATGGCGCGCCATGGCTCGGCCCATGTTGCCCAAGCCCACGAAACCAATCTTGTATCCTGCGAGTCCGTTGTCCAATTTCATCAGGCTATTTCAGAGGAGCCGTCGCAGCATTGCAAACTACCATCTTCTTCATTCATGAAAGTAATCATCACTGGCGGCGGAGGTTTTCTTGGCTCCCAGCTTTGCGCAAGCCTCCTTCAACGAGGGGAATTGACGGGGCCCTCTGGCGGTCCGGAAGCCATTGAGCAAATTGTTCTGCTCGATGCCCGGTTTGCCCGCGAGGCCAGCGACGGGCGGGTGTTGCAAGTCACGGGCGACATTAGCCGGCGGGAAACGGTGTTTGAGGCCGTCGGCAGGGATCCTGGAACCGCGGTGTTTCACCTCGCCTCGATGGTCAGTGGCGAATGCGAGGAGCGCTACGATGACGCGCTGCGGGTGAATTTGGATGGAGGCAGGCATGTTTTTGAAGCGGCGCGTTTGCTGGGGGGGCGGGCGCGGGTGGTTTTTGCCAGCAGCATCGCGTGTTTTGGAGGGGGCGTCATGCAGGACCCCAACACGGATGCGACGAAACTTGCGCCGCAGACCACCTACGGAATGACGAAGGCCATCTGTGAACTGCTGGTGAATGACCACAGCCGGAAGGGTCATTTTGATGGGCGCAGCGCCCGGTTGCCCACGGTGATCGTGCGTCCGGGAAAGCCCAACGCAGCCGCCTCGAGTTGGGCGAGTGGAATGTTTCGCGAACCTCTGCAGGGGGAACCCTGTCTGTTGCCGGTGCGTCGCCAGCAGAGCCATCCGATGACGGGGTACCGCACGGTTATCGACTCGCTGGTGGCGCTGCACGAAGTGGCCCCGCAGCGGTTCAACGACGACCGGGCCATTGGGTTGCCGGCGCACCGTGTGACGCCGCTTTTAGCGGAGGCAACGCTTCGAGAGGTTGCCCTGGAGCGGGGGCTAACACTGGGGCCGATTGTGGACGCTTTTGACCCGCGGATTCAGGCGATTGTGGACAACTGGCCGCTTTCGGTGGATGGCTCGCGAGCGGTGGCGCTAGGGTTGCCGGAGCCCCCGCCATTGAAGGAGATTCTCCTCCAGTACCTAGCCGACTTCGGTTCGCTTTAGGCGAAATTGCCAACTGCTTCCCACGCTACGAAACCCTTCGCTCGTCCTGCTAAAGTCTGACGCTTACACCCCAACACTCCACCCTAAATGATAGACCGACTTTTCAACCTGCACGGCCACACGGCCTGGATTACCGGAGCGACCCGCGGCCTTGGCAAACAGATGGCCCGATGCCTGGCCGCCGCCGGAGCGAACATCGTGACCAACAGCCGCAACGGAGCGGAGGCGGAGGCGGTGGCCCGGGAGATCGCCTTGGAGTTTGGCGTGGAAACGTTTGCCACCGCTGCGGATGTGACCGACGAAGAGTCCATTGCGGAGTTTGTTTCTGAAGCGAGTAAGACCGTGGGGCCCATCGATATTTTGGTGAACAATGCGGGGGTGAACTTTCGCAGGCCCACGACAGAGATGCCGTTGGCGGAATGGAAGCGGGTGTTGGACATCAACCTGACCGGGCCGTTTCTGTGCTCAAAGGCGGTGCTGCCTGAGATGGTGGCCCGGGGGTGGGGAAGGGTCATCCATATTTCGAGCATGCTCGGGACGGTCGGTTTGGCGGAGCGGGGGCCGTATACGGCGAGCAAGGGAGGGTTGGTTCTTCTCACAAAAACCCAGGCTTTGGAAGTGGCTCACTCTGGGGTGACGGTCAACGCGCTTTGCCCGGGACCGTTTCGGACTGAAATGAACCGGGCCCTTCTGGATGATCCGGTGAAGTACCAGGAGTTTTGTGCGCGCCTTCCGGTGGGGCGTTGGGGGGAGATGGAGGAAATTGAGGGGCCGATTTTGTTTTTGGCGTCTCCCTCCTCGAGTTTTGTGACGGGTGTTTGCCTGGTGGTGGATGGCGGCTGGACGGCACAGTAAAGGGCGGAAACTGGGGAACAGGTTGCGGTGAATGCTCAGGAAAGGATGGCTTTGAGAATCTCGGCGGATTTAAGGCCACGGCAGGGATGGGTTGGGCTACTCGATGAAAATAAATTGTTTGGTGTTGAGTAATGCAAAGACCAGATCCGCTATTGAGGTGAGCCCGTTTGTGGAAGCTTCAGCCCAGAGTTTCTGCTCTGTCAGGGTGGGTTTGCGAGAGAGCAGGCTGAGATAAACTGCCTCGGCTTTAGCGGCAGGCGACGCGGCTTGCCGTAGCGAGAGGCTGAGCGGAGAGAAACGCGCCAGCAACGTGTGTTCCGAGGCTATGTCGCTGTTCATCATCAGCAAAGCTTGAGGAATCGAAGCCGCAGTGCTGGCGTTTTCGACGAAATCTCGGTCGCTTTGCCCCATGGTTCTTAAAAAATGACCTCGTGGAGACGGGCTTTCCAGCTCGGCTGCCCTTATCCATTCGCTGCGGATTTTTTGACAGTACGCCACAAAGGCGGGCAGGTCAGCTTCGGGGATCTCAAGACGCGCCGCTAACGCTGCGTCTCTTTGTTGTTGAGCGGAGGTTTCCGCTGTGATCTGAGATTCGTTTTGCGGGGCGGCGCCAAAGCCAGGAACGTGCATGCTCCGCCAAGTTTCAACCTGAAAAGCCGCCGGATTTGCATTGAACCGATAGTCAGGATTTTGGAGGGCGGCAGCTTGGTTTCCTGCGGATTTCTTGGCGAGATTGTCCAGCATGGGGAGGATGAAGTTGTCTACGGCACTTTGAGCTTTTTCCTTGTGGATTGCTCCGATGCGTCTCCTGAGTTCGGTGGCTTCCGCGGGGGCCCCCTGCTTGGCTTTGAGAGTGGCGAGGTCAGTATTCAGGGCAGCGGTTTGATGGGTGAATTCCAAGTTGGTCTTTGCCCGGGCGATGCCCATATCGAGGAGTTTCTCTGGATCAAATGCCAGGTAGGCGGCGTTTGTCATCTTAGATACGCTGATGCGTCGTTCGTTCTGAGCGCGGCGGGAAGTATTGAGGGCGTCCGGTTCGTGATTTACCAAGGCCACCAACGAGTCCCACATTTGCTCCGCAGTCATACGCCGTAGCAGAGGTCCGGTGAAGTGATAGGGGTCGCCCGGCACCGCTTCTTTTCTGGAGGAGGCGGACTGATAGGCCTGCGTATGGACAAGGACGGCCAGGAGTGCCTTGGTGTCGTAATGCTGGGTGACGGCAAATTGTTCAAGATAGTCCTCCACGGCAGGAATGTGGGATGCGGAATGATCCCTCAGGTCGTCGAAGGCTTCAATCAGGGGCAGACCGAACAGCCTTTTCCATATCCGGTTGACGAACATCTTGGTGAACCGTGGATTTGTGGGGGAGGTGACCCAGCGTGCGAAGATCTCGGCAGGGTCCTGCCCCGTGGTAACTTCTGCGGGTGGCCCTAGGAGGGATGCTGGCTGCATGATGTCAAAGGGATGGCCATCGGCTTCTTTAAAATCATGGGGTAGTTTCAGCACTTTTTGTGGATCGCGTTGGAGGTCTACTGGGCTGACCAGTTGGCCGACAGGCTCGCGCGTGGCCTCCATGAGTTTGTGTACTTCGAGCTCTTCAAGGCTCGCCGTCTTGTGGACCTGCGCTGCCTTGCCTCCGTCTGTGGCAGCCGCTTTTTCGGCCTTGAAGCGTTCTTCGACGAGACGGAGGCGCTTGGCGTATGCGTCCCGCACCCCAGCCCGGGCCAGAAAATCGGTGGACAGGTTGGAATGGGTGTAGGCTGCAAGTCGGTAAAATTCTGTCTGTTTCCATTTGTCAAAGGGATGGTCATGGCATTGGGCGCATTCGATGCGGGTACCAAGGAAGATGCGGGCTGTGAGCGCCATATTGTCCAAAGGCATTCCAAAATCCCGGTGGTAATACCCAATGGCGCCATTATCCCACGCATAGCCCTTGGCTGAGAGCATTTCATAGACAAAGCGGTCATACGGTTTGTTGGTTGCGAGCGACTCCTTAAGAAACGCTTCATATCCGGCCTCTACGACATCGGGCGTGTTGACCTGGTGGGACTTGAATCGAAGGACATCCGCCCAGAAGTTATAAAAGTTCAATGAGTAGCCATCGCTGAAGAGCAGCAGGTTCACTAGCGTGGAGCGTTTGTCCGAGGCCGTTGAGTTCAGGAAACGATCCGTTTCAGCTTTGGTGGGAATGCGGCCGATGAGATCGAGATAAACGCGTCTGACAAAGGCTTCGTCCGAGAGCGCAGCGTTGCGGGATACGCCTTGTGTTTTCCAATGAGATTCGAGAAGGGAATCGAGTTGTGCGGCGGTCACGCGAATTTCGGATTCTGATAACCCTGCGTGGAGAGTGCGAGGGGCCAAGGGCAGCAGGCTGAAGCAGAGGAGGGTGAGGAAGGCTTTCACAGAGCAAATCGGGGATGAGGCTAGGCGAACAACTGTGTGAGCGGGGTGCCTTTGTGAGCGACGGTGAAGGGGCGTCCTGAGGGGGAAAGCACGACTTCTTGCAACGGTAAACCGAGTGCGTAACCGATGGTGGCGTTCAGGTCCGGGATGAGGACTTTGTCGGAGATGATTTCGGCACCGGTTTTATCCGTGGCTCCGAATGCTGCGCCGTTTTGAATGCCACCGCCAAAGAGGGCGGCAGAAAAGGCTTTGGGATAATGGTCTCTCCCGACATTGACGTTGATTTTTGGAGAGCGGCCAAACTCTGTGGCGACGACTACGAGCGTGTCTTTGAGCAGGCCTCGCAGATGCAGATCGTCAAGGAGTGTGGCCAGGCCGCGGTCGAGCTGGTCGCAAAGGTCGGGAGTGCCTACGAAGTTTGCAGTATGGGTATCCCAACCGTGGAGACTGACCTCGACAAAGCGGATGCCTGCCTCGACGAGACGGCGGGCGAGAAGACAGCCTTGTCCAAAGGGGCTTTTGCCGTAAGCGTCTCTGAGTGCTTGTTTTTCTCGCGTCAGGTCAAAGGCGACCAATTCTGAGCTGCGCATCATTTTGGATGCGCCGTCGTAAGCCTCTGTGTAGGCGGCCACATTGCGTTGAGGGAAGCGCGCTGTGAAGTCTTGGTCGAGAAGCGAGGCCAGAGCCATGCGCGCTTGATGGAGTTCCGGCTGGACCCCTTTTTGAGGCTCAATGTTTTTTAATCCGTTTTCGGGATTGTTTACAAACAGGGGAGACTGGGCTGGAGGAAAGAAGCCCGCTCCGGGATGCCGGCTGGCGTTGCCGATGTAGACCGAGCCGGGGAGCATGGGATTGCCCGGGCCTTGGAAGTGGCTGAGCCATGAACCCATGGCGGGATGGCTGATGGTTCCGCGCAGCTCATAGCTGGTGTGCATGTAGTAGTTGCCCTGCTCATGCGCCCCTTGGGTGGACGTGAGGGAACGGATTACGGTGCCGTGGTGCATTTGCTGAGCGGTCTTTGGGAGATATTCCGCTAGGAGGACTCCATCGGCGCTCGTCTTGATGGTTTTGGTGGGTCCGGCGGTTTCCCCCTGTTTGGGGTCCCAAGAGTCGATGTGACTCATCCCCCCATCCATGTAAAGGTAGATGACGTTTTTAGCGGAGCCGCCCGCCGAGGGCTTGGGGGTGAGGCTTGCGCCGAAGGCGACGTTGGAGCAGAGCTTGGGAAGGAGTCCAACCCCTAGGAGCGTCCGAGCCGTGAGGGCTGCGAATTTGCGCCTGGAGAGTTCAGTGGAAGCGAAAGGGGGGAGTTTCATGGGGGGGCGGATGGAATGAGCCGGGCCGGGTAGAGCGGGGGAGTTGGGGCAAGGAGGGGGAGTCCAGCATCAAACCAGAAGGCGTGTAGGCTGCATCCTGACTGAATGCTGGAGAATAGGTATTCAGTGCGAGTTTTCTGCTGATCGCACTGTCTTTGCGAGGGGGGCGCAGAGTGGCGCTTAAAGAAATTCTTTTGATTACGCCAGGAGCGAGCGCACCACCTGGCCGTGAACGTCGGTGAGGCGGAAGTCGCGGCCTTGAAAACGATAGGTGAGTTTTTCGTGGTCGAACCCCAGGAGGTTGAGAAGGGTGGCGTTGAGGTCGTGGACGTGGACACGGTCCTGGATGGAGCCGAAGCCGAGTTCGTCGGTTTGGCCGTGAATATGGCCGGGCTTGGAACCGCCGCCGGCAAGCCACATGGTGAAGCCGTCCACGTGGTGGTCGCGGCCGATGGAGGCGCGGACTTCGCCCATGGGGGTGCGCCCGAATTCGCCGCCCCAAATGACGAGGGTGTCGTCTAAGAGCCCCCGCCGTTTGAGGTCGAGGACCAGGCCGGCGCTGGCGCGGTCTACCTCGCCGCAGACCTGCTCGAGGGCGCCTTCGAGGTTTTCACTGGCGCCGTGGTGGTCCCAGTTGGTGTGGTAGAGTTGCACGAAGCGGGCACCCCGCTCGATGAGTCGGCGGGCGAGTAGGCAGTTGTTGGCGTAGGAGGGTTTCCCTGGGGTGGCTCCGTAGAGGGCGAGTGTTTCGGGGCTTTCCTGAGAGAGGTCCATGAGCTCGGGCGAGCTGCTTTGCATTTGGTAGGCCATTTCATAGGCGTTAATGCGTGTTTGGATTTCGGGATCGCCCGTGGAGCCGAGGCGCTCTTCGTTGAGGGAGCGTACGAAGTCGAAAACGGAGCGCTGGCTGGAGGCGCTCACGCCGCTGGGGTTGTGCAGGTCGAGGATCGCATCGCCCTGGCTGCGGAAAGGAACGCCCTGAAAGCTGCTGGGTAAGAAGCCACTGGACCAAAGCGTGGCTCCCGCTCTGGGGCCGCGAGGGCCGCTTTGAAGCACGACAAAACCGGGAAGATTTTTGGAGGAGGAGCCGAGGCCGTAGGTGGTCCAGGCCCCTAGGCAGGGTCTGCCGGGGACTTGGAAGCCGGTGTTCATGAAGAGCTTGGCGGGGCCGTGATTAAACACGTCGGTGGCCATACTCCGGATCCAGCAGAGTTCGTCCGCCACGCCCGCGATGTTTGGCAGCAACTCGCTGACCTCCATCCCAGACTGGCCGTATCTTTGAAATTTTCGGCGCGAGCCGAGCAGTTTTTCGTTTCCTTTGAGAAAGGCGAAACGCTTGCCTTCCATCAGGCTTGGGGGCGGCGCCTGGCCGTCAAGTTCGCGCAGCTTGGGTTTGTCTGAAAACAGTTCGAACTGGCTCGGTCCTCCGGCCATGAACAGGTAGATGACCCGTTTTGCCTTCGCCGGAAAGTGCGGCGGGCGCACGGCCATGGCATCGCCTGCTTCCGCGGAGGGGGAATGCGTGGCGGGTGCGGCGTGGCTGTCTTCGGCAAGGAGTTGCTGGAGGGCGAGCGCCCCGATCCCGAAGCCGGTTTGAGCGAATAAATGCCGGCGCGTCCTGGCCAGAAGTAGCTGTTCTTGAAGATCCATGTTTATTCGCGGGTGATAAATTCGTCGGTGTTCATGAGGCCCCGGGCAAGCGCAGTCCAGGCGGCAGCCTCCTGCGGGGACTGGCCATTTAAGCTGGGCACGGGCGAAGGCGAGTTGGGAAGTTCCGCGCCGCTGAGGCGGGCCTGATTCAGAAAGCCAAGGCTCTTCTCGAGTTCAGCCGGTTCGGGTTTTCGAGTGAGGAAGCGCTCGAAGGCGCGCGTGATGCGGTCGCTGTCGGCTTGGGGTCCGGCGGCGGGGAAATCTTTCCAAAGGAGCTTGGCTGCGGCCTGGGCCATCTCAAAAAAGGTTTCGTCATTGGCGAGCATGAGCGCCTGCAGGGGGGTGTTTGAGCGGAGTCGGCGCGTGCAGGAGGCCGAGAAATTGGGGGCGTCAAAAGTGCTGGTGAGCGGGTGCTGCGCGCTCCGGTAAAACATGGTGTAGAGTGCCCTGCGGTAGCGGTCTGCGCCTTCGCTCGTTTTCCATGGCTTGGCGCTCTGGGTGAAAGAATAGACGCCCTCCGGTTGCGGAGGATAGACGGGCGGCCCCCCCAGAGTTTTGTCCAGCAGGCCGCTGGCCTGCAGGGCCGCGTCGCGCACGATTTCGGCGTCGAAGCGGATTCGGTTTTGGCGGGCGAGCCACAAATTGCGAGGGTCTTTTTCGGCCAGATCGGGCCGGTAGTTGGAGCTTTGGCGGTAGGTGGCGCTCAAAACAATGGTCCTGTGGAGTTGTTTGAGAGACCAAGCGTTGCGCATAAATTCGCGGGCAAGCCAGTCGAGCAGCCCGGGATGAGAGGGAGTCGTCCCCTGTGTGCCGAAGTCGTTTTCGGTTTCAACCAGTCCCAGTCCAAAGTAGTGCATCCAGACGCGGTTGACCGTCACCCTTGCCGTGAGCGGGTTGTCCGCACGCACGAGCCAGCGGGCGAGGGCGAGGCGGTTGGGGAACGTGTTTTCGGACTGGGTTGGGAATAGCGAAGGAAGGGCCTTGGGCGTGTCGGGCTCCAGCGGACCGAGTTTTTCATCCGGGCTGAGGTAGTCGCCCCGCAGGTGCAAAAGCGTCGGTCGCGGTTGCGGTTGATCCTTCATGATGAGAAGGTTCGCTGGGTTTGCCGACTTGCGAAGGGATTCCAGTTCGGAATCCGCGAGAGCCTGCGGAATGTCGATGAGCGCAAACGCTTTTCCTAGGGCGCTGGATTCAGGACCTGTGAGTTTGGCCCCCTGTGCCGCCCGTTTTGCAGCCTCAGAAGCGCTGTTTGCGACGGCGTTATCAGGAGGGAGGAGCGGCGCGTTTTCGGAAGCTGATATGTGGAACTTTCCAAGAAAAGCCGCTCCCGAATTCTGTCTCAGCCGCACCGTCAGGGACCGGTTTTTGAGCTCCAGGGGTTGGGCCAGCAAAAACCAAACTTCGAACTCCCCTTTTTTTGCGGATGCAGGATCCGGCACCCAGGCAGTCAGGGAGTCGCCGTCGATGGAGGCCTTCGCCGGGTTTTTCGGGGTTTCATTTGCCGTCAGCGCGAGTGCGAGAGGGACGGGAATTCCGTCGGCGAGCAGTTCAAATTCGCTGAGGGTGAATGCCGGTTGTTTGCCCTTGGGGGCATCGGGTGCCACACGGAGTCGGACTGCCTCAACGCGCTCTAAAGGGGCACTGAGGGTGACGAGGAAGGCGTCTTTGGGCTTGGCTCCGGCGGAAAGGCGCACAAAACCGTCCTCCTCCACTGCGTGGTCCCGCCCGCTCTCGGCGACCATGGAGAGGACGGGTGCGGTATGCCACTGGACGCTCTGGGGGGTGTTCTGGGGGGTGTTCTGCAGTCGTTGAATCCACGCTTTCTGTCGCGCCGCTGATTCACGTTTCGTGTTGGCGACTTTGGCTAGGGCCGTCGCGTAGCGCGCGGGGGTGACCCCTGCTTTGGGGTGGCCGAGGACTTCGCCCGGAAGGACGTCGATGGTCTGGCCAGTGTTGTTGACGTCGGTGGAGGAGTTAAAAAAAGCGAACAGTTTAAAATACTCCTGGTGCGTAATGGGGTCGTATTTGTGGGTGTGGCACTGCGCACAGCCTACAGTGAGCCCCAGCCAGACCGCGCCAGTGGTGTTGACCCGGTCGACGACGGCCTCGTTGCGGAACTGTTCCGCGTTGGTGCCGCCTTCCTGATTGATCATCGTGTTGCGGTGGAACGCAGAGGCGATGAGTTGGGATTTGGAAGGGGAGGGAAGCAGGTCACCGGCGAGTTGTTCGATGGTGAACCGGTCAAAGGGCATGTCCTCGTTGAGGGCGCGGACAACCCAGTCCCGAAACGGCCACATGTCCCTTTGGGCGTCGACCGAGTAGCCGTTGGAGTCTGCATAACGCGCCTGGTCCAGCCAGTGTCGCCCCCAGCGTTCACCGTAGTGGGGGGAGGCGAGAAGGCGCTCCACGGCGCGGTCGTACGCGTCTGGGAGAGGGTCGGAGACGAAGGCTGCGGTCTCCTCGAGGGTGGGCGGAATGCCGGTCAGGTCGAGGCAGAGGCGCCGCAGCAGCACGGTTTTAGGCGCCTCGGGAGAAGGGGTGAGTCCCTCGGCGGCCAGTCTGGCGGAGATAAAACGGTCCACGGCATTGCGCGCCCAAGGGGCAGAAAGGACTTCGGGAGGTGCCTCCTCCGAAAGGGGTTGGAACGCCCAGTGCCCCGAATACTGAGCCCCCTCCTCAATCCAGCGCCGCAGCATGGCGACATCCTTCTGGGCGAGCCGAGGTTTTTTGCTCTTTGGAGGGGGCATGACCTCGTCTTTGTCGTGGGAAACGATGCGTTCTAAGAGAACACTCTTTTCCGGGTGTCCGGGCACGATTGCCGCGTAGCCACCGAGATCTTTGGAGGCGCCTTCCCGAGTGTCTAAGCGGAGGTCGCCGTCGCGTTTTTTGTCATCCGGACCGTGGCATTGGAAGCAGGCGTTCGAGAGCAGGGGGCGGATATGCTCGTTAAACCGGATTTTGTCCGGCCCTGCGGCCTCCGAAGGCTGGGGGGCTAGGAGGAAAAGCCCAGAAAGCGATCCAATGCAAATAGTGAGGGGACGGGTGGACATACGGGAGCAGAGAACATCTACGAAGGCGACACTGGAGAAACCCCAGTGAGACGCTCTCTGTTAGAGTATTCCGGCCCATAAAACCACGGTTTAATCGATCCTCTCTGGTTTGCTTTTGACTTGCATCCAATCGGACCAGACCGCTTCGCTCAGCAGGGGATTACCGGAGTATACAAAATGGGTCAGGCTGGCTGGGCAACCGGCTTCGGGACATTCGAAAACCGGCTTGCCGTTGCGGGCCCGTACACGGATTTCGGCGCCGGTAAATTCCGAGCCGCACAGCAAGCAAACCCGGTTGTCGGCCAGGGCATTCCAGTGCCGCAGCGGGTCGTGCTCTCTTAGCAGATGGAGTTTAGCGGGGGGGCGGGTAAGGGAGGAGGCCGACTGTGCCAGGGTTTGTGAGTCGGGAGTTGTTGCGGGGGAAGAGGAGGGGGAATTCATGGAGAACAAAACCGCTGCTGCCTTTGGCAGAGCGTTCTGGAGGGGAGTACGTCGGCCTAAAGAGGGATCGCCCGGCGGCGTGTTGGGAGCGGCAAAAATCCTTAAGAACTGCATTTTCACGAACGAAAAAGAGCGCCCGCTGGAAAGCAGAACGCTCTTTCAAACCCGAAAAAGTTTGCTGGCTTAAAATATTGGGAAGGGAACCGCCTGGGCTTACGCGGCGGCAGTCAGAGCGGGCCATTCGCCGCTGATTTCTCTGAACTTGGATTCAATTTTTCGCATCGCCAATTCCAAGCGCGTTTTCACTGTGCCAAGAGGCACTCCAGTTTGCTGCGAGATCTCGCGCTGGCTCATTCCCTTGTAAAAGGAGAGCAGGATGGCGTTGCGCTGCGCTTCCGGCAGTTCAGAAACAATTTTAGCAAGGATCCTTCGCAGGTCTGCGGACTCAACGTCGTCACCCCCGTTGGTGTGGGTCCAAGATTCCGGCATTTGCTCGGTTTCCTTCTGATAGCGTTCTTCCACCCGGCAGTAAGCCTGTTCCCGGCGCAACCGGTCGATAGCGCGGCGGCGCGCCAGGGTGATGATCCAGCCCAGGGCTTTGCCCTTGGCTGAGGAGTAACGGGGGGCCATCCGCCAGACTTCCATGAAAACTTCCTGAAGCAGGTCTTCCACGGACTGGTCGTTGTGAAGCACCCGGTTGATGACGGCCCGGATGGTGGCGTGATGGCGTTTGTAGATTTCGTCCAAAGCGGCTTTGTCCTCGACCTGGATTGCAGCCATTAAAAGCTCGTCTGTGATCTGCGGGAGAGTGGTTTGAAGTGTGGCGGTTGATTCGAATGTGTACAGCATAAGGATGAAGGGTTGTGATTCCTTAAGCACCGTCTATGCCAGAAGCTAATTACTCAGAACAAACGATTTACATTAAATTTTTGCGTAACATAAAAAAACACAAGTGTGCTTTTATTGAACACTGTTTGCGCTGCTCTTTAGCGGGCTGAAAGCGCCCGACTTACCCCTGTTTCTGGTGCCTGGCGCTGTAAAAGAGGCGCGTCCTGCGAGGCTCAGAAAGCCGGGGGTTGCGCAGGGCTGATCGTTTGAGGCTTGGCAGCGTGCCGCTTGCTTCGGAGAATCCCTGGATCATGTCTGCAAGCAGCCTTCTTTCCACCAAAGCCATTGCCCCCCAGGACCGCCTGATTTTCGCGCTGGATCTCCCGACCAAAGAGGAGGCGCTGGAGTGGGTGGACCGGTTGGGTGCCGCGGTCACGTTTTATAAACTTGGTTTCCAGTTGTTTATGGCGGAGGGGTACTGGGAGTTGGTGGAGGAGTTGAAGGCGAGGGACAAAAAAGTGTTCGTGGACCTCAAGTTTTTCGACGTCCCTGAGACGGTTAAAAACGCAGTGGCCAACCTATCCAAGCGGGGCGTGGAGTGTTGTACCGTTCACGGCAGCCAGGCGATCTTGGAAGGGGCGGTGGCGGCTAAGGGGAAAATGCAGGTGCTTGCAGTGACGGTGTTGACCTCTTTGGACCGTGGCGATTTGGAGGACCTGGGCTTCCAGTGCGAGGTGGAGGAGTTGGTTTATTCCAGGGCCAAACGTGCGCTTGCAATTGGTTGCGATGGAGTAATTTCAAGTGGAATGGAGGCGGCCCGCCTGCGGGAGGGGCTGGGGGACAAGCTGCTCATCATCACGCCTGGCATCCGCCCCGTTGAGAATCGGCCCGTTGACGACCAGAAACGGACCATGACCCTTTCCGAGGCTTTTTTGGCGGGTGCGGATCACGTTGTGGTTGGCAGGCCGATTCGGCAGGCGGCCGATCCCCGGGCGAAAGCTTTGGAGATGCAGGCTGAGATCTCTGCTTTGTTTGCCAAAAGCCCTTCCCACGCCTAGATTTTCGTTATGACCACCACCGCTCCACTTCCCTACAAAATCGGCAACGAAAGGTTGGTGAAGGTGACAGATCCGGCATCGGCCAGGGTGCGTTCGCTGCTTCAGAGGCAGGGGCGGCCGGGTGGGGCGCTGCGTGTTGCGGTGATCGGCGGGGGGTGTTCGGGGCTACAGTACAGGATGGATTTGGTGGATGGACCCGTGGCTCGGGACATTCTGGTGGAAAGCAACGGCGTGAGGGTGGTGGTGGATCCGAAAAGCGCTCTTTTTGTGAGCGGTTCGCTGCTGGATTTTTCCGATGACCTCCAGAAGGGCGGGTTCAAGGTCACCAATCCGAACGCGGTGGCGCACTGTTCGTGCGGGGAGAGTTTTTCGGCTTGAGTGCTGGGCTCGGTTCTAAAACCTGCGCAGGGCGGCCGGGTGGGAGTCTGGTTTTGTGTGAGTACTTTTTTTGTGAGATAAATGAATGAAACCGCTTGCCAGAAGGCGGTGATTTCGAGAACCTCTCCCTCCCTTTTAGAAAGCTCGGGTGGTGAAATGGCAGACACGTGCGTTTGAGGGGCGCATGCCGCAAGGCGTGGGGGTTCAAGTCCCCCCCCGAGCACTCTTTCTAAAAGCTACGGAAATTCTCCGAGTCTCCGAGTCTGGTCTTTCTGAAGATCTTCTCGCAAAGCTTTGGGAAACGCAGTGGAGCGGTTGGGATGTGTTTAGCGCTTAAAAAGCGCTTGATCGCTCATTCGGCTCAGTTAGTCTTTTAGGCCCTTCGAGAAAAGCACCGCTAGCTCAATTGGTAGAGCGCGTGACTCTTAATCACTAGGTTCTTGGTTCGATTCCAAGGCGGTGCACTTTCCGGGGTTTTAAAGTCTGGCGGGTTCTAGTGCGCTGGCATTCGTGTTTTGCCTTTGAAGTTGTGGCAGCACCAGATGGTTGTGGTACTGAGGAACAAAACCACGCCAAGCAGCAGAAAACAGTCAGAGAAAGCCATCACGTAGGCTTCCCTGCGGATGCCCGACTGCAATACCAAGAGGGCTTGGCGTGTGGCCTTGGTGAGATCGCTGCCGGTTTGTATGAATCCAGCCGTCAGTTCTGTGAGCCGCAACTGAGTGGCAGGTGCGTACTCGCTCAGGGCTTCTCCCAGGCGTGCTCCGTGAAAGCGCTCCCGCAGACTGACCAGCATTCCACCGAGGGCGATCCCCACAGATCCGCCCAAATTCCGCATCATGTTGAAAAGCGCCGAGGCGTTTCCCGCCTGCGCGGGTTCGATCCCAGCGGTGGCAATGGCGGTGAGAGGCACCATGATAAGAGGCTGCCCGAGGGCGCGCAGCAACTGGGAAGTGATGAGTTGCTCGTAGCCGGTATCGTGGGACATCCAGCCGTTGAGTATGGCGCTGCTGCCAAACAAGGCCATGCCAAGGGTGACGAGGGTCCGCGGGTCAAAACGCGGCATCAAAACGCGGGCCACCAGAGGCATGAGGAGGAGTTGCGGCCAGCCCATCCACATGATGGTTTTTCCAATCTGAGTTGAATTGTAGTGCTGCACTTGGGCGAGGTAGACTGGGAGCACGTAAGACAGCCCGTACAGTCCCATCCCGAGGGCGACGTTGGTGAGCCCTGCGAATCCAAAATTACGGCGCCCAAACAGCCGCAAATTCACGAGGGGCCGGGGGTGATGCCACTGGATGAATACAAAGCTGATCAGGGACACAAGAGCGACGATGGCCAGTTGCGTCATCAGTTCGGATTCGAACCATTCGTTGCGGTTTCCTTCCTCGAGGAAAATGGTCAGGGCGCCCAAGCCGACGGCCATGGTTAAAATACCGGCCCAATCGCCGTCTTTTAATTTTTTTAAATCGACCGGTTCGTCCTCAAGGCCCCAATAAATTGCGGCGCACAGGAGCAGGCCGGGAATGACGTTGATATAAAAGATGGAGGGCCAGCCAAAGGCTTCTGTGAGCCACCCTCCCACGGTTGGGCCAATGCTGGGGGCAAAGGTGGCGGTGATCCCAAAGAGAGCGAAGCCCGTGGGGCGCTGCGCGGGGGGGAGGGTGCGCAGGATGATGGTGAAAGCCATGGGGATGAGCACTCCGCCCGCGAGACCCTGCAGGATACGGCACACGATCATCCAGCTTAGGCTGCTGGCAAAGCCGCAGGCGATGCTTGCGGCCAGAAAGAAAAGGGCGTTGGCCACCAGATAACGGCGAGTGCCAAAGGCGCCCGCCAACCAAGCGGTGAGGGGAATGACGATGATTTCCGCCACCAAATAGGAGGTGGAGACCCAGGCTCCTTCGTCCAACGTCGAGGCTAGGGAGCCCGTGATTTCTGCGAGAGACGCGTTTGTGATTTGAATATCCAACACGGCCATGAAGGCCCCAAGCACGGCGCCAAAAACCGCCACCCACTGGCGGAGAGTCACCGTCTGAGGGGAGTCCACGGGAGGGGACGCGGTGGATGGGGCCGAGCTCATCGCGAGGGGGCGCCTAGCGTGCGGCTGCGCTCCGGCCTGTTTCTTTCACATTGACCGAAACCACCGCTGAAAGCCCCGGGCGTAAAAGCCCTCGAATTTCTGGGGGGACGGGCTCTTCAAAGAAAACTTTCACCGGGACTCGCTGTACAATTTTTGTGAAGTTGCCCGTAGCGTTGTCTGGCGGGAGAAGTGCGAAGGTCGCGCCGCTGGCGGGGGCGATGCTTTCAAGGCGGGCGGAAACGGGGTGCTTTGGAAAGGCGTCGATCTGGGCTTCAACGCGCTGTCCCTGGTGCATTTTTGAGATTTGCGTTTCCTTAAAATTAGCGACGATCCAGCAAGAGTCCTCCACGACCGCCATCAGGGGTTGCCCTGAAAAAACGCGGTTGCCGGTTTGGACGGCCTTTGCGCCAACGTGTCCATCACTGGGGGCCTTGAGGATCGTGTATCCGAGTTGGAGCGCCGCGGATTGCAGGGCGGCTTCCGCCACTTCCTTTCCTGCTTCGGCGACGGCGAGGGCAGCCGCAGCGGCGTCTTTTGCGGCGCGTGCCCCATCGATGTCCGCAACGGAAAAGACCCGGCTTTTGATGAGCTCCGTGGCCCTCTCGTAGTCCGCTTTGGTTTTGTTTGAGTGAGCGCGGGCCAGAGCGATTTGGGCGTCGGCTTGCGAAAGGATTGCGCGCGCCCGATTCATGGCGGCCTGTTCATCGTGATCGTCCAATTTCAGGAGGATCTGGCCGGCGTGCACCGCTTCGTGATCGAGCACGAGCACCTCGGAAACCGTTCCCGAAATACGAGAGGAGACTTGATGCGCCGTTCCGATCACCGTGGCGTTATCTGTGGTTTCCCAGGTGCGGGAATTGTTCCACCATCGGTGCGCGAGCAGCAGCACGAGGCACAGGCCAGTCACTGTGAAAATGGGTTTGATGGCCGAGGGCTTTACTGGAGCTTTTTGGGCTTCAGAGGAATTGAGCTTTCCAGGAGAGGTGTCCACGCTTCCATCCTTTCACTAGCCGCTCAGAATTACCAAGACTGCGATTGTTATAAAAAAGAACTGAGTTGAAAGGCAATCTATCAGGGGGCGGGGCATCAGCGGGAGGAAGCGGCCGAGGGAGCTATGGGAAGCATTTGGGAGCGGGTTAAAGAAAGAGGCGAGGTTTTCAGAAGCGACTGGATGTGGAGATCGTTTTGGGCCTCGTTTTTTTGGAGTGGAATGCAACGGGAATGGCCTGCCGTGCCGATTGCAGGGCACCCGCGCTTGGGGATAAAACCTTTGTTTCAGCTGCAAAATTTAAGGTAAATATGTAGTAAACTTCGTTAAAAAATGATGTGTTAAAAGATAAAGTTAAGCGAGGGAGTGCGTTCATGGACGCCCGAACACGCTGCTGTTTTTTTAGGAAGGGTTTTTAAAACTAAACTTTTTTGATACATATGTCTGAGCACGAGAAGATTGTTGAGCTGTCACGGAACGTGGGGACGATTGCAAATCGCAAGCTGATCTCCATCAACTCAATCACACACGAGATCCGGATTCTCGCCCTGAACGCCCTCATCGAGGCGTCCCGAGCGGGCTCCGCGGGGGTCGGGTTTGCTGTGGTGGCGAAAGAGGTGAAGTCCGTTTCGCACCGGATTACGGACATTTCGCATGAGATGAGCAAGGATCTGGCGGGGTCGATCTCGGAACTAAACAAGGTGGGGCTGACGATGATGGTGCAGCTTGAGGAGGCTAAGGGAAAGCGCTTGAAAGATCTTGCATTAAACATGATAGACATCATGGACAGGAATCTTTATGAGCGTTCCTGCGATGTGCGCTGGTGGGCTACGGACGGAGCGGTGGTGGAGGCACTGCAGGATGTCGACCCGCGAAAGCGTGCATTTGCTTCTGAGCGGCTGGGGGTCATTTTGAACAGCTATACCGTGTACATTGATCTTTGGATCGCGGACCTTGAGGGCAACGTGATCGCAACCGGTCGGCCTGGCCTTTACCCGGGTGCGGTTGGGAGCAATGTGGCCAGAGAGGCTTGGTTTTGCGATGCTTTGGGAACGGCTTCCGGAGATGATTACGCGGCGCAAAATATCCAGGTGGAGGCGCTATTGGGTTCCCAGCAAGTGGCTATCTATTCGACTGCGGTGCGTGAAGGCGGCCGGGCTAGTGGGAAAGTGATTGGGGCGCTCGGGATCTTTTTTGACTGGGGCACGCAAGCCGCTGCAGTTGTGAATGCAGTGCGTCTTACTGACGACGAGAGAGCGCTTACCCGTTGCATGCTTTTGGATCGGGAGGGGCGGATTCTTGCCAGTTCGGATGGCCATGGCATTTTGCGCGATAAATTTCATCTCCGAAAGGGTTCGAGCTCTTCGAAGACGGACTTCTACACAACGCAGGACGGCTCCTCGATTGGGTTTGCGGAGACTCCGGGGTATGAGACCTATCCTGGGTTGGGCTGGTATGGTGTTATTGAACAGAAGTTACACCGCGAGGTGTGATGGGGAGAAGCGGCCCACCCTAGTGCGACGGCTAGGCAGGGCGATTTAGCGGCTTGGAGCAGCCTCCCCGGCAGGCTGGTCGCCTAGTTTGCGGCAATGCTGGGGCGGGCTTTAGGCCAGCAGGTCAGGTCGGGTGGTCTGTGTTTTGGCCAGGGCTTGTTCGCGGCGCCATTGTGAGATGGCTGCGTGGTTGCCGCCCAGAAGAATCTCCGGCACCCGTAGCCCCTGGAATTCCACGGGCCGGGTGTACTGCGGAAACTCCAGCAACCCTGTGGCGAAGGACTCCTCCACGGCCGAGGCGGCATCGCCGAGGACCTCGGGCAGCAGGCGCACGATGGCATCCACCACGACCACCGCGGCGATGACACCGTTGGTGAGGACGTAGTCCCCGATGGAAATTTCCTCGTGCACCAGTTGGTCAACCACGCGCTGGTCAACCCCTTCATAGTGGCCGCAAAGAAGGATCAGGTGTTTGCAATCCGAGGCAAAACGTTGGGCGGTTTTTTGTTCAAAAGGGGCACCGGCTGGGGTCATAAACAGGACCCTGCAGCCCTCGGTGCGCAGCGCGGAGACAGCCTCGAAAATAGGTTCGCACTTCATGACCATGCCTTGTCCGCCGCCGTAGGGGGTGTCGTCGGTGGTGCGGTGTTTGTCCGTGGCCCAGTCGCGTATGTTGTGGGAATGGATTTCGACTAAGGCCCGCTGCTGGGCGCGTCCGATGATGCTTTCCGCCAGAGAGGCGGTGGCGATTTGGGGGAAAAGGGAAAGAATATCGATGCGCATTCCTGTGCTGTTGATCTCGTTGAAATGGAAAAGGGGAGCCCAATAAAGAAACGGTTGTTTCAGATGATATCTATCGGCCGCCCATCAACAAATAGACCTTGCGGGCGGCTTCACAATATTTGTGCGCGCAAGTTCTGCGCTTAACGCAGCGACTCCGTCGAAGGGCACGTTGAAGGGGAGCCTTTCTCCTTCTTCTCGACCTTGGCCTAGACGAGCCTGCTTGGACTCACTCTCAGGTGCGTCAGGGTCCGTCAGGGTCCGTCAGGGTCCGTCAATGAAAACCGAGCAATGGTTGTTTGATGGCTAAAACCGGGAGTAGACACCTTCCGTTTGCAAGTCTCTTGCTTCCTTGTGGTTCATAGCAAAGGAGAGAGTTGCCTCACTAGGATTTGAACCTAGACAAGCAGATTCAGAATCTGCTGTGCTACCGTTACACCATAAGGCAGGAAGGGGCGGGAAACCTAGGTGCAGCAAGCGGCTCTGGCAATAGAAAAATCAGCCGCTCTGCAGTCTTCCTTTTAAGTGTCTCCGTTTACATACTTTGCAACCGCATTCGCCCCTGTTTTTGGATGCAGTTTTCTACTGGATGGCTGGCGCCGCTTGGGTCTGCGGGTGGGCTGGAGGTTTTGCGTCAAGGTTTGTCCCGATTGCCCCGGCGGCCATAGGCACCAGCGCCCCGTCGGCAGGAACCGTCGTTCCCGCGCTCCAGAGAATCCCGTTGAGGACAAAGCGGCGCTGACCTTCTACGCTCCAGTTCCGGTGGAGGTCGCAGCCGGTGAAGGCAAAACTGCGTCCGCCGTCCTTTCGTTTGTAAGCCCAGGCGACAGTTTCAGCCCGGCCCGCGTGTTCGCGGGCGTCCGGAGTGGAGCGGGATTTTTCGGGGACGCTGCCTGAGAGAAGGGGGATGATGTCTGGAGAGAAGTGCAGGTTGTAGAGCCAGCCGTCCAAGGGGGCGGCGAAGGCGGAGACTCCGTTGAGAGAAGGGTGCGCTGGGAACGCGTTGAATTCCATGTCCCAGTGGCCCCGGCAGCCGATGTCCTTTTGCCAGGCGCCACCGAGCCACTGCTGGACCTCTGCCGCCCGGTCCTCGGGGACATCCACGGCCTGATGCAACATCACTAGGCCGGTCCCTTGGGCGACGAGGTTTTTGATGACGTTCCAGCGTTCCGGAGCTAGGAAGGGAAGCTTGGCCCCGCCATCGGCGTAAACCACGACGGCCTTAGCGTTTTTGAAGACGGCTTCGTTTTTGGGCCAGCCATCGGCCACCAAGACGGGCCAGACGCCTTGGGTCTTGCTTAGCCAGTCATGCAACAGGGCGCAACCGGCGAAGTACTCGTGCTGACCGGCCTTGTTGCTGGTGCTTCCGGCAAGGAGGACGATTTTCGCGAGGTTGGGGTTTGGGGCGTCGGCTTCCAGGGGGAGGCGGCGCTGTTCTTCGGTGAGGTCGGCACGGGCTGAGGAGGCCAGGAGGAGGGGAAAAAGGACGAGTAGAGAGAGTGAGGAGCGCATTTTTTGGGGATTGGAGGGGTCAGGCGAAAAGGTCACGTACGACTTGGCCGGAGACATCGGTGAGGCGGAAGTCGCGGCCTGCGTGGCGGAAGGTGAGGGCTTCGTGATCGAGGCCCAGGGCGTGAAGGAGGGTCGCATGGAGGTCGTGCATGTGGACCTTGTTGACGACCGCGTGGTGGCCCCACTCGTCGGTTTCGCCGTAAGCGGTGCCTGCCTTAAAGCCGCCGCCCGCCAGCCAGAGTGAAAATCCTGCTGGATTGTGGTCCCGGCCGGTGCCGTTTTTTTCTGCGTAGGGGGTGCGGCCGAATTCGCCACCCCACCAGACGATGGTGTCCTCCAGAAGGCCGCGTTGTTGGAGGTCGGCTAGGAGGCCGGCGACGGGTCGGTCGACGGCGAGGGCGTGGTCTCCGTGTTTTTTAAGGTTGGAGTGCTGATCCCACGCGGGGTTGTTGGTGTTATCTCCGTAGTTGACTTGGACAAAACGCACGCCTGATTCGCACAAACGCCGGGCCAGAAGACATTGCCGGCCGAAGTTGTCGGTGGCTTTTTCTCCGATGCCGTAGAGGGCGAGGGTCTCGGGGGATTCCCCTTCAACGCCGAGGACGCCAGGGGCGGAGCCCTGCATTCTCCAGGCCAGTTCGTAGCTGCTGATGACGGCCTCCAGTTCGGAGTCGCCGGGTTTTTGGAGAAGTTGTTCCGTGTTGATTTCGCGGAGGAGATCGAACTGGCGTCGCGCGTCTGCGGGGGAGCGTGGGGAGCGGAGGTTTCCGATCGTGGCCTCGGTGGCTGGGACGCCGGCTCGGCCGATGGCTGTGCCTTGAAAGAGGGGCGGCAGAAAGGCGTTGCCGTAGTTGCGAGGACCGCCGTTGCCAAGGCTTGGGCTGATGGTCACGAAGCTGGGGAGGTTTTGGTTTTCCGAACCCAGCCCGTAGGAGATCCAAGCCCCCATGGAGGGGCGCACGAAGGTGGTGGTGCCGGTGTGGAGAAAAAGCGTGGCCGGTCCGTGGGCGATACCCTCGGTGTGCATCGAACGGATGACACAGAGCTTGTCCATGTGTTTGCAGGTTTCGGGGAAAAGGTCCGAGGCCCAGAGGCCGCTTTGGCCGTGTTGAGCGAAATTCCAAAGGGGACGCATGACGCGCTGCTGGGGGCTTTTGCCGGTTTTAGCCAGGCTGCGCAGGTCGGCGAAGTCGAGCATGCGGCCATCCTCGGCAAGAAGCTTGGCCTTGTAGTCAAAGGAGTCGACATGGCTCACCCCTCCCTGCATGAAAAGGAAGATGATGCGCTTTGCCCGGGCCGGGTGGCCGGCAGGTTTGGGGGCGAGCGGGGCAGGGTCGGCCTGTGCGGTTTTTGCGGCCATGCCGGCAAGGGCGATCTGGCCAAAGCCGCATGCGAGAGATTGCAAGGCGCGGCGGCGGGAGAAGGGAAGCGCGTTCATGGGTGGAAGGGGGAAAGAGGTAAGGGTGTGGTCCGCCGGTCAGTCGATGTACCGGAAATCCAGAGAGGCGAACAACATTTGGTACAGCTGCGCCCAGACCTCGGCGTCGGGCTCGGGGGCGCCGGCCAAGAAGCGGTTGCAGATGGCGGTTTCTTTTGCGGAAGGCGGCCGGCCGAGCACCTGGCGGTAGGCTGCCTGAAGGCGCTCCTGGGGGGAGGGCGTGGCTTTGAGTGCGGTCTGGGCGGCGAGCCTGGATTGTTCGAGTAAAAACGGATGGTTGAGGAGGAAGAGGGCCTGCGGGGCGACGGTGCTGGAGTTGCGCTGTCCGACGGGCTGGTTGATGTTTCCGAAGTCGAAAACCTCGAACAATTCGAGCCGTTTGTTGCGAAATGCGGGGGTGTAAACGCTGCGCCTGACGTCAGTGTACACGTAGTTGTACTCGATGTTTTGGGCGGAGAAGTTGTTGGCATCAATGTCACCGGCGCCTGCGATATTAGAGCCGCCGAACCGCGGGTCCAGACCACCGCTGGCGCTGAGGATGGAGTCTCGAATCTGTTCAGCATCGAGGCGGCGGCGGTTGGCGTGGGCAATGAGGCGGTTGTCTGGGTCGGTTTCCGAGCCAGCGGTGGCCGTTTGTTGCCAGGCGCGGGAGAGCACGATTTCTCGGATGAGCTTTTTCCAACTGCCGCCCTCTTCTAAGAACCGGCTGGCTAGATAATCTAGCAGCTCGGGGTGGGTAGGTTTTTCTCCGGTGGTGCCGAAGTTATCAACGGTGCGTACCAGTCCCGCTCCAAAGAGCCAGTTCCAAGCCCGGTTGACTTGCACTCGAGCCGTGAGCGGGTTTTCACTGCTGGCGATCCAGTCTGCCAGCTCTCTGCGACCGCTGGAATTGGCAGGAAGGGCGGAAGGGGGCTGTTGGAAGGTGACTTGCAAAAAGCCACGCGGCACCGATTCCCCGCGTTGGCGCTCGATCCCGCGGATGCGCACCTGAGTGTCGAGGACGTTGTCGTCGTCGGCCACAGTCATTGTGAATTCGCGGGAGGGGCCCTCTTTAGCGAGCTTTTTAAGCTCGGCTTCCAGTTCCTTGACGGTGTTTTTTGCGAGGGCAGCCGGTTTGTTGGCACCGGGTTCTGCCGACGGCGCCGGAGGGGCGTTTTCGTCGATAATCTGCAGCGCGTCGACGGTGACAGAGCCGCTGGTATTTTCATTGCTCACCAGCACGTAGCCGGCGCCATCTTGCTCAAAGCGGAATTTTCCGAGGGAGACGAATCGGCCTTCAATGGGGGCTGGCTCGGTTTGGTCAACGAACACGGTATCCTCTCCATCGGCGTGGAGGATGTTGACGCGGACGTTTTTGGCGCGCCCGGCCGCGTGTGTGTAAGCCAGTCGGATTTCATACCGCCCCGCTTTCGGGAGCACCGGGGTGAAGGTGACCGTCTTTTCTCCCTTTCCTGAGTTTTCGTCGCTCAGATACCCGCTTCCGACAAAGCTGCTGCCGGAGGTTAATTTTTTCCAAGTGCCGACCACCTTCGCGTCTGAGTCGTCCAGGACGATCCCCGGCAGTTGGGAGGCTGCGATGGGAACGCCCGTTTTGGAGGCGGCGGCGACCGCGGCCTGTGCGGTCGCGATCCTTTTGCGGAGGTCGCTGAGGCGGTCTTCTTGGAGTTTGAGCGCTTCTTCCTTCGGGCCTTCCTCGGGAAGCGGGAAAGTGATCCAGCGGGCTACGTTGTCTGTGTAGTTGAAGAGGGTGCGAGTGGAGGCGAACACGCCTGCCAGCGCGTAGTAGTCCTTTTGGGGGACAGGATCAAACTTATGGTCGTGGCAGCGGGCGCAACCCAGGGTCTGACCGAGGAAGGCGCGGCCTACGGTTTCGATTTGTTCGTCGATGACATCGAAGCGGAGTTGCTGCTTGTCCTGTTCTTCGTAGTTAGTGGGACCAAGCGCCAGGAACGCGGTGGCGGCAATTTGGCGTCGGCGGTCAGTCGGTGTGGGTGCGGGGAGGAGATCGCCTGCGAGTTGTTCGCGCACGAACTGGGGGAAGGGAGTGTCCGCGTTGAAGGCGTCGATGACGTAGTCGCGGTACCGCCAGGCGTCCTTGAAAAGGAGGGTGCGACCGCCGCCGCTGGATTCGGCGAACCGGGCGACATCCAGCCAGTGGCG
>QQND01000039.1 GCA_003402745.1 Verrucomicrobiota bacterium
GTCCGTTATTCTTTTCGAAAACAGGAAGCACGGATTTGCGAGAAACCGAGGTCCAGCAACCGAAAACAACAGCAGCCTTGTCCTTCTCCAAAAGCTGTTTGGCTTTCTCCGCGAAGAGCGGCCAGTTGGAAGCTCCGTCGACAACGACGGGCTCGATCTTCTTACCCATCACCCCTCCCTTGGCGTTGATCTCATCGAAGGTGTAGAGGAGGACGTCGCGGAGTGAGGTCTCCGAAATGGCCATCGTTCCGGAGAGGGAATGTAGAACTCCGACTTTGACGGTATCGGCGGCGACAGCGGAATGAGTGAAAGCCAGACTGGTGACGGCGAGCAAGGCTTTGGCTGATTTGTTAAGACGTTTCATGGGTAGAGGCAAATGTTTGGTTGAGCGATTTTGTGCGGACAATCTGCGAAGGATAAAGGAGGGGGTGTGGAGCGGGCGTGGCGCACGCCTGGATTGACTGAAGGATTGTGGGCCTGAGAAAGGGACGCCCCCCCGAACGTCCCTTTCTCTCTATGACCCAAAGTGTTGAGCGAGAGTTTCTAGAACGGAATGCTTACCCCGGCGGTAAGATTGAGAAACTTCTGCTTCGAGTTGCAAGGAATGACTACCTTGTCGGTGGCGTACCCTGTCACCCCCACAGAGAAGCTCGCATCTTTCGAAATAAAGTCTGTGGGAACCGAGGCGGAAAGTCCCAGAGAGCCAAATCCAAAGCCGGCTTTTCCGGTTACGAGTTTACCGTTCGCGTCTTTCCCAGTGTGGTACCCTCCTGACTCAACGGAAACAGAGGCAGGGATCGAGAAGCTCACTGGACCGGCTTTAAAGTCATAGGACGCACCCAAAACGGCAACGGTGTCGGCGCCATATGCGCCAGTTCCAAGGCGTTGGTGAATGAGCAAGGAGGGTTTCAAGAAGGTGTCCACTGAAAACTTCAGTTCAACAGCCTGTTCGTTTGCCCCAGCGTACATCCACTGCTGGTAAAGTACTGTTGTAGTGACGGGACCGGTGGTGTATGCGCCACCAAACCAAACGTCTACTTCCTGGATGCGATGACCGATATGCGAACTGTCGCCAGCCTGAACGCTGGGCCGGTCATTAACGTCCCACCAAGTGCCGAGAATCAGTTTGAAATCGTTAGTAATCGCCTTGCTTAATTCGAGGCTTGGATGGAGTAGAAGTTGGTGGTTGGGGCCCCATACATCTGCGCCAAAAGAGACGAAGTGGGAGTCAACGTTTAGACTCAGGTTGCCCGTGATGGAGGGTTTGGAGGCGGGTTCTGCAGCCATCGCTTTTTCTGCGGTGCCAGCCCAGGCGAGAACTGGGAGGGCGACCATTGCGGCGAAAGCCAGCGTGGATTTGGAGCGGTAGTTTGTCATAGTGTGCGTGTAGTGATGTTCACTTGTAACGCCGCGACTTGCGGCAAAAGGCTCTTTAGCAGCGGGCGTGCCACGGTGTATTGAGGTGTGTTGTGTGATCTAATTTTGAAAATGTAAAACTCTTGAGGATAGATTTTTACAGGCATAAAAATTTCTAAAAATTTCACAAGACGATGTTTTTTCGAGAGACTTTCCCAAGTGAGTTTGTTTTTTGAGTGCTGCTCAAAAAAGTGCAGTTTGCCATTTTTGTGACAGTCCAGCCCGCGTTGGTGGCCCTGTTGGAGAAAGCGGTTTTTGTGTGCGCTCGGATGGCGGCGGGATTCGGGCTCGGGGTAGAAGTTTGGGTGGTCCGTGCTTTTGTTTGAGGGGGCTGTCTGCTATGTTCTGAAGCACATTCGCTATGAAACGCTCCCACTTTTATGCTGCGGCTTTCCTGATTTTTGGCGCCCCGTTCGCTCTCGGGGTTGATACGGCTTACGATGCGCTGCGAGCAGCGAGCGCCAAAGTGGGCAAGGATGCCCAGAATCGAATTGTGGAGCTGAGTGGGCTGAGTGGTCGGCCTCAACCGTTTGTATGGAAGGTCGTGGTGGCCGAGGAGGGGGGGCGCGGCGGGGTGCAGGAGGTGGACGTGCAGCGAGGGAAAGTAGTTGGGCAGCGGAGACTTCCGAATGCACCGGCGGGAGCCCGGATGAATTTGGGGGCCATCCAGCTTGATTCGGATGGGGTTTTCAGTGTTGCCAACGGGGAGGCGATCCGTGCCGGTGTTTCCTTTGACCGGCTCAATTACACCTTGAACTCAAACAACCAGGCGGGTTTGCCGGTTTGGAGCGTTGACTTTTTTGACGGTCCGAGTAGACGCGTTGGGTCTTTGAAGGTATCGGCGGATTCGGGCACTGTGGTTGAACGGAGCCCGGAGATGGTCTTGACTGAGGAGCAGAAGCGCGAAGCTCGTTGGTCAAAGGTGGGTGAGCCCTACCGGTCTGTACCGGATTTTTTCCATCGCGCGGGAAAGAGCGTCGAAAAGACGGGTTACAAGCTCAAGAATTGGGCCAACGGATACGGTTGGACGGAGGAAACGAACCCGCCCGTGCCCCAGAACTAGGCGGGGGCGTGGGGTGGTTAGCGGCGGAGGAGCAGTTTTTTGAGGTCTTTTTGGAGGCCCCGCTCCGCCTCGTGCAGCCACGCTAGAAAAGCCTCCACAGGCATCGCGATGGCTCCGAAGGTGGTGGCTGTTTGCTGCTCAAGGTGGTCGTTTGTGACTACCGTGAGATCGTGCTCCTGCCCGTACTTGGCCACCAGCCGCTCGATGATGGAGTCAGCAGTTTGTCGGGCGGAGGAGTAAAAGACTTGGATTCCTCCAGAATTGACGGTCGCCGAAATTTTGGCGCCTTGGCCGTCAAAGACCGCTACGACGCGGTAATCGCTGAGGTCCTGAAACTGCGTCAGCTTTTTGACCAGCTCCTCTCTGGCCAGAGACATTCTCTTGGCGTGGAGGGATCTCAGTTCCGGCCAAGCGAAGATCACCGAATGTGCGTCCACGAGAAGGTAACGCATCAGAGATCACCGCAAGGGCCGGATTGAGAGGGAGTCGGGAAGCTTCTAGCTGGCGGTAGCGGTTTTCTTTACGCGGCGTGCCTTTGGTTTGACAGCGGCCTCTTTGGCGCGGGTTTTTAGACGTTCAAGATAGGCGGCGCGGCGGCGGCGTTTTTCGATTTTGTTGGATTGCTGTCCCATAATTATAAATAAAGCTGAACCCTAATAGTTAGGGGATGGGACGGGCCACAGCAAGGTCAAAGCTGAGCGTTACTTCTGGGGGTTGTTTTTGGCAGTGGGAGCGCTGTGCCCGAGGGGGTGTCCCGGGTACAGGCCGATTTTACCGCAGGTCAGGTGAGCCAGCCAACAGACTGGAAGGAAGAGGGGGATGAGGCCAAAGCCAAAGAGTTCCGCGGCGAGAACGGCCCCCGCAAGGGGAGTGTGGGCGGCTCCGGTAAAGACTGCGACAAAACCGAGGGCAGCAAAGAGATCGGGCGCGAGGTTGAGATGGGTTGCAAAGGTGTTTCCAAGGGTTGCACCCGCAAAAAAGAGGGGCGTCACTTCGCCTCCTTTGAAGCCTGAGCCTAAAGAAAGGGCGGTAAGCGAAAGTTTTGCAATCCAGCTCAAGTCGGAGGCTCCCCCTGGGGAGAAGGCGGAGGCGATCGTGACGGCCCCCGCGTTGGGGCTCCAAGTGCCAAGCCCGAGATAGTCCGTAAGCAGGGGAGAATGGCTGGCTGCAATGAGGAGGATTCCCCCCAGGGCGGGTGGCCACCACCAGGGGCCAGACAGTTTTGCGTATAAAAACCTGACTCCAAGGTGCATTCTAATGAAGAGATGTCCCGCCCAGCCGAAAAGAAGCGATGCCAGAAGGAGGGCGGCCAAGGTTTTAGGGGCGATAAGAGAGGACCACAAAGGAGTTTGGACGTGGTACAGGGCGTGGGTTGCACCCGAGGCGCGGCAGGCGGTGTCTCCCGCGAAACTGGCAACTAGAGCGAGGGGGAGGAGGTGCAGGAGCGGTTGTTTTGGGGCGGGCGCTTCTATTGCGAACAAGGCCCCTGCCAAGGGGGTGCCAAAGATGGAGGAAAAGCCCGCAGCCGCGCCAGCCACGAGCATGGGGCGGCCGTAGCGTGCGTTCAGATTTCCCAGTTTCAGAAGAAACGCGGCGAGGCCCCCGCCGATTTGCACCGCGGCGCCCTCCCGCCCCGTGGAAGCACCGACGAGGTGGGAGAGGATGCTCGAACCGAAAATCAGGACGGCCATGCGCGCTGGAACACGCCCCTTGTGTTGCCGTATGCGCTCCAGGATCATTGCATTACCGCGTTCCGAATCGGCGCCCCAGCGCCTGTAGACCCAGACCATGAAAATGCCTGCAGCAGGCAGAAAAAAAACGAGTTCAGGGTGGGTGAAGCGCAGGGCCGTGACGCGGTCGAGGCTCCACAAAAAGAGGGCGCTAAGCAAACCGCTCAAGGCTCCGAGGACCAGTGCAAGGGCGGTGCAGGTAACTGCAAAGCGCCCAGGGGAGGGGGAGCTTTTGGGATCAGCGGCCAGAGTAGGGGGTGGAGTGCTCTCTGTGTTCAAGGAAGTTTGAGGTGTAGCGGGCGGCGAGGGGCGGGCTGCGCAGGATCAGAAGGTTCTCCGCGTTGCTCTCCTCTGCGGCTTTTGTGAAGTTAAAGGAGCCGGTGAGGACGGTGCTGGTGTCGATGATTATCACCTTGTTGTGGGCTATTGCGTGACGGTCATCTATCCAGATGGGGATTCTTGAATTAAGAAGGAAATCAGCAACCGAATATTTGCCGGATTTGTTGCTCTTGTCCAAGACGGCCTCGACTCGGACCCCGCGTCTGGATGCGGCCGCGAGGGCGGCCGCGATGGGAGCTGAGGTGAAGGAATAAGCCTGGACTAGAACGGTTTTGCGGGCGTCAGCAAGGGCGCCGACAACCGCCTCAGTGCATCCGCCTCGTGGAGAGAAGTAGACTTCCGGGGTGGGGATTTGGGAGTCTGCGAAACGGTTGGCGCTCTCGGAGCGGGGGCGAGGGAGCAACTTATCGAGGAACCCCCCGGGATCAGCTGGCAGGGGCAGAGCGAGGAGCCCGAGAAGGACGAAACCGAGGGGGAAGGGCGAGCGCATAAAGTGGCCTGAAGGTTAGCGGATCACTAGACATGGCGCGATGCGTCGTTTCCTTAAAAATCAGCTTTCCTGAAATTTGAGAAGCCCAACGAAGAAGGTTGGGCGATTCAGGATTGGAGCGTGTTGGGGGAGGACCTGATCCCGAGTGTTGCTCCAGAATTCGGAGTCACGTTTTGGTCTGGTTTACGAGCAAAGGGAAAAATATGAAAATGTTTCTAAAAAAAATGATGGTCGTTGTTGCAGGAGTGGCGGGCTTGGGGGTTGGGGGCTGTTCGAACATTCATTCGGAGCACCCAACTGCGATTAAAAGTGCAGTGATGTGCGATAAGTGCAAAACAACTTGGGTGACGAGGTCGGAGCCAACGGGACGCTCTGTCTACAGGTATACGAGGGAGAAGGCGATGGTCTGTCCCGACTGCCGAGGCGCTGTGGAAAACTGGCTGCGCACAGGCGAGCTCAAGCATACCTGCTCCCACTGTAAGGGTAAGATGACCTGCGAGGCGCCCATGAAAGATTGAGCACAAAAAGGGGCGAAAAAAAGAGAGAAGGCGAAGTGTTGTTTGAAGGGAGACCAGCAGCGGGCTTTGTCAATTTGAGGGCAGGTGGCTGGCAGCGCGGAGAGGTATTGTGGCAGCGCACCCCGGCGCTGGGGTGTTGCGCTGGGGTGTTGCGCTGGGGTGTTGCGCTGGGGTGTTGTTGCGATTGACAAGGGGAATGGGTGCTGGGGGCACACGCAGGATTGGGGTAAGGGCGAAGGAGCGGGGCTGGGAACGAGGGTGAGTTTCCTGCGCTTGGACGAAGGGGGGATTTTTGGATGAGGCTCCCATTGCCTTCGGGTGCAGATGAAGGTAGGTTTGAGTTTTGGAGAAAATTTCGATGTCAAAAACGTTTAAAGCGCTGGGGGTTCGGAGTGATTTGATTCAGGGACTGGAGGCGCTTGGGATCAGGGAACCCACTCCGATTCAGCGCGAGGCGCTGCCTTTTTTGATTCAGGACGGTGGTGATTTCATCGCACAAGCGCAGACTGGGACGGGAAAAACGGCAGCGTTCGGCCTGCCTTTACTGATGCAGGTGGACCCCGCCTTGCGAAGCATCCAGGCCGTGGTGGTGGCCCCGACCAGGGAGTTGGCCAAGCAGATTGGCAAGCAGCTTTTCCGGTTCACGAGATACTGCACACAGAAAATTTTCGTGGAGGTGCTCACTGGCGGGGACAAAATGGAGGCGCAGGTGACTGCGCTTCAGCGCCCGACGCACATAGTGGTGGCGACTCCGGGCAGGTTTCTGGATTTGCTCGGGCAAAAAGCGTTGTCTTTGGAGGCGGTGAAGCTGTTGGTGCTGGATGAAGCTGATGAGATGTTAACCCTTGGTTTTAAGGCGGAAGTGTCGCTGATTTGTTCCAGAACTCAAAGCCGGAGCGCTACGTGGCTTTTTTCGGCAACGATCCCGGAAGGGGTGCAGCGCCTGATCACGGACTACATGGCGCCCACAGCGCAGGTTCTGAAAGTGGACCAGCGGCACGTTGTGAACCGGGACATTGAACACCGTTTCATGGTATGCGCCGTCAAAGAAAAGACGCAGCGTATTTCGGAATTTTTGCGCAGGCAGGGCACCGAGAAGGGGGTGATTTTCTGCCGTACCAAGGTCGGTGCCGTGGCCTTAGCGGACGAATTAGCGGCGGAAGGGTTTCCTGTGGGAGTCTTGCAGGGCGACTTGATGCAACTGGATCGGGACAAAGTTCTGCGCTCCTTTCGAAAGGGCCGTTTCCAATTCTTAATCGCCACCGATGTTGCCGCTCGGGGACTCGATGTGGAGGGGGTGGCCTTTGTGATCCATCATCAGCTTCCGGGCCAGATTGAAAACTACACCCACCGGAGCGGCAGGACGGGGCGGGCGGGCCGTGCCGGAGTGTCCATTGCGCTGATTGGGCAGCGGGAGAAGGTGGATATTGTTCAGCTCAGCAAACGGCTTGGGTTGACCTTCACCGAGATGCGCCACAGCTCGCGTTGAGGGGGCTTTGGGGCTTGCGCAGGAAGCGCGCTTGGAGAATGGCGGGGTTATTGCTCAGGATTTTTTAGCGCGCCGGAGTCTGGTTCCAGAGGATCTGCAGGTTTTTGGTTTGCCGGCCGGCCAGCACTAAGTCGGGTTTTCCGTCGCCGTTTAGATCGGCGCTCTTGATATCTTCAATGGCGACGGCCGCCCCGGAAACCTCCGAGGTGCGCCACTCTTTTCCTGCGCTGTCGAGAGGAGTGAACATACGTACGCCCGGGACGCCCTTTGGGTTCATCCCTCGCCACCCAGCGAGGATTTGATCGCTACCCGCCCCCAGAAAATCAGCCACCACTGCGGCGTGTCCGTCTTTGAGGGATTCATCGAGGATCTGCCGTTTCCAGAGCCCTTTCCCTGCCTCCGGTGTGGTGTAAAAGGCGACCGTGTTGCCGTGCATCGGTTCGATGGTGGCCAGAAACCGGGCTCCTCCCGGGAGTTGGCCGTCGCGCACTTCACCCGCCCAATGGTCGGTGAGTTGCTTTTTTTTCCAAGATCCGGTGCTGCGGCCAAACCAGAAAACACCCTCCCTAGCTGCGGTGAGCACTTCGTGCTCAGGGTCTCTGTCCCAGTTGATGGGGTGGAAATTGTGGCTTGCGTGCGTGAAATCGCTTACCAGAGAAAGCGTCCATGGGTCGCGGGGATTTTCCGGCATTCCGTAGGCAAAGACCTTGCTGCCGTCGCCCTCGTTGTTGCGGTTGCCCCGGCCATGGAGGGGTTTGACGATCAACTCCCACTTTCCGGAGGGGGCCAGCACCCAGTGCATCCGGTGGACGGTGGGCTCGTGGTGCAGCTTGACCGCTTCCCAGCGCTGCGTGCGGTCGGCGGGAGGGAGGAGGTAAAAGACGCCTCCGCTTTTTTCGGCATCGAGGGTTTCTCCTGGGTTCCACTGGGCGCCAATGGCGACCTCGGCTTTGCCGTCGCCGTTAATGTCTTGGGCAGCGATACAGACGTTGTCGCGTTCCGTGATATTTTCGAGCATGACGTGTTTTTTCCAGGTCGGGTTTTCGTACCACTGAATCGTATGCTGATCGGCAAGGAGGATATCGGGTTTTCCATCGCCATTGATGTCTGCAAGGGCGATACCGTAGCCGATTTGAACCTCGGAATCGATGGTTTCAACGCGGAAGGAGGGTTCTGGGGGTGTGGCCCGCACGGGGGCGCTCAGCAGGATTGAGGAGAGCGCGAGGCGTTGGACGGAAGAGTGGAGACGCATGGTAGGGGTGGCAGGAGGGCGGAAAAACAAGCGGCAGGGTGTGGGAAATCGAGGATGGAGGCAAGGATCCGAGATGTTTAGAATCGTGCCTGCCCTGGGAGTGAGATCACCGGGGGGGGCGTGACGGCGGTGTCGCACAGTCTCTTGAGTCGGCTCAACCCGGCATCATCAGGGAACGCTTGGAGTCCTATTTCAACGGTGCTGCGAGCCTCCTCGTGTTTATGGGCCTGCAGTTGGCTCATGGCAACAAACCGGTGCCAAAGTCCATTTCCTCCACTTGGAAGCGAAGCGAGCGCCAGCGCCGCATCGGCTCCTGCCGTGGGCAAGTGGTTGATGTCCGGGCTGAGCTGGAGAAGTTTGTTATACAAAACTTCTTCTGTGGGGTTGGCTCTGATGGCTTTGAGTAGCGTGGCACGAGCCGCATCCTTTAGATCGAGCGATGTTTTTATTTCGAATAATTTGAGGTAGGGAAGCGTATAGCCTGGGCGTAATTCAGCGGCCCGCTCCAAACACACACAGGCATCTTCGAATTTTCCCATCTCCATCAAAGCCGAACCTTTTTCAGTGAGTGCACCGACGTCCTCCGGCTCGATGGCAAGTGCGCGCTCCAGCCATTCCAAAGCGGTATTGGGATTGCCGAGCTGCAGGTGACAGATACCCGCCGTGACAAAGACCATGACTGGCACCGTTTTTTGCAGCCGCATGAAGTTCTCAGCAGCTGCGAGGCAGGCCTCCCAGCGCTCCGCCGTTCTGCTTTGAATCATCAAATTAAAAAGCGCCCTGTAGTTCTGGGGCGCGTTGCGGGCTTCCTCCTCGCAGAGGCGCAGGTAAAACTCCCGTTTGTAGGTTTCCCGTGGCGCATCGACTTTTCCAAAGTGGTGGAGAACTGCGGTTGTCATTCCCACAGGAAGGCCGCGAGCCTCAAAATAGGGATCGACCACTTCGTGGATCCGGCCCGAAAAGCAGACATCAGGAAACCGCCTGAAAATCCGTGCGTTAGTGACGTAGTCCACGTAGTGGGTGAACTCGCGGCCCAAGGCATAGGCCGAGGTGTTACGCACCGGTACGGTATTCAGAATGGTCTGTGAGGCATTTAATAGATAGTTGCGCACACGGATGCGGAAGGCCTGAGGCCCCCCTTCGGTGAGAAGGGAGCGGACGGCGGTATGGTCCACCGGATCGATGGCCTCGTCGGCGTCGATCGCAAGAATCCAGTCCCCGGTGCAGTGTGCAATGCCGGCATTGCGGGCGGCGGCAAAGTTGTCCTGCCACTTAAAGGGGACGACTTTTGCGCCAAACTGCCGGGCGATCTCCACGGTTCGGTCGGTGGAGCCAGTGTCGACGACGACGAGTTCTTCGAACAAGCCTTGCACCGACGTGAGGCACCTCGGGAGGTTTTTTTCCTCGTTTTTTACAATCATTGCAATGCTCAGGGCAAGCATGGTGTGGGTGGGGAGGGGATTTCGCGCCCAGGGCATCAAGCAGCGGGCCGACAGATGCTGAATATTTCGGTGAATATTTGTGAGCCGAGAGAGCTTCTAGGACGATCACCATGACGCCTTCTGCATGCAAAGAGGAGAAAAATTGTCGTCACCCCTCCGTAGATCCCCAGCGAGACGAAGATGTGTGTCGCTTTTTGAAAAGCTCCCCGATAGGCACCACGTAGGTGCTAAGCCTTCCCGAGATCGCCCTGCTGGGGTGGGGCATTCAAACCCTGTAGCTTTTGTTTGTTGGCTTTCGCAGAGCGGGTGACTGCTGCTGAATCATTCGTGCTTTATGAATTTCCTTAAAAAACGTTTTCTCGGCCTTGGCGTTTCCGGCTTTGCCCGCTTGTTTTTTTTTCATATAGCGGCTTGTGACGGAATCGCTGGCTCCGAATTGGTAGAAAAACTGGAGGCAGCCGTGGAGAATGGGAGACTTCCGGGCGCCGTTGTTCTGGTGGCGCAAAAAGACAGGGTGCTTGCGCTGGAGGCGGTCGGGTATGCAGATCTTGCGCTTAAAAAACCGATGCAAGTGGACGATCTGTTTTGGATCGCGTCCATGTCCAAAGCCGTGACCGCGGCTGCGTTTATGATGCTTGTGGACGAGGGTTGGGTCGGACTGGAGGACCCCGTCCAAAAGTACCTCCCGGAGTTTTCCTCGTTGAAGGTCGCCGGACCGGATGGCACCTTGGTACCCCCGTCGCATCCCGTGCGCATTCGGGAGATTTTGAGCCATACCGGCGGGATGCGATTCCTCAACACTCAGGACCGGCAAAAGATTGATTCCGTTCCGCTGGCTGTCTCGATTCAGCACAACCTGCTCGAACCCTTGGTTCATGAGCCTGGGACTCACTATCTTTATTCCAACGAAGGCACGGATACTGCCGGGAGAATCATCGAGGTAGTGAGCGGTATTCCATACGAAACGTTCCTCCAGAAGAAATTGTTGGCGCCCTTGGGGATGACGGACACTTCGTTCAATCCGTCTGCGGCCCAGTTAAAAAGACTGGCGAAAAGTTACAAAACAAACGCGGAAACCGGCCAGCTCGAGGAAGTCAAAATTCCCTACCTGACTTACCCTCTTGATTCGCCGGAGCGCTATCCTTCGCCGGGGGGCGGTTTGTTCTCCACGGCGGCTGATGTCGCGCGTTTCTGTCGGATGCTTGCCAATGGCGGTACTTTGGAGGGGAAGACCTATCTGTCGGAGGAATCGGTGCGCCAGATGACAACGAAACAGACGGGGGACGCTGTTGCGGAAAAATATGGGTTCTGTTTGAAGGTCGAAAAGGAGGGAGTCTATGGTCATGGCGGTGCTTTTCAGACTTCTATGACTGTTGAACAAGGGGTGGTAAGGGTGTTTCTCGTCCAGCACACAGGCAAGTGGGCTGGAGGAGATCCGAGCGCTGATTTTGCGCAAGTCGTGCGCTCGCTCTATCCCCAGCGGAAGCCTTAGGAGGAATGCGCTGCCGCCTGTCAGCTCACTGTGTGTTTAGTGTTTGGGAGGCTTGCTGGATTTCGTGCTGGAGGCACTTGAAACGACTGGCCCAGCTCAGTTCGAGGGCACGTGCCCTCGCCCTTGCGCCCAAAACGCGCCTGGCCTTGGGGTGTGTTAGGAGGTATTCGAGGTGGTCGGCTATTTGCGCGGGATGGGGGGGGGTGAAATACAGGGCAGCCTTACCGGCCGCTTCTGGAATGCCTCCACGTCTGGCCACAATGCAAGGCAAGCCGCACGCCATGGCTTCGGCAACGGTAAGGCCAAAGGGCTCGTCCCAGTTGGAGGGAGCCACAAAAATGTCGGCTTCCTGATACATGGAGGGGATTTTGTCGCGCTTTGCGAAGGGCAGGAATTCGACGAGTTCCCCGAGTGGTGCGGCCAGTTCCCTCAGGGAACGTTCGTAAGGGGTGAGCGGGTCTGTCGGGTTGAAATTGCTGGAACCTACCAGGCGCACCCGGAAGGGGGGGATGTTAGCGCTCCGCCGGCGTTGGTGGAGGAGGGCCGCCGCCTGGAGTAGGAGGCAGGCGCCTTTTGGCGGGATCATGCGGCCCACGAAGAGGATGTTCAGCGCTGCATCCCCGCGGCGAGGATTTTGTTTTTTTGGAAAAAAACTGCTGGTATCGACGCCGTTGAGAATGGTTTTCACTTTGTGAGCGTCCTCCTTTGGGACCTTTGCCCAAAGCGACCTTGCGAGAAACCCTGAACAGCAGACCACCAGATTCACCGCGCGGAAGATTTTTAGGGTCTCCGCCCTTGAATACGTCCCGAAAGCTTCGTTGTGGGCGTATAGAACTAGGCTGGCCTTGGGAAACCGGCGGCGCAGCGGCAGGATTGCTGCGGGTTGGTTGTGCACCAGCAGTACTCCGCAGAAATCTGCGCATAAGGATTCCGCCAACTCCAGATACAGACCGCCCGTAAACGGCCTGCAGGAGGCAACCCGACCCAGGATGACATCCGCAAGTTTTTGGAGTGCCGTAATGGATCGGGGTGGAAAATCTGACTCTTGGATGCGACCCGCGGGGTAGGGGGGATAGCCATTCTGAGTTCCCTTACTCACAAGCACCCGGGGCGTTCCTGCGCCTTCTTCGGTCTGTACTCGGGCAAGTGCGGCAACGATGGTGATCACGGCCGAACCCGTCCCCGGCGAATAGTGGTCGCCTGGGGTTGGAATGTGGACCCATTCAGACAGTCCGCTCGCAGGCGGAGCACTGGAGATGGAAAGGGACATCGTTGAGGAGAGTCTTTAGAGAGGGGAGCGCACTATCGCGCTGAACTCTGGAACAACATAAAGCGGGTTTGTAACGCCTTGTGAGTCGCGGTGACCATGGGATCAGACGGAGTCGCTGGACGTGATTTGGCTCAGGCGTGGGAAGATAAAAGGCGCAGGAAACTCAGGAGCCGCAAGCCGCGGCCGTTGGAATCAATGGCTCTCCCACCGAGGGCCTTCAAACCAGCTGCCCTAAAAACGAAGAGACGGGGGCGGGAGTCGAACCCACGAACGGAGATTTTGCAGATCTCGGCCTTACCACTTGGCTACCCCGTCATCACCTCACAAATACATCGATTCTTATGGTCGGGGTGCGCGCGTTTGAGTGACCTCGTTTTCAAAAGAGTGAGCCCGGTTTCACCTTCCCTCAGGCTAAGGCCCCATGAGGCTCCATAACTTTGGGCGTGGTGGGAGGAGCCATGGGAAGCGCGCAGCGTTGCGGGCAAGCGTTTTTTAGGCTGCACGGTGTCCAAGGCGCGAGGGAGCGCCTAAAAGTGTCCATCGCCTTTGCATTACGGCCGGCTCTTTGGCAGGTTGGGCGTGCCATCCATGACCAATTCCCGACTGCAATTCCGCCTTGAAGCCACGGCCACCGGTTCGCGGGCCCGTGCCGCCCGGTTCCGTACTCTGCACAATGAGGTGGAGACGCCGCTTTTTATGCCGGTCGGCACCCATGCCACCGTCAAGGCGCAGCTCACCCAGTCTCTGGAGGATGCCGGTTCTCAAATTCTGCTCGCCAACACCTATCACCTTCTTTTGCGTCCTGGGGCGCAGGTTTTTGATGAAATTGGTGGAATCCACCGGTTTATGAGTTGGAAACGCTCGGTGCTCACTGACTCGGGCGGGTTTCAGATTTTTTCCCTACCCCATGCCCGTTCCATGAGCGAGGAGGGGGCCGTTTTCCAGAGTTATCTGGATGGCAACACCATCATGCTCAGTCCGGAGGTCAGTATTGCCACGCAGCGCTCGATCGGCAGCGACATTATGATGGTACTCGACCAGTGTATTCCCTCGACCGCCGACCTGGGAACGGCCCGGGAGGCGATGGGAATTACCCACCGGTGGGCGGTCCGGAGTCTGGCGGCGCGCGGAGACTCTCCACAGTCATTATTTGGGATCGTCCAAGGGGCTCTTTTCGAGGAACTGAGGCGGGAGAGCGCTGACTGCCTCTCGGAGATTCCTTTTGACGGCTTTGCAATTGGAGGCTTGGCCGTGGGGGAGAGCAAGGCCGCTAGGGAAGATATCTGTGCGTTCACTGCGGATCTGCTTCCTCGGGATAAGCCGCGTTATTTGATGGGAGTGGGCACGCCGCTGGACCTTTTGGAGGCGGTGCACCGTGGGGTGGATATGTTTGACTGCATCATTCCGACGCAGGTGGCGCAGCGCGGTGGAGCGTTTACCTCGCGCGGGTTTCTCCAGTTTCGGCGTAGCGTGTACAAGGTTTCCGACGAGCCGTTGGACCCAGAATGCAAATGTCCCACGTGCGCACGCTATAGTCGGGCGTATTTGCACCATCTTACCAAGGCGCGGGAAACGCTCGGTTGGCAGCTTCTGGGGCAGCACAACATCTATTTCTACCACAAGTTGATGGGGGACATCCGGAAGAGCATTTTGGAGGACCGTTTTCTGGAGCTTTACCACGCCAAGCGTACTTTTTTGCATGAGGAAGACTTGGACAATCCGGTGACGCATCCGAAGGTGAAGCGTAAAAAGACGCCCTCCCTTGAGCTTGGAAACTACGAAGTACACACCGCCATTGAAGGGTTTTCTAGTATCCGGCATGTTTCCTCTGGGGAGATCATGCACTCTCGGAACGAGCCGATGGAGGAGGCGAGGCAACTTTACATCGAGCAGGCGAATCTTGCGCAACGCGTGCGGGAAGGAGACGGGGAGGAGGGGACGGCCCCGCTTGTGATTTGGGACGTGGGTTTGGGAGCGGCGGCCAATGCGATGGCGGCAGTGGCCAGTTACGAAGCGGAGGCGAAGAAGGGTCCGGTGCGGCCTCTGCAGATTCTGAGTTTTGAGAACGACTTGGACTCTCTGGAACTCGCCTTGCGGCACTCTGACAAGTTTCCGTATTTGAGGCATGGAGGGCCGGCTTGGATTTTGAGGGAAGGGCGCTGGCAAAGCCGCGAACTGCCGAGTTTGAGCTGGGAGCTCATTCGTGGGGATTTTCTCAAAACGATGGATCAGGCGCCTGCGCCGCCCGACATCATTTTTTACGACATGTTTTCGAGTAAAACATGCGGGGACCAGTGGACTCGGGATGCCTTTGAGCGGTTGTTTGGGGCGTGCGCTGGGCGTCCCTGCGAGCTGTTCACGTACACGTGCGCAACGGCCTCGCGCGTGGCGATGCTGGCCGCGGGATTTGTCGTGGCCAGGGGGCGCCCGACCGGAGAGAAGGTGGAAACGACCATTGCGTTCACGCCTCGGGCGTTGTCTGCCCAGCAGTCGGGACGCTTCGAACTGCTTGGCGAGGCGTGGTTGGCCAAATGGCGGCGTTCGACGGCTCAATTCCCGGCGTGGTTGGCGCCCGAGCATCGCCCTGAGTTTGAGAAAAAAATTAGCAGCTTGCCCCAGTTTTTGAAGCCTGGCGTGTAAAAGAGGTGGCCGCGGAAGGTGGTCTCTCTTTCAGAAAAGAGTTTGGGAGTTTGAGGGAATTCTGAAAGTGGCCCCGTTTGTTTCGTTTTTTTGAGCTACAAAACAACAACGCCGCCGGCCCCTGCGGGGCAGGGAGCGGCGGCGCGGTGCGATTCGGAGTTTCTTTTTTTAGGGGAGCCTCCGGATTTGCTGTTTAGCGAATGAACAGCATTTCCTGATAGGTGGGCAGCGGCCAGGCGTCGTCAGGCACGAGTCCTTCGAGTGCGTCCACCGTTTTGCGGATGGAAAGCATCGAAGGCAGGACCTTGAAGGTCCAGTCCCCGATCTGCAGTGCAGAAGCGTGGATCTCCCTCAGTTCCGCGATCTGACCTTCGAGTTCTGAAACCAAGGCAGCAACCTTGGTGAGGGTTGCGCCGGGCGCGGCCACACCGGCGGCTTTGAGTTTTGCGGCCGAGTCTGCGAGGGACGTTGCATAGGCGGCGGCAACAGGGAAGACCTTGGTTTGGGCAATTTCCTCGACCAGCTTTGCTTCGACGTTGACCTGTTTTACGTACTGTTCCACGGCGATTTCGTAGCGGCTGTGCAACTCTTCGGCGGACAATACTCCGTATTTTTCGAACACCTCGATCACGTCCTCGCCGACGAAGGCGGGGAGCGCGTCGGCGGCTGTCTTGAAGTTGGGCAGCCCGCGCGTGGCGGCTTCGGCGTGCCACTCTTCAGAGTAGCCGTTGCCGTTGAAGATGACTTTGCCGTGCTGGTCCATGATCTCTTTGAGGACGCTCTGGATGGCGGCATTCAAGTCGGGAGCGCCTTCGAGCTTCCCGGCGATGTAGTCGAGAGACTCAGTGAGGATGGTGTTCAGGCAAGAGAGGGCGGTGCCGATGGTCTGGTTGGAACCCACAGCACGGAACTCGAACCGGTTGCCGGTGAAGGCGAACGGGGAGGTCCGGTTGCGATCGCCCGCGTCCTTGGGAAGCTCGGGGAGGACGTCCACTCCGATGTGAAGGGTGCCGCGCTGCCTGGAGCTGGTGGCGCCGCCGCCCTTGATCTGTTCGAAAACGTCGGCGAGTTGGTCGCCAAGGTAGACGGAGATAATGGCGGGAGGCGCTTCGTTGGCGCCCAGACGGTGGTCGTTGCCTGCGGAGGCGACGACAGCACGCAGGAGCGGGGCGAACTTGTCCACGGCTCGGATGACGGCTCCGGCGAAGACTAGGAACTGGGCATTGTCGTGGGGCGTGTCACCCGGATCCAGCAGGTTGCCCTGTGTGGCATTGCCGAGGGACCAGTTGACATGTTTGCCCGAGCCATTGACTCCTGCGAAGGGTTTTTCGTGAAGCAGACAGACTAAGCCGTGGCAGTCCGCCACCTTCTTCAGAATCGTCATGATGAGCTGCTGATGGTCAGCGGCCACGTTGGCGGATTCAAAGAGCGGGGCGATTTCAAACTGGCCCGGGGCTACTTCGTTGTGGCGGGTTTTGGAGGGGATGCCGAGTTTGTACAACTCGCGGTCGACTTCGCACATGAAGGCGAGGACGCGCTCCGGGATGGCGCCGAAATAGTGGTCTTCAAACTCCTGGCCCTTGGGGGGCTGCGCGCCGAAGAGGGAGCGACCCGCGGCAAGAAGGTCTGGGCGGCTGTAGTAGAAAGATTTGTCGATGAGGAAGTACTCCTGCTCAGGGCCGGCAGTGGCCGCGACGTAGGCGATTTCCTTATGGCCAAAGAGGCTCAGGATGCGGCGCGCCTGCTTGTCGAGCACCTGCATGGACTTGAGCACGGGGGTCTTGGTGTCCAGAGATTCGCCCGTCCAGGAGACGAAGGAGGTGGGGATGCAGAGGGTGTTTCCGTTGCTGCTCTCGAGCAGGTAGGCGGGGCTGGTGATGTCCCATGCGGTGTAGCCGCGGGCGCGGTGAGTGGCGCGGATTCCGCCGTTGGGGAAGGAGGAGGCGTCGGGTTCGCCCTGAATGAGGACTTTGCCCTTGAACTTCGAGATGGCCTCGTTGCCGTTGGCGCCTGGGTCGTAGAAGGAGTCGTGTTTTTCCGCGGTCAGGCCCGTGAGGGGGTAGAACACATGTGCGTAGTGAGTGGCGCCCTTGGCAACGGCCCAGGAACGCATCGCCTCTGCGACTTCATCCGCCACGTGCTCGGAGAGCTTGTGCCCTTCCTTGATGGTTTTGAGCACCGCGTTGTAGGTGTCTGACTTAAGCATTTCCTTCATGACCGCCAGGCTGAAGGTGTTGGAGCCAAAGACGCTTTTGGGCGAGTGATCGGTGAAGTTGACGCTTTGCCCGGTTGGGGTGCGTCCTGCAATAGAAGCAATGGCGCTGCTGCGGCCAGTGGGTGTTGTCATTCTAGGTGTAGGTCTAAGATTTTAATCGCATTTGTGTCCATCATCCCAGGCCTCTCGGCCTGCGGGGGAAGCCCACGCGTGCTACGGATTCATTTCAGCATCCGCCGTGCCAAAAGCAATATTCCACAGGATTAGTTCTCTGCAGCTCTTTTTTTGGCGTTTTCTCCTCCCCCAAACCCGCCGGACCCGCTTTTTGGGGGTGTTGCTTTTTGCTCACTTTGGCTATTTTTCTTCACCGGGCTTCTCCGGTTGCACCCGGATCAGGCTCTGAAACGCTTCCTGCCGGATCCAACGCACCGTTTGGGGCGATTCCGAAGGATAAAAATTGTCCTTCACCCCCGCATATTGTTCTCCCCCTAATTCCAGCCAGCCCACGCCGACGACTTCGTGTCCCCAGGAAAGATGGGGCTTTTGCGGCAGCCGGACCATGCACGAGAGCAGCACGGGGCGGAAGGCCGCGGTTTCCTGCTTTAGGTGTTCGAAGGAAAATTGTGAAAATTTCGCGGACATCGGCACGGCGTTTTCCTGGGCGTCTTTTTCGATGGATGAGGCAAGCTCTTGGGGGAAGGCTCCACTCAGGGGCATTCCATCGTCTGTGTAGCCTGAGGTATCGGGCATTTCAGCCATTCGCATACGTTTGCGGAGGCGCAGGGTGGTGGATTTCAGGCGCAAATCCAGAGGCTGGAGGGCGGGGCCCGCCCATTCTGGAAAACCGTGTGTTGTCCAGTATCCGACGAGGGAGGCTCCGGCTGTGGGCACGCATCCGGAGGCGACGTTTGCCGATTTGAGGCCCGGCACTGGGAACTGTTGAAGAGCGGGAACTCCCGGGGTGAGGCCGCCGCCCTTCGGAGTTGTTTCGGAGTCGCTGTCCAGGGCAAACTCCAGAAGGGTGCCGCGCGGGGAGTTTTCCCACAATAAGTAGCCGTGCCGCCCGCGTTCGTCGACGAGGTCCGCTTTCCAGACCGGAGGCAGTCCGCTTTCGTAAAGTTGCCCGGGAGCTTGGCTCACCAGGAGGGGTGGCGACGCCTTCCAGCCCTGAGCGGGGAAGATGGCCGTGATTTCGGAGAGATGCTCACGCGCCCGGTCCTCGGGGGGGAGCGCAAAGGCTGCGTGGAAGCTTGCAAGCAGACTGAGGGCGAGGGCGAAGCGCATGGTCGTTTTTAAAGAAATTGAGCAGGACGGGAAGGGGATTTTGTATGAAGCAGGTTTTCCGGGGCCCGCCCGCCGGTTGGAGGCGGGGTTGTGGCATTGATTTGCCCGGTTGCCAAATTCGGTGAATGAATCACAATCGGAAGCATGAGCGAAACTCAGCCATCCTTTCCGCCGATCTTGCCCTCCGAGGGTCTTCACGTGGTGCATCTATTTTTCCGGATGGAGAAGGTGCCCTGGAGTTTTCTGGAACCTGAAGAACGCCAGGGCCGGTGCGACAGGCTGGCAGGGCTGGTGGCTGAAATACAGTCACTTCCCCGGACGCAGTTGCTGCCCTTCAGCATGGTGAGTCCGAAGTCCGACCTTGGGTTTATGTTGCTCACCCCAGATTTGCAGGTCGCCGACCAGTGCGCCAAGCGTCTTGGGGATGCACTTGGGGCGGGGATGCTGACCCCGGTTTTTTCGTGGCTTTCGTTGACTGAACGGAGTGAATACACGACCACTGAGGCCGAATACACCCAGACGCTCAAGGAGGAGGGGGTTGAGGTGGGGACGCCGGAGTTTGAAGAGAAAATGGCCGCCTTTCACTTTCGGATCGCGAAGTATTTGAAGTACCGGTTGGATCCCGATTTGCCGGCGGCGGCGGAATGGCCTGTGTTTTGTTTTTATCCCATGTCCAAGCGGCGGAACGTGGAGCAGAACTGGTACGCTGAGACGTTTGAACACCGGAACGCCTTGATGGCGGGTCACGCAAAGGTAGGCCGCACCTATGCAGGGCGCGTGCTGCAGTTGATTACTGGATCAACGGGATTGGACGACATGGAGTGGGGGGTCACGCTTTTTGCGAAGACCACAAGCGAGATCAAGTCGATCGTCTACGAAATGCGCTTTGACGAAGTTAGTTCGCGCTATGCGGAGTTTGGCGAGTTTGTCATCGGCATCCGAATGGACGTCCCATGCCTCTGCCGCCGGCTCGACTTGTTGTAGAAGCTGGTTCCGGGGCGTGAGCCTTACAGCGTGTTTGAGAATGCTTCCCCGTTCTGACCACGGGTAACGTCTTCCAATTGATAGCAGAACGTCGTACAGCTGCTCCTCTCCAGTTCCAAATCATCCGGCGGTTTTTCAGCAATCCTTGCCGCGGAGCGCTCAGAGGGAGTCTCGCCATCCGGTACAGCGGCTCCCTGCGATCGTCACTCGGGAGGAACGAGGGAACCGCAGCGTCTTAAACAAGATCTCGGATCACCTCGCCGTTGCGTACGATCATCACCGGACGCCCGCTGGGCGTGAGATACTCCTTGCGCACATCAATCCCCAACTGGCCGTAAAACGTCGCTGCAATGTCGTCTGGAGTAATCGCCTTGTCCTTCGGGCCTTCGCCCTTGGCATCAGACGCCCCAACCACCTGCCCGCCCCGAATTCCACCGCCCGCAAGCAGGCAAAACATGGCGCGGGGATAATGATCGCGGCCCGCGCGCGGATTGATTTTCGGGGTCCGGCCAAACTCGCCGGTCACATAAACTGCGGTGGTTGCGAGCAAGCCTTTGGCCTCTAGGGCAAGCAGCAGTCCGCTCAAACCCGCGTCGAGATCTGGCAGGCGGGTATTTTTGAGAGCGGCAAAATTGTCTGAATGCGTGTCCCATCCTCCGAGTTGAACGGTAACAAAACGCACGCCCGACTCCACCAGTCTGGAGGCGAGGAGGCAGCTTTGCGAAAACGGCGTCGACCCAAACAAACCGGAGATGCTGCCCGGCTCATGGCTAAGATCAAAAGCCTCCCGGGCCTTTGTGGAACGCATCATCTGGTAGGCTTTCTGCCCGAATTGGTTCATGCCGCTCAGAATTTTGTCCTCGTTCGCGAAGTCGCCGAAAGCCGTGTCATATTTCTCCACCATGTTCTGGCGACGATCGACGTCCGTTAGAGTTACACCACGCAACGCGAGTCCGCGCACCTCCATCGGCTTGCCGGCCACCGGAGAGGCACCGGTTTCAAACGGTCCGTACTCCACGCCGAGATACCCCGTGGAATTACTTCCCTGAGATGGAACGGCTACAAATCCGGGCAACTCCCTCTCGCTGCCTAACTCCTTGCTGACCACCGCTCCGAAGCTTGGAAAGCTGAGCGACGCAATCGGCCGGTTGCCCGTCCCCATATACAAAGACCCCAGTTCGTGCGCCGCGAGCGTATGAGACACGCCGCGCAGGATGGCGTATTTGTCCGCACATTTTGCCAACTTGGGAAGGTGTTCTGATATCTGGATCCCGTCCACATTTGTCGCGATGGGGTGAAACTCTCCCCGGTGTGTGTCAGGTGCATCGGGCTTGAGATCAAAGGTGTCCATGTGGCTGGGGCCGCCACCCAGCCTGATGAAAATTGCCGCCTTCGCTTTGGCAGGGAGTGCCTTCGCCTCTCCCGCATAAAGAGGCCCGCCCGCCACATTCGGGGATGCCGAGGCCGCTTTTCCGGCGAGAAAACTCTCTAAAGTCAGGCCGACTCCAAAACCGGTGAGCGCGCCGATACGAAGGAAATCACGACGCGGTACGCCGTCACAATAGAAGGGAGGATTGGACTTCATGGGGGGAGGTTTTAAGGGCTGGGTGATCGGAGGATCGGGAGCGGGTTGATGCTGGTTGAAGAAATGATGCCGGAAGCGCTTGCCTGCGGGTACGAGGCCTAGTGGTTTACCAAAAACTCTCTGGTGTTTAACAACGTCCACAGCAGTTCCCGGGAACCATCCACTGAGGAGGGGTTTGCAAGAATATCGCCCCGCGCCATGGCCGTTTCCTCCACAGACGGCGGCCGGCTCAGAGTGCGCAGGTAAATCTCTCGAATCAACTGCTCCACCTTCGCAGGGTCCGGAGGAGTTGCCGGAGTCGCCGCCTTTCCCTGCGTCACGATGCCTAGAACGGACTCGATCCAAGCAGTGCCCCGTTTGCTGTCTATGCGTGCCAACAGGGAGGGATCGTTGCGGGTGTAGATGGTTTGTAAAAGCGTGGGATCGGTCACTCGCTCACAGTCGCAGTTGGTTTGGCGGGCAGGTTTGCCAAAAATGTTCAGCGCGTAGGAGTCTGCCCCGGCACCCTTCCCCCCCTTCATTGTCGCGATGTAATTGGTCGTCCCCGCGGCGCCGATCGCCCGTTCATGAACGTTCACGGCGTACTGCGCCAGTCGTTCCTGGGTATCAGTGGCCATCATGATTGCGTCGTGCACCAACTCAGCAGGCAACCGGCGGATCATCGCATGCGAGAAATTCTTCTCGTCCAACTTGTTGGTGTTATTAGTTTTCCAGCTCCGTTGATAAGCGTCGCTGGTGAGAATCTCACGGTGAAGCCATTTCATGTCAAACCCGTGGCTTGCAAACCCCTTGCTCAGGTAGTCAAAAAGCTCCGCGTTCGAGGGGGCATTGGCGAGATTCAAATCATCCGCCGGCTCCACGATGCCACGCCCGAAGTAATTGGCCCAGACACGGTTCACCCACGCCCGTGCAAAGTACGGGTTGTCTTGCGCCCGAAGCCACTCCATCAGAGGTTTTCTGACATCAGCAAAGGTTTCCAGCATCACCTGCTCGCCTCCCAAAAGTTTGGGGGTCATCACGCGGTTCCCCCCGCTCACGGCCGCGGACGCCGCGGGGTTTTTACTCGGTTTGGGTGATTGGGGTGTTTGAGCTGTCAAATCAGCCCAAGGCAGAGGCTGTCCCTTTTTAATACGCTCCGAGAGAATCAACTCCGTTGCGCGCTGATATGCCACTTTTAAATCCGCCTCTCGCCGGGACTTTTCGCCATCCGTCAGGGGCAGCGGCTCCAGGGGCTTTTCCGGTTTTTCGGCCGCGACTGCCGCGACTGCCGCGGTTTGTGCGGAAGCGCTCGGAGCGATCCCACCTGGCACGGCTTCGGAAGCGGCGCCGGGGCCTAGGCTTGAACCGTCAGGCGATGGGGATGTGTTAGAGGGAACCTGTGGCGCTGGTGTCTGTGCAACTGTCACAGAATCAGTTTGCGCCTGCTTCAGCGCGTCCTCTTTGAGCTGTGCTTCCCGGGCCTCTTTAGCGCGTTTGAGATCCTTGGCCAGATACTCGGCGTCTACTTTCTCTTTAGCTTCCCTGCGAATTTCCTCCCGAATCACTTCGTAGGTCATTCCAGAAGTTTCAGTTTTCACGGGGGCAACGACTCCCTTTTTACCTTCCCCTTGCCGGAACCCAATGGTGGTAAAAAACGCCTGAAACTGGGCGAAATCCTGTTTGGTCCACTGATCAAACGGATGTTTGTGACACTGGGCACACTCGATACGGACGCCTAAAAACGTGTGCGCGAAGGCAAGGGCCTTATCTTCGGCTTTGGCCACATTCTGACGCGCCCAAAACCAAGGCATCGTCTCCCGGGCTCCAAAGTCAGCAGGGTCTCCGGTCCGGAAGTACCCGGCCATTTCGCGGACATACTCCTCATAGGGTTGATCCGGTCTGGAGCGCATCGCCCCCAATACGATCCCAGTGGCCAGTTCATCGTAAGGTTTGTTTTGGTCTACCCTTGCATAAATCCAGTCAAACCATTGACGGGCCAACTGGGGACCGAAGTTGTACTGTCCTCCGTTGGCAATCAGGTTGTTGCCACGCAAAAGTACCGGATTATTACCGGTGAAATCACAAAGTTTGGTCGTCCACCATGCCGCATAACCCGGGCGGCCGAGTAATTCCTCGATTTTCAACCGGCGCTTGTCGGTTCGTGCATCTGCCAAAAACGCCTCGATCTCGACGGGCGTTGGCAGCGTTCCTGTCACGTCTAAACTGGCTCTGCGTAAAAACTCGGCATCCGTACACACGCCCGCGGGCACGATCCCCGCCTTCCTCAGCTTTGCATTCACCCACTCGTCCACCTTGGTGGGGGCGGCAATGTTCTTCGGGTACTTCGAAACATCCGAAATCGCCAGCATGACCGGCACGGGCAAGACTCCATTGTCATAAAAGGCCACGACGTGAGAATCACCCTTCCCTTTGCTAAGCACTCTGCCTGTTTCGGATACCGCAGCTACAGCATCGTCGTTTGAGCGGAAACGCGTGATCTCCGTGATGTCCTCGACGGTGCCATCTTTCCAATGCGCAAGCACTTTTAACTGTATGGATTCCCCCTCTTTCTGAAAGGCGATTTCCTTTGGAAACACCTCCAGGCGCTCAAATTCTCCAGTCTCCGTGACGTCTATTTTCGCGCCGCCCCTGATCCATTTTAGCAGCAGATTGTACTCCCAAGAGTTCTTGGCAAACCGCTCTTTCCCCTTGTGTGAAATTAGGGCCGCCCCTTTTTTCAAGAGCAAGCTTTGGGCGGGATCTTCCAGCGAAACACGCACTCCCCCTTCGTCCCCCTGATCGTCCTTGGTGATCTGGGTGTGGTCCTTGTCGAAATCATAACCAAACAACGACAACTGAAAGCCCCCACGCCCCTGAAACGATCCGTGACACTCCCTGCCAGAACACCCAAGGCGACTCATCAATGGCAACACGTGACGCCGAAAACTGGGATCGTCATTGGTTTCCTCTGACCTGAAGCGGTCGGAGGGCGTTTTTTTTCCCACACCTTTCCCGTCGGAAACCGGGGATTTGGAAACTACGGTGGCCACGGTCGAGACTGTAGCGAGCGGGGCGCCTGAAACAGAGCCTGTGAGCATTGCCAGGGCGAAGAGGAGAGGGGGGACTCGCGTCATACCGTTGCTGCGTAGCATGTTTCACGCCAAAAATCCAAGTTTCGTCTCTTTATTTCCTGAGAACCTAGAAACCGAACCGCGCCATCCGGCGCCGCCGAAAATCCTCCCCTCTTCTACGTTTAAAGACTCCCGCCGCGCCCAGAATTCCCTGCGTGATCACGGACGCAGAAAATGTTCCAGGAAATCACACACCAGATCGGTTGCCTCGCGCGTCGGGGAATGCGCGGGCCGGTTGTGCATTCCCACGCTGCGAGGAACTCCCAATAGGGCGTAAACGTCGCGTACGTGGTTCAAGAGCGCCCAGCGCTCGGGCGGGTCTTCGCTACCACCGGACACGAAAAAAGGGCGCGGGGCCATCAGGGCCTGAAATTCCTGCAAATCCCGTCCCTGCTTGCAGAGCTCTGCGTAGGGACCTCGCGCTGGGTTTTCCTGGGTGGGTAATCCCGGCGTGCGCTGCGTACCGGGCACGCGCCCTAGATACCAGGGTTCCCAGTAGTTAATGCTCTCACGGTTGTTGTCGAAGCCGATGCCCGGATCGCTCCAAGCCGCACAGGCGAACGCCTCGTTGAGACACGCTGAAAACATCGCCCACTTTCCGCCATACGAATGCCCAACCACGCCAAGGCGGGCTGGATCCACTTCGGGAAGTTGCCCCAGGACTCTGGCACAATTCGCTGAGACGTAGGCGAGAAACGAGAGAGGTTGCCATCCCTCCCTGCCCGGTTCAGGTTTGCGCGCATTGCCACCGGGTGAACCTATCGCCAATGCAACAAAACCCCGCTCAACAAGGCGTTTGGCGTAATCACGAAATTCCTGATTACTGAGGCCGCAGCTGGTTTCAGGCTCGTAATACGGCACAAAAACACCCGGGCGTTGCCCCTGCCTCTTGGGCACCAGAAGCCAGCCCTCCTCAAACCTGTCTTGGGCAATTTCAACACGCACGCGTTTCTGTGTATACGTGGCATGGTCTTCTTCCCGCAAAACCTCCATTCGTGGCCGAGACAAAACCTCGGGCCATTTTCCCAACGCCGCTTCCCACGCCCCTTTAATTTCTTCGCGCCGCTTTTGCCATTCGGCGGCATTCAGCGCTCGCTTTCCGTCCTCGAACAACAAGGGGCTTCGCAATGCATTCCGTGTTTGGGCAAACCGCTGGGGAGGCTCAAGGTACGGCGACAAGCGTTCCGCGGTGTCCGCCGCAATTGAGGCAGAGGGGAGAGAACAAAGGGCATTCGCACCCAAAAGAAGTGCCAGAGCACCGTGGGAAACGTCCATAAAGCAGGGGGGAACACGGGAGGCCAAATAAAAGGAACGAGTTAAAACGCAGGCTGCTCTCAAATCCATCTTTATTAGCGAGCTCCGCAAACACCCGAGGTTGAGAAAGCCCCCGGACAAGAGCTCCTGTTCAACGTACCATCGCGGCGTGCGGCGGCCGGCGTTTTTGAGCCATGGGAGAATTGGAACTGGACGAGAGCATCTCTCTTGAAGAATCAACTCTACCCCGAGATGCTAAGTGTTTGGAATAGGTAAACGAACCATGAATCCCCCAGATTCACACGCCTCAAACCAACATACGCTCCGGGTCCAGTCGCTTTTTGTGCACCACCAGCCCCAGCTCCGTTCTTTTATCCAATCTCTTACACCGGATTTTTCGACGGCAGATGACGTCCTTCAGGAGTGTTTTCTGACTGTTTCCGCCAAAGCTCAGGAATTTCAGTTAGAGTCAAATTTCCTCGCTTGGGTACGCGCCATCGCCCGATTTAAAATCCTTGCCCTGCACCGGGACCAAAGTCGGCGGCCCGCTCTGCTTTCCGAAGAGGTGCTTGAGACCCTCATTTTGTCCTTCCCATCAGAGGAGACGGAAACGCGAAGCGAAGAGCTCCGGGGTTTCGAAACACTCCGCAATTGCCTGAGTAAGCTCGCCCCTGCAGCGCGAGAAATTATTCACATGCGCTATTTCTCTCAATGGGGCCCTGCAGAAATTTCGCGAATCCGCGAATGCTCCATGAATGCGATCAACGTCACTCTGGCGCGCAGTCGTGAGGCGCTCCGGCGTTGCGTCGAAAACTCCAATAACGCGGTCATTTTATGAATAGGAAACGGCTCAGTTGCTTGATCGGCCTGTACCTGGACGGCGGCCTTTCTCCCTCTGAAAAGGCGGAGTTTGAAAACACGCTCCTTTCTTACTCGGCGGCTCGTTCGCAGTTTTGGAGTGAAACCAAATTACACGATCAGCTCCGCACGGTTGAGCAGGAAGACTGTTTTGCGGGAATGGTGACAGAGTTCCCCGCGAAAGCTCCGCGTGTATTCCCAGAGCCCTCAGGTAGAGCAAAAATGAAGCGGTGGCTTCGGCCGGTAACCGCCGCCGCTGCCGGCATTGTCCTGAGTGCACTGTGTACCTCCGCCGTTTGGGCTTACGCAGGCCAGCGGTTGGGCGCTAAATCCCGCCCGCTCCCGATTGTAAACCAAGGCTTCGAGGCCGCCGAATCTGTACCTCCCGCTGGGATTCCCGATTCGGCCGGACAATGGAGCGGAGACTATTCAAAGGTCGTAACCGCCGAAAATGGCATCCAGCCTCACAACGGCAAACAAATGCTTCGGTTTCTAAGAGCCGACAACGCTCTCGCAGAAGAGGGCAGCATCAACTATGTCGGCGAGGCGGTTCAGGTCCTCGACCTGCGACGTTTTCGCTCCGAGGTGAACTGCGGGACGGCTCAAATCGACATCACCGGTTGGTTCGCCTCGCTTCCGGTCGATGGCGAGCAGTTTAATTTTCTAATCAAAGCAGCCTCGTTCCCTGGCGATCCCAAAGATGCACCCGCTCTCTGGAGCGACTTTGCGCACTCAAGCCTCAGTATGGTTCAGCACCAAATTTTGGCCGTCGCAGATCCTACACGGTGGCAACCGCTCACGGTATCCATTCCGGTTCCGCCCACTGCGGATTTCCTAGTTTTTGAGTGTGGCGTCTTACGCGTCAAGCCTCGGATTACCGAAGGGACCGCGGAATTTCCAGGTCACTATGTCGATGATGTCAGCCTGCGTCTGCGTATTCCTAACTAGAGCGATCCTTCTCTCTGGCTCATCCTCCTCATCCTTGTGCTGCAATCTTCGTTTGTTTTGGCGCGTGAAATCCCCAAAGAGCCTCGCGCATTTCTAGAAAACTATTGCTTCGAATGCCACGACAAAGCCACTCATCGGTTAGTTAAACGTAGTCCCCCAGATGCCTCAAAGAATCGCCACCTCCGTTTGCCGGTTTCTGATCGTCCTGTTGCCTCTTTCGGCGAGCGCCGAAACAGTGAAGGATCAACCCAAGCAATCCCCAACCGCGGCATTTCTAGATCGTTACTGCGCGGAGTGCCATGACTCCGATACCCACAAGGGAGGGTTGAATCTTGAAAAGCTCACTCCCGATTTGAGCGAAAGCAAAAATCAACAGGTCTGGGAAAATATCTTTGATCATCTTCAGAGTGGAGCCATGCCTCCGGCTAAAGCGACGCAACCTGAAGTGAAAGAACGTGAGCAAATGCTGAGCGCATTTGAGGCACCCCTTCGCGAGGCGTCTCTGGCTCGACAAAAAAAGCAGGGCCGGGTCGTTCTCCGGCGTCTCAGCCGGTCCCAATATGAAGACACACTCCGTGACCTTCTCGATCTCCCCGCGCTCGAATTAAAAGACCTTCTTCCCGAGGAATCGCTGGTAGCGGGCTTCGACAATATCAGTGCCGCTCAAAGCATTTCGAGCACGCACCTTGTACGCTACCAGCAGGCTGCAGACGCTGCTCTTTCTTCGGCGATTCCTGTGACGACGTTCAAACCCGTCAGCCTCAATGTCAGCGGACGCGAATTTTACGAGATCCCACAAAAGCAGAAGGGTTACGAATCCCACAAATGCTGGGTCCGCGGTGAGGCAATGATGGTGCCTTCGAATTTAAATCGTCCATATTACTCGGTTGCTCCGCCCCCGGCACCGGCAGATGGGCGGTATCGAATCAGCCTTACCGGCTACGGCTTGAACACCGATGGAAAAACATTGCCCGTCAGTTTCAATTATATGGAGCACCCAACGCTTCAATACGGCAAGGATCTCGATTGGCGGGATCTTCCCCCGGATGTTCCGAAAACCGTCACCGTGGACTTGACCCTGAAAAGGGGACAATCGATTGACCTCATTGGATGGACCTTGCCGCCATTTTTGGATTTCAGATCTAAAGTGAAAGAGACCCCGCTGGAGCAATGGAGTGGACCGACGCTTGTTATTGAGCACCTCAAAATGGAGGGACCTTTGGATAAGCAGGACGGCTCTTTGGAAATTTGGCCGCCTCGCAGCTATCAACAGCTTTTCGGCAATCTACCGCTCAAAACCGAACTGGAGTTGGCTGCAGAACGCGACCCCAAACAGCGCGTGGTTCCCCGTGAAAAACGCACTGCCGAAGCTTGGAGCAAAGACCCGCTCATGCCGCAGACCTCAGCGCCCATAGAGGACGCGACTCAGTTACTCCGCGCCTTTTTGCCCAAAGCATTCCGTCGACCGGTGTCTGGCGAGGTTGTGCAACATTACACCCA
>QQND01000040.1 GCA_003402745.1 Verrucomicrobiota bacterium
GATGCTCATTAGATGGGGTTTACTTTCGTTATGGCCTGCTGGTTCAGCCGATGTCCCGCTTGCGGCTTCGGCCTCACGGCTTCATTCCGGACATCGCTTTCGGTCGTGAACCGTCTAATTCGAGCGGCGGGACTTTCACCCGCGTGGACTTCAGCTTTCCCAACGCACGCGGGGGCTCCGCGGTCCCAGGAGAGAAGGACCAGTTTTCTTCAAGACTTGGGTTGAGAACCGTCCGGGTTCAGGGGCATGAGGGCGACAGCAATGTCTTCACCGACGTTGTACACGGCGCAAAGGCACTCACCCAGTGGGTGAGTCTGAAACGAGCTATATTCGAGCTGGTTCTCCCTTTTAAAGATTTAGTTGTATCAGCTCCATCGACCTTTCATTGCCGTTTCTAGGATTATTGCACACGCCGCCCTTCGGGCTTTCTTCGGCAGCTCAGATTCCCATCCTTCGGGGGCACTGCGGGGTTGTCTGTTTGAGGGATCACCGGGGTCAGTCATCGGCGGCGCTCCTCAAAGGCCATGCAGTTTGGACAGGGCCAGGCCGCCGAAGGCGCGCCATTTTCCGGCTCCCAGCCATTTGTCGGTTTTGATTCTTGGATCTCCTGCTTTTTTATACCGCGTGTTCTTGAAGATTAGCGGGCTAGGAGTTCAGAGCGAATCCAGAATGGATCCTGACGCAGGGCCAAGACCGCATACTCATCGGAATCAGACTGCCAAAACTTGAGCGAATTCACAAGAACTCAGGACTGAAGACCCTGGACCCGGGCCACAGCCCCAGGATGCCCCTCAAAAAGCACTAAACCCCTCCGCTTGGAGGGGTTTAAAAGTGGAGCGGGTGACGCGACTCGAACGCGCGACATCTTCCTTGGCAAGGAAGTGCTCTACCAACTGAGCTACACCCGCATGAACTGTTCGGACACTGTATCGATTCCGTGCCGACTGACAAGCACTTTGTTGAAAGGCCCCAGACTACTGCCGATTCTTTCCAAACTCGGAGTTCCGGGCGTCGATCAGCCTCGAAACAAAGCCCGTATCGTATTCGCCCCGAACGAAATCAGGGTCGTGCATGATGGCCTGCTGGAAGGGGATGGTCGTCTTGATCCCCTGCAAAATATATTCACCTAAGGCGCGCCGCATTCTAGCGATCGCATTTTCCCGCGAAGTCCCCATCGCAATGACCTTGCCGATCATGGAATCGTAGTGAGGGGGCACCGTGTAACCGGTGTAAGCATGCGAATCGATGCGCACGCCGCGGCCTCCCGGGGCGTAGTACAAATTGATTTTGCCCGGGCAGGGGGCGAAATTGTTGGCGGGATCCTCTGCATTGATCCTGCACTCAATCGCGTGGTACCGGCGCTTTGCGTCCCGGACATAGTGGGACAGGGGTTCCCCTGCCGCGACCTTGATCTGTTCCTTCACAAGATCAATCCCGTAGGCTTCCTCGGTGATGCAGTGCTCCACCTGGATGCGGGTGTTCATTTCCATGAAGAAAAAATTACCCGCGTTGTCCACGAGATACTCTATGGTGCCAGCCCCCTCGTAATGAACGGATTCCGCCAGCCGGACTGACGCCGCACCCATGCGCTGGCGCAGGTCTTCGGTAAGCAGCGGGCTGGGGCATTCTTCGATGATCTTTTGATTCCGGCGCTGCATCGAGCAGTCGCGCTCACCGATGTGCACCACGTTGCCGTGGGAATCCGCCATGATCTGGAATTCAATGTGGTGCGGATCCTCAATGAGTTTTTCAATGTAGACCCCACTGTTGCCAAAGCACTTCTCCGCCTCCATCCGCGCGCTGTGGAAACCCGCGACAAGCGAACCGTCGTTGTGGGCGGGGCGCATTCCTCTCCCGCCTCCGCCCGCCACGGCCTTGATCATGACGGGAAAGCCGATTTCGCGGGCAATCCGGAGAGCGTCGTGTTCGGATTCCACGAGACCATCGGAGCCTGGCGTCACGGGAACGCCGACGGCGCGGGCCGTGGCGCGGGCGATGTTTTTGTCGCCCATCGAACGGATGGCGGCCGGGGGGGGCCCGATAAACTTGATGTTGCAACTGGCGCAGACCTCCGCGAAGTGTGCGTTCTCGGCTAGAAAACCGTACCCTGGGTGGATTGCGTCCACGTTACCGATTTCAGCCGCGGAAATGATCCGGTCAATTTTGAGATAGGACTGACTGCTGGGAGGAGGCCCGATGCAGACGGCCTGGTCCGCGAGTTGGACATGGAGGGAGTCTACATCCGCCTCGGAATAGACGGCCAGGGTTTTGATTCCCAATTCTTTACAGGCGCGGATGACGCGCAATGCGATTTCACCACGGTTGGCGATCAGAACCTTGTTGAACATGGGGAAAAAATAAACGGCTGATAAAAGAGAGATGTGGGAGGCGTTCGGACCCCATCCCGGGCATGGCGCGGCGGGTGAAACTGAGCTGCAGAAAAGAACGGGGGTTAGCGCAGGCGGAAAAGAGGCTGGCCGTATTGGACGGGTTTTCCATTTTCAGCCAGCACCTCAACGACGACTCCAGAAGTCTCCGCTTTGATTTCATTCATGACCTTCATGGCCTCGATGATACAAATGACAGATTCGGGAGTGATCTGTTGGCCCACAGAGACAAAGGCGGGGGCCTCCGGAGATGCGGCTGAGTAGAAGGTCCCAACCATCGGGGACTGAATATCGTGGGAAGGCTCAGCCGGCGCTGCAGTGGCTGGGGCGGCTGGTGCCGGAAGCGCCTGCGGGGCAGCTTGCTGAAACGAGAGAGGTTGGTGGCTGTAGACGGGGAGAGCGTCTGCCCCCCGTTTGAGGCTGATTTTAAAGCCTTCCTGCTCCAATGCGAATTCGGAGAGGTCGTTTTTGCGAAAGAGAGCAATGAGCTCTTTAATGTCTTTGAGTTCCAAGATAGAGGCCTCCGGTAAAAGTTAAGAGTCTAATGGGTTGGGTTTCTCGGGGTCAAGCAATGGGAAGCAGCCGGGGCGCTTTGGAAGACGAGGCGCATCGCAAGGGTTCGCAAGGGTGCGTTCGAGTTCAGGCCATCCGCTGCTCCCAGCTCGTTACCATTTCTTCCAGCGATCGCTTTAGGGAAAAGCGGAGGCTCCATTGCGGGTAATGCGACTTCAGTTTTGAAAGATCGCTGTAATAACAAATATGGTCCCCAGCGCGTGCCTTCTCGCTGTACGTGCTGACTTGGGCGATGCCCGTGAGGGCTTCAACGCTCGCAAAGGCCTCCAGAATAGAACAAGAGTTCTCCTTGCCACCGCCCAGATTGTAAACCTCTGCGGAGCGCGGCGCCTGGAAAAACTCCCAGACAAAATGCGCGACGTCGGTGCTGTGGATGTTATCCCTGACCTGTTTACCCTTGTACCCAAACACGGTGTAGGGGCGCCGCTCGAGGTTGCAGCGCACCAGATAACTCAAAAAACCATGCAACTGAACCCCGGAATGATTGGGCCCTGTGAGGCACCCTCCCCGCAAGCAGCAGGTGGGCATGTTAAAATAGCGGCCGTATTCCTGAACCAGGATGTCGGAAGCGAGTTTTGAAGCTCCAAACAACGAATGTTTGCACTGGTCCACAGAAAAGGTTTCTGGAATCCCCTGGACATAGACCGGATCTGCAAAGTCCCAGCGCGTCTCCAACTCGTTGAGGGCAATTGTGTTAGGTCGGTCCCCGTAGACTTTGTTCGTGGAAAAATGAATGAACGGCGCCTCCGGGCAAAAACGGCGGGCAGCCTCCAGCAGGTTCAACGTCCCAACCGCGTTGGTATCAAAGTCGTCGAAGGGGATGGTCGCAGCCAAATCATGGGAAGGCTGGGCCGCCGCGTGAACAATGGCTTCCGGCCGAAGCGTGTCTACGAGAAGCAGAATCTGCTCACGGTCTCGAACATCCAAAGCATGCACGCTCAGGCCGGGAATCAACCCCAGAAGCCGGTCCCGGTTCCATGTCGTATCGCCCTGGGGCCCGAAAAAAACAGCCCTCTGGTTGTTGTCCACCCCATGGATCTCATAGCCCTGCTGGGCAAAAAAAAGGCAGATCTCAGAGCCAATCAATCCCGAGGAACCCGTGACAAGAATGCGTTTTGAAGCCATTTTTGAATTTAGAGTGCCGAGGAGTCCGGTTGCGCTGCGGGCAGGAGGGCCGGCGAGGCGTCCGAATCGGGTTTTTTGTAATCGCCGCGGCTGAGGGTTTTTTCCAGCCAGCAGTAGAGGCAGATAAACAAATAGCGGCTGCCCATTTCCGCGATTTTAAGTTTGGCCACGCCAAAACGCCGGTTACGCCAGGTAATCGGGATGACCTTCCAGGAGTAGCCGCGGACGATCGCTTTCAGGGGAATTTCCACGGTGAGGTTGAAATGTTGGGAAAGAATCGGACCCACCCCGGTGATCACCGAGCGCCGGTAGGCTTTGAAGGCGTTGGTGGTGTCGTTGAGTTTGATTCTAAACAGAACCCGGATGAACAGGTTGAAAACGCGATTCAGGAGCAGCTTGATCCAAGGGTAATCAATCACCCCCCCTCCCTTCATAAAACGACTGCCAAAGACGCAATCGTATCCCTCATTCAAAATCTCCCAGTACCGCACCACATCCCGGCAGTCGTCGGATTCGTCCGCCATCATCACCACGACCGCGTCCCCTGTCATCGCCGCAAACCCGTGCTGAATCGCCCTGCCGAATCCGTTCGGACCGGTATTTCGCACTGGCCGGACTTCAGAGATTTCGCAAGCGATTTCCTCTAAAACGGCCCACGTAGCATCTGTAGAACCGTCGTCTACGACGACAATTTCATGAGGGATTTTTCTGAGCGCTAACTCCACATGCAGATGCCGAAGGGTCGACGGCATGGCGCCCTCCTCGTTGCGAGCGGGGATGACGATAGAGAGCAGGGAAAGCGGGGTTGCGTTCACGGCGGTAGGCTTTCTTAGTGGGTGCACAAGTCCAGCCACCGGGGGTTTTCCAGGGCGTGAGCGGCAATTTCCTCAAAAATGGACTCAGCGTTCCTCCTAGGGTGCCACTGCCAGACCGCTTTTGCCAGCCCAGAGTCGAGGACCACCCAGGGAAGGTCGTAGGGCCGCTCCAAGGGGTCTGCGGCCACAGTGTGCGACCCCAGTCTTTGGGCGCACCAAGCGCTTAGCTGGCTCAGGGAGGTGGCGCTTGCGGCGCCCCCGGACACATTAAGAACGCGGGGCTTCTCTGGGCTTGCCCCGGCCTCGTACTGCTGGAGTAACAGAGGCACCAGGTCCAGGGGATGCAGGCAGTCGCGCACCTGAAAACCCCGCCCGCCGAACCCAATGTACTTCAGGGGCAGTTTCGCAGCCCAACGGTGGATCCAGAACGAAAAGATCCCTTGGTCGGCTTTCCCAAATTGACCAGCTCCCGCCAGCACGCCGCACCGATTCAGCCAGACGGGAAACTCAAAAGCCTCTCCAAATTCCAGCGCGAGGGTTTCCGCACACCGTTTGGACGCGCCGTACAAAGAAACAGGCGGAGTGCTTGGAAACGTCTCTTGAACTCCGCCGCTGAATCCGGAATCCGGCTCAGGCGTAAACGCGCCGTTGTTGACCGTCAGAGGAATGCCGCTCAGCGGCTTGATCCCGTACACCCGGCTGGTGGAAAGGAGCGTGAAAACGGCGGAATGACGACGGCAAAACTCGAGCATCGGAACGGTGCTGAAAAGATTGTTCTGAAGCAGATCCACCACGGAGGATCCGCCTGACACGCCAGCCAGCACAGAAGGTTCCGCGGCGGCGTCGATCAGCCAGTCCGCGCCTGGAAAACCCGCCATCACGGAAGGGTCGCGCAGGTCAGCCACCGTGATTTCGCAGCCGAGGCTGCGCAACGGCCCCAAGTTGGTTTCCGAACCCGGACGCGAGAGGTTGTCCACCCCGCTGATCCGGAGTCCCTCGCGCGCTTGCAGGAGCCCGCGCGCAAGGTGGCTCCCTGCGAAGCCGCAGATTCCGGTGATGAGAACCCGCATGGAAACCCCTACTGTCCGGCCCCAGGCGCCGATTCGCGGTAAGGTTTCTCTTCCTTGTAAAGGCTCAGTCGGGCACGCAGCGCGTCCGCCTGCGGAGAGGCCTTGCCCTGGGGCAGGATCTCGATCGCCTGTGAAACGAGCTGGCAAGCCTCGGTGAAACGGCTGGTCTGAGCGTATGCGGCGGCCAGTGCGTCAAGGAATGCGGGCTCCTTGCTCTGGGTGAGTTCCACCCCGCGTTTGGCCAAATCCACCGGTTCGAAGGTTCTACGCACCGCCGGATCGGGGTGGGTGGCCATGATCCAAGAAAGCCGGTACAGAATCGGCAAGTCGTTCGGGCTCCGCTCAAGCGCCGTTTTCCAAACCTGAACGGCAGACGCTCCGTTACCCGCCTTCAAGAGTGCCTCGGCAAGGTTGCGGTAGGCCTCGATGTAGTTCGGGTCGATGTTAACGGCCTGCGTGTAAAGGCGCATCGGCTCGTCTTTTTCGCCCTTCGTGCCCAGCAAACTCGCGAGATTATTGCAAGCGCGGGCGTGCCGGGGGTCGCTCTCGATGGCCCGTCGGAAACTTGCAATGGCCTCGTCGACCTTGCCCTGCCGGTAAAGCGCATTCCCAATGCTGAAGTGTGCCTCTGCAAAACGCGGCTGCAGCCGAACCGCGGCCTCAAAATGCACCATCGCCTTCTGCAGACTTTCCGGGTCGGTCTTGGTTTCGCTCAAGATCAGCCCCAGGTTGTAGTGGGACTCGATGTCGTTTGCATCCAAGGCGATCGCCTTTTCAAAACTCACCGCCGCTTCTTCGTAGTTGCGGTTCTGAGTGAGGACACTCGCCAGATTCCGATGCATCAGACCCCAGCTCGGGTGTTCCGCTGCGGCTTTAGCCTGCAGCTCGATGGCTTCCCGTAACTCCCCCTTGCTGCGCAAAAGCACGCTTAGATTGTTCAAGGACCCCACAAGATGCGGGTTGAGGCGGATCGCATCTCGGAAGAGCCGCTCCGCTTCCTTGCGAAGTTCCTGCGCCTTTTCCGGAGACTCCCGAAGCGCCCTCGCCTGGAAGGCGGAAGCCAGTTTCTCATCGGCGTAATCGTTGTCCTTTGTGACTTTGAGCGCATGCGTCCAGAGGGATTCGTCGTCCTTCCAGATGGCGGTCTGCTGGGCGGCGGCCACGGACAAAAGCGCGACAATCGCCACACCGGCCACGGCAGCCGTCTGCTTCTGAAGCTGCGTGCTCACCAGCGAGCCAAATATCCAAGCAATCGAAATTCCAAGGCCGATTTGCGGGAGGTACGTATAACGGTCGGCGGAGATTTGAATGCCCCCGGGGACCAGCCCGATCACCGGCAGGAGGGTGCCCAAAAACCAGAGCCAGCCGAGCAGGAAAGAGGGCTGTTTTTTTCTCCAGGACCACGCCAGCCAGCTCAAAACAAGAAGCACAGCGATCGATCCCCCGACTTTCCACAGGGCCGGGCCCTCCACCACAAAGGGATAGTGGGGGGACAGGTTTACGGGAATAAACAACTGCTTGAAGTAGTTTACATAAGAGACGGGGATGTACTCCAAGCGCGGCAGCAAAGGCAGAATAGGAATAGGGCGGAAGGGGGTGCCCACAGCGAAAACGGCGCCCACGGCCGAGGCAAAAGCCATGATGAACAGCGGAAGCTTCTCCCGAATCAGGGGCAAAGCCTGTTTCCAGGTTGGCTGCCAGTCTCCAGAAACCGCCGGTTCAATGTCCAGCCGGTTCAAAGGCCAGATGTCCAGCAACAGGAAGACAAAGGGCAGCGTCACCAGCATGGGCTTCGCCAAGAGGCCCAGCGCGAAGAGTACGCACAAAAGAAGGTGCCGCTTGCGAGACGCACTTTTCTCCGCGTAAAAGCCGTAAGCCCACAGGGTCGCCATAAGGAAGAGCCCGCTCAGCACGTCCTTGCGCTCAGTCACCCATGCCACAGACTCCGCGCGCAACGGGTGCACCGCAAAAATGGCGGCGGCGAAGGCGCTGCGCCAGACCGATCCCGTCAGCTTGCGCAGCGCGAGAAACAGCAGGGCAGCGGCGGCGCCGTGCAGAAGGATGTTGTGCAAGTGGAACCATCCGGCGGCATCCGGGCCTTTCTTCCCAGCCAACTGGGCCGGCAACCCGGAAACACTCGAATCAAAAATGAAGGACCAGCTTGTCAGCGGATGCCACTGTCCAACGTGACTGTGCGAAACCGCCCACCAGATGCTCGAGAGGCTCAACCCTTCGCGCACGGCCGGAATCTCCAAAATGTACTGGTTGTCGTCGTAACTTAAGAAAGTGAAATTCCTCGCCTCCCCAAAAACCGCCAAAACCAGAAGAAAAAGCCCCGCGGCTAGAAGCGGAATTTTAATTCCATCGAGTGTTTGCAGAAAGGAGGTGGGGGCAGTTGGGGCAGTGGGGGAGAATCCACTGCTGGAATGGCCCTTTTTTTGTTTAGACGAAGATTCCACGGGAGATTTTGGGGTGGGGATAATTGTAGGACAATCGTTTAGCTAGCGAAGCACTAGCCGACGTAGGGTTACCTATAACACACAATCGGAGCCATTCAAGGGGGCCGCTTGCAGCTTTCAGCATCTTTTTTCTAAGCAAGTCGACCGTCGCGGGTGAAGTTTTTACGCCTCATGCCTGTAATCTCGCTTTATGAGCCCTTCGCCGTCGCCTCGGGAGGGCCTCCTCCAGCCTTTCACGGGCCGCCAAGGGCGCTGGCTCCCCCTCTGCGACGTTGCCCCCAACACACCTCAGGGTTGAAGGTGCCCAAAAAATACCACTGGCCCCAGGCCCGGGAGCCCCAACCGTAGAAGCTTGCGGCCCCGATCCCACGCCCTGCCATTCCTTCAGCACCCGCGACCCGCACTTTGCCTTTCCCTATGAAACAGCCCTCCACGATGACCTCCCTCCTCCTCGCCAGCATTCTGTCGGCGACAGCGCAACAGCCTGCCCCGCCTGCGTTGCCGGAGCCTTACAAGGTTCCAATGCTTTCTCCCTCGGACGAACTCAAAAAAATCCAGCTGCCCGAAGGCTACAGCCTTGAACTCGTCCTAAGCGAACCAGACGTAAAGGAGCCCGCCGCCATCGCCTTCGATGGCAACGGCCGGATGTATGTCGTCGAAATGCGCACCTACATGCAGGATGCCGACGGCTCGCAGGAGCACGCCCCCGTGAGCCGCATCTCCCGCCATGAAAGCTCCAAGCGGAACGGCGTATTCGACAAACACACCGTCTACCTCGACAACCTTCTCATTCCCCGCATGGTCCTCCCCCTGGACGACCGCGTCCTCGTCGGCGTTACCGACACCTTGGACATCACCATGCACGGGGATACCAACGGGGACGGTGTGGCCGACACCAAGGAGACCTTTTATATGGGCGGGCCGCGCGGGGGCAACATGGAGCACCAGCCCAGCGGTTTGGTCTGGTCCATGGACAACTGGATTTACACCACTTACAATTCTTACCGGCTCAGGTGGAGTCCCAAGGGGGCTCTTAAAGAGCCCACCGCCCCCAACGGCGGGCAGTGGGGGCTGGCCCAAGATAATTTCGGAAAAATGTGGTTCAACAACGCCGGCGGCGAAAAGGGCTTGGTGAATTTCCAAACCCACATCGCCTACGCGGGCCTCACCCACCCCGACCAACAACCTGCGGACTACCCCGAAGTGTGGCCCGCCCTCGGACTCCCAGACCAGCAGGGCGGCCCCGCCCGCCACCGCCCAGGCCTCTACACCCTCAACCATTTCACCGCCACTTGCGGACAGGAAATTTTCCGGGGCGACCGGCTGCCTGCTGACTTGCAGGGCGACATCCTTTTCTCCGAACCCGTAGGCCGCCTGATCCGCCGCACCAAAATCAACGTGGAGGATGGCATCACAAAAATCCGCAACGCCTACGACAAGGCGGAGTTCATCACTTCCACCGACCCCAACTTCCGGATCATCAACATCGCCAACGCTCCGGACGGCTGCCTGTACTTTGTGGATATGTACCGCGGCATTGTGCAGGAGAGCAACTGGACCAAACCAGGCAGTTATCTGCGCGGGGTCGTCGAGGCTTATGGGCTGGATAAAAATGTGGGCGCCGGCCGGATTTGGAGGCTGGTTCACAAGGACTTCAAGCCCGGACCGCAGCCGCGGATGCTGGAGGAATCCGCCTCCCAGCTCGTCGCGCACCTAGAACATCCCAACGGCTGGTGGCGCGACACCGCCCAGAAACTCCTCGTCGTGAGGGCGGACAAGTCGGTCGTACCCGCTCTCGAAAAACTTGTCCTCGGGAGCAAAAGCCCCCTGGCCAGAATGCATGCCCTGTGGACCTTGGAGGGGCTGGACGCGGCAACCCCCGCGCTCGTGCGTGCGGCCCTCAAGGATGCAGATCCCCAAGTGCGAGTCTCGGCAATTCGCGTGAGCGAGACGCTTTGGAAGGCCGGAGATTTGTCACTCAAGGCAGATATCATCGCGCTCGCGAAGGATGCCGACCCCACGGTCGCGCTTCAGGTCTTGCTCACGGGCAAGCTGCTTGCTTGGGAAAAGTGGGCTGATGAAGCCAACAAACTCATCGAGGCGAGCCCCTCCAAGGGGTACCGCGAACTGGGCAAGATGGCTCTCGTGGCCGGACTTCCCTCCTACCCAAAAGACTTCAGCCCCCAGGATCTCGCTCTTTTGAAAGAAGGGGAAACCATCTTCAGAGAATTGTGCTTCTCCTGCCACGGCCACGACGGCAAAGGAATGCCGCTTGCGGGAATGGCGCCCGGAGTCACGCTCGCCCCGCCCTTGGCAGGCTCAAAAACCGTCACTGGCCCCGCCGAGGGGCTGATCTCTGTGATGCTACACGGCATCAGCGGCCCGCTCAATGGAAAAACCTATGAGGCGCAGATGGTTCCCCTTGGCACAAACCCGGACCATTATCTTGCGGCCGTGGGCAGCTATGTTCGAAACAGCTTCAGCAACCGAGGGTCGATTCTGACCGAAGAGGAGGTTGTTAAAATCCGCCAGGCCACCAAGGACCGAGCCGCCGCGTGGACCCAGGAGGAACTCCTGAGCGCGCTTCCAAACCCCCTCAAGGGACGGGATAAATGGAAGGCCACCGCTAGTTTGGAGGCCAACGCTTCTGCTTCGGCTCTCGACAACAAGGGCCAGACGGCCTGGACCACAAAAGTGCCGCAGGCTCCGGGCCAGTGGTTTCAGGTGGAACTTCCCCAGGAGACCAAAATCCTTGGCGTCCGACTGGAAGTCGCCAACCGCTCCAAGTTTGCTCCAAAACAGGTCAAGGTAGAGCTCAGCAACGACGGGGAACACTGGTCCACGGTCGTTGCCAAGGCTGGCGGTGCAGTGCCCATGACGGAACTCAGCTTCCCCCCGGCGGTGGCAAAGTTTGTTCGCATCACCCAACTCGCCAGTGGAACGGACCCTTGGGCGATCCACGAACTGGAGCTCATCCAGCCGGGGACCATGTTCCCTCTGGTGACCCGCTAAGGTTCAAGGGCACGCCCTACACGAACCCAGAGCTGGTTTGTGCCGGCAACTTAAAAGGGTTGGCAACACTCGGTTTCCTGCTAATCTCGTTGTCCCAAATGGTGGCCGTAGCTCAATGGTAGAGCTCCAGATTGTGATTCTGGCTGTTGCGGGTTCGAGTCCCGTCGGTCACCCCATTTTTTACCCCCCCCCCTCTACCGCCCGCAATGTCTCTGTCAAAGAGTCACTTTCATTGCGTTTTTGAGGAAACTCGGACGGCCCAGTTTATGGGTCTACACCAAAGTTTGCGGTGGGGTGTGTTGTAAGTTGACGGTTGAGTTGGGTTGTTGATTCAGGGGGGGAAAGGATTAGTTCATGCGCCGCGACTAGATTTACGTACACGCGGCACCCTTTCTTTTTTGGAGAACGCGTGAGCCACCGTTGCATCTTTAACGAGTTGTTCATTCGCGTCTTCCACCCATTTGCGCGTCACGGCATTACCCCGGTTGGTGGATCTGCGGCACTGTTGCACGAACGCTCCCAGCGAAGGGTAGTGTCCCTGCACGTATTGAGTGTGGTTGAAATCCCAGAGCCAGTCCTTGCGTGGAATCGAGAGCACCACTTCGCGCAATTGGATCCGGTCGGTCGCGAAGATGACGATACCCCCAAGATCAGAGGGTTCACCCCAGCCGTGAAGGCCATAACGGACTAGAATTTTTCGCAAATCACGCATGCGTTGCTCGTGCATCTCGCAGCGCTTGCCACCAAGAAGTCGGTTTGAATTTTGCCATCGATTAACATGATAGCGGGCAAGCTCAACGGCTTCTTTAAGCGTTAATTGCTTGTTGGTTGGCATCGCTTTCCACGGGGCGTGAGTCAGGATTTCCTTTCCAAATTCGCGGCGTAATGAGCCAAGGACCTTTCTGTCGGGCGGCACATCCAACCTCAAAATGCGGGTCCCTGGTTGCAACGAAACGCGGAAGAGTACCGGACCGAAAAACAACCCGACCCGCCAGTTTCGTGTGACATAGGTGCCCCGCCCGTATGTTCCGTCGTGAAACCAGCGGACAATCCCCTGTCTCAAAAGGTGACGTAAATTGGGGTTTTTGGCGGTCCACGACCAGTCTTTGAAACCTTCCTTGAAAATTTTTCGTGCGGCCCGGCGACTGGTGCCGTGGAAGAAGGGACCACCCGCTATTTCAAAATATTCGAGCTCGATGCGCTCGCACTTTTCGTCCTCATCATCGCTCTCAGTCAAAGCGGGCGTTTGTGAGTCCCTGACAGGAGACAAGGTGCCATCTGGGGCGTTCTTGTTGAGCTGGCTCGGTGACGCCCCGGCGCTTTGGCTCAAGTCGTTGTTTTCGGCGTCAGAGCTCACGGAAGGGTGGTTCTTGTTAACGATTTTCGTCGAACGCATTCTGCACTACTCCAACCAAGCGGGAACGACCGCACGCGGACTTTATCAGCGGCCGCGGCCGTCGTTACAACCTTGTTTTTCCAGTCGCCAAGGCTGGCTGGCTTAAACGCCAGTCACCAACGCCAGACCTCCGGACGGGCAATCTTGAACACGTGAAACTCTTCATACCTGCCACTGTTTATCGATGGTGAGCGCCCGTCCCAATCATTCAATGGGGAGTCCATATTTTGGGCGGAAGCTGCTTCGGCTCTGAATAAAGCACGCGTACTGCGATTCGCGCTGTGTCGGTCAATCCTGTATTCGGACACGCGCCGGTAGCCGGGCCACGGCTCACTTCCGCCGTCGCCAACGTAGAGGTATTTAGGAAGTCTTTGGGCCGCAGCGTAGAGAAGACAATCCCCGTCCAGGAGAGTCCAGAGTCCCCCCGCGCCGTGGCGTTGAACCACGACTGCAAGCGGTGCGCGGCCCTGAGTGCCCCAGAGATTGAGATAGGTCTGAATGGCTTCGGTGCAAAAATAGAGGAACAACAACAGCCGCCCATCCCGCCCTTGAAACCGGGCCCATTTTCCCACGGCCATCTCGTCGTCACGATTGTGCCGCCCGTCATCTCCAAAGGTGCGGACGTTTGGATAAAACGAGTCCGGTGAGGCAAATCCAAAATCACCAGCCCTCAAATCTCCCGCCTCCAACATTGTCCCGACGCCAAAAGGGGGACGCTCCATTTGACGGAACAGATCCGCGACGCTGGCATCTCCGACCAAATAGTCTGCATACACAACCGTGGAAACGGCGCCACTCTTGGCGAACAACAACGCCGGATCAATGTCCAGTCCCGCTCCAGGATAAAACAAGCACGGCCCCGCCAGCGCAGCGTTGAGCGTCTGTTGCCGAGACTCATTCGAACGCAAGTAATCGCCGGCTCGAGGAAACCGCTCTACCTCGGCAGACTGCCAGTGGGTGAAGGCGCATTCCGGACAGACACGGCGCGTCTCCTCAGACGCATGCTCATGAGGCTTTTGCGATTCTTCACGAGATGTAATAATATAATGGCTACGGCCGCAGATCGCGCAGGACATGGTTTTTGGGGTGGCGGTTTTGAATGAAAGCTGTCGGGGAAGACCCGAAAGACGGGCGCTTTTAGGCGCAGCGGTTGTTACAATGAGGGCCAATGGAGGGGTTTGGGGTGCCCAGCCTCAGCTTGATCTTAGGGCGCTCTTTCAGATTGAATGCAAGTGTCAGTTTTTGAACTTCTGCTTCTGGCTTAGTCAAGCTTGAGCTCGATATTCCCGCTAGGGGTTTGGTGTTTTTATTTTAATTTGAGGGTGTTTGGTAAAGGCCGAGCGTCAGACGCGTTTTTGAATCCAGTTCCACATCACCGAGTGAATGGTTTTTCTTCCAAGTCATCATCCGGCCAACAGTTGAGTGCGAACATCGCGTTCCAAGTGGTGATGATTTTGCTCAGTCTTTGAAAAATTGGATTAGCTTCCTTGCATAAATGTCTTTTGTGCATTCCGCACGGGCGGACCTCCCAGAGGCGCACACACACTGTTTTCCACACGCCAATCACAAAATACCGAAGACACACCGCCGCAAAGGGCGGAATCCTTCGTTTTCTGGACCGAGGATGCGGTAAAAATATTCCGTCCAAGAAAGAGACGACCCGCAACGTCGCCGACCCAAACCAAATCCAAAAACCAAGTTGGAACTCGTTTTTCGGGTGGCATTTGCAAATCGAAACAGTGTTTGGAGAATCCATAGGTTTGAGTGTCCTCCTCATTATTGCACATCCCATCGAAGGTCCGAATTCAGCCACCGTGAGCGTTTGTGATTTCTCTGCTCTTTTGAAAGTCTGCGAAGGACCTTCCCGCGTAGCCATGGAGAAACGCGGACCTCGGCCGACTCCGCCGCTCCCTCCCCTCAAAAGGCCCCCCTATCCGCCTATAGTGTACGGCTAGACACATGGGGGTTGTGGGTGGGGAGGTTTTGTTATTTTGGGAAAATGGGGATGAAAATCGAGGGGATGCTTCATGGCATCCTAGGGTTTTTCGTGCCCTCAACTTGAGATTTTTGAGTGGCGGAGAAGAACATAAAGCAGGTTAGGCAGGGCCACGTGAAGCATCACAAGCCCGCGTGACAATCTCTATATAAGAGGTTCAGCCACAGTCTGCTCGAGGTTCCAAAGCGGCACTTCGAGGGACCTGGTAAGGAGAGTCGGAATGCCGAGGCGGTGCGCGTCTTTGAGTGAGGTGTGCACAGCAGAACCTCGAATCAGCGTTGCGAAAGGAGGTGTTTCCATGGCCGCAGTTGCGTCCAGCACCTTCTGGGAAAGGAAGAGCAAACCCATAGAAAAGCAAAAGACGATGCCAGATACGATTGACCAAAATCAGCAAATGACACCGGCCGACACTTATCGATGGCCGCAGAAGGTGAAGCGTTACGGATTAAATTCGCATCCGTTTCTGCGGCTATTTGTAGGTCTTTTTGAAAACACCATTCCTTGGAACAAGCACCCCAAGGGATGGGACGCAAAGCTCTTAAATGAACACATTCGGGAGGCGTTACTCCCTGCGCTCAGGCCAACGGATTGCTCGGACGCCTCAGGTGACCCGTTCCGTGACAAATATTATCTCAAAAACATAGCACTGGAGGCGGCCCTTCAAGCAGATGAACACGCCGAACTCGTTGCTCTGCGCTCCCGCGCGAGTTCTAATCCCGAGGCGGTAAAGGCCGAGGTGTTGCACTTTTTTAACAAGCGCAAGCAAGTACGTTTCACGGAGTGGTGGGACTTTATGAATGGCAAATATCCGAACGAGCCTGCATGGATTTTTTGCGTGTTGAAATCGATTTTTGATGAGTGCGGCCGTGGTGTGCGACGCCCGCCGGACAGCGTGGAGGCGGACCCGTTACGCACTTTCGCAGCAGCGGTGGAGCAAGGCAAGTTCGTCCCGGGTGTGTGTATTGCAAGCCGTTACGTCGTCGAGCGGATGAAACATTTAAACGGTACCAACCGCTATTTACACAACGGTTGGACCCGCATCCCGGGCATTTCGACACTTGGTCCAAGTCGGGACGGAGTGCAACTGCTTGCCTTCTTGGGACGCAAAGCAAGATGGTGCGTTGCGAGCGAAGGGACGGGGCGCATTTATCTGCAAGACTGCGACTTCTTTGTGCTCTGTGAGCACAATAAACCGGTGGTGGGCGCGCGCATCGGGAAGACTACCATTTACGAGGCCGCCGGTTACAGAAACGGGGCGCAACCCTTCACTCACGACATTGAATTGCTGCGTCGCGTTGTATTTCCCTCCCAGACTTGGGTTTTTTACAGTCGGCGCCACTCCGAATCTTTGAATAGTGACCTGCAGTCGTGGAGTGACGAACAGTGGCGTGTTGTCCTGAAGCGTTTTCCATTCGGCTGGGACCACGCTCCGGAGCATATACGCAACGATATCGCCTTAAAAAACGAGGTATTCGCTTCTCTGATTCGCCAAGCAGCGCTGGACCCCTTCTGGGCAAACTACTTCCCGACGGAATTCGCCGGCCGCGCTGAGTTTACTCAGCTCGCGAAGGAGTCCTGGAAAGAGCACTTAACAAAATCGCCGGTAAAGCTTTCCAAAATCCCCGAGAAGTTTTTGAGCGATCCCAATATTCGGAAAGCGTGGCAGACCGGCTGGGAAAATTGTGCATATTTGCGCGCTATAGATGCCGTCGAAATCCCGGAGCAGATTCTGCAGATGGATACGTTTAAGCCCCGCTGGGCTGCGGGTTGGGTAAAAGCCCTTAGCCACGCGGCCCTCAAGGATCTGAAAGCATACTCGAAGCGCATTCCTCATGAACTGAGAGAGCTGCCAAACGTAAGGGAAGCTTTCATCAACAGTTGGCAAGCAGAACTTCGGCGTTCTCCGGAAAGCTTCAAGCACGTCCCCGAAGAACTCATTGCGCTGCCCGGGGTCAGCCAGGCTTGGGAAGCGGAACTCAGGCGTTACCCCGCGAGCTTTAAAGATGTTCCCGATGAGCTAAGAGAGATGCCAAGTGTAAGAGAGGCCTGGATTCAGGGTTGGGAAGGGCAGCTCCGCCATTTTTCCGAAAGCTTCAAGTACCTGCCCCAGGAACTCAGAGACCTCCCAAATCTGAGGGATACCTGGGTCAGCGGTTGGGAAGCGCAACTTCGGTGTTCTCCGGAAAGCTTTGCGGATACTCCCGCTGAGCTTAGAGAGCTGCCAAGTGTAAGGAATGCTTGGATCAGCGGTTGGGAAGCGCAGCTTCGCAGCCTCCCAAAAATCTGGCGTCATCTTCCCCACGAGCTAAAAGAGCTGCCACGCGTGAAGGACGCTTGGATCAGTACTTGGGAAGCGGAACTTCGCCGTTCCTCCAGATCCTGGATAAATGTTCCGGCGGAGCTGAGAGCATTGCCAAATTTCAGGCAGATCTGGATCAACGGTTGGGAAATGCAACTACGCAACTACCCGAGATGTTGGGGGTCTGTCCCGTGGGAGCTTCGAGAGTTGCCGTTTTTCCACGATGTTTGGATTAGCGCTTGGGCGGCGGAACTCCGCAGTTCCCCAGAAAGCCTACAGCATGTTCCCACCGCACTACTGGAAATCATAAAGGAGGCATTGAAGGACTGCCGGATGCCACTCCTAGAGAGCATATCCGCGGTGCTTTTTTCAGCTCCGGAATTTGTTTGTAGTCAGAAAGAAATGTTTGCCCTTTGGGATTCCAAAATGCGGCAAGCTTTGTCGGACGGCCATCCCGCGGCCCCACAGATTCTGCTGGATGGCTGGACTGCTTATGCATCTGTTAACGCCGTCAGGCTTGAGGCCGCGCCAGAGTCGGTTCGGGATGCGCCACGTTTCCGAGATGCCTGGCGCAAAAGCTGGATGGGGCAGCGGTGGGATCCTTGGACACGTCACCTTCTCCAGCAGATGAACCGCCCGGATCTCATCGGTAAAGTCATCGAAAAATGGTCCAGCTTGCATTCGGCGGGGGCTGAGTCTCCAAAACCAGCGACACAGGGAATCACCGGCGCAGAACTCCCGCCTGAATGCGCCGCGAACGCTAAATTGCGCAGAGCTGAAGAACGTCGCTGGCGCGGGATCATTCAGGAAAATCCACGAGCATTTCCCCGTGTTCCGCGAAGTCTTCGTGGCGATCCCAAGCTGCTAGCCAACCTTCGGGCTGTGCTAGGCCCTGAAATTCGCTCCAACCCGCTGATTTGGGAAACGCTCGACGAAGCCATCCGCGCCGACGCATGCCTCCAACGGGTGCACCGTATCGCGACACGCGGCAATCCAGATTTGGCTGCCGAGTTTAAAGTGCCGGAGGCAGCGTAAAAAAGGACGCTCGTCCGGGCTGCAGGCCCTGAATGATTCCCCAGTCGGGCATCCCTTCTCACCGTATTAACCGCGGATTTTTGGGGTGACCACGCCGAGCTTCAACTCCGCGTGCAGCCGTCCTTGCAGCCTCGGCCATCTATGGCCCCCTGCCCTCAAAGGGACCCCCATCCCACCGATGATACAGGGCTCGACACATGAGGATTTGTGGGTGGGGAGGTGTTGTTAATTTGTGGAAAAGGGGAAAAGAAAAGAAAGAGGATGTGTTTTTACGTCCTGCGCTTCCTTGCATCGTGATGAAGCGGCAGAGGGTATTTCAGTTTGAGGATTCTGAAAGAGTGTCCCCCTTGCGCTTCTTTTAAATATCCCTTTGATGAGGAGAGGCTTGGAGCTTCCATGCCTGCTTTGTTGGGGCACACACCGGACAGGAATTTGTGCCATCGCGCGAGTCGAAAACCTAAACCAGACCGTTTCGTTAACCTCAAAAAACAACTGCTGAGTATTATGAAAAACACTGAAAAACTGACTGAAAAAGCCCTTCGTTCGATCCTCAACTTCCTCTTCGCTCAAAACATGGACGACACTCGGAAGGACGCGAGTGTGCTCGGCACCCCGGTCTGTATTTGGGGTCCGCACGGGATCGGCAAGACCGAAATGGTGGCGGACCTTGCCCGTGAGAACGGGTGGCAGTTTGCGTACTGTGCGCCCGGTCAGTTCGAAGAAATGGGCGATTTCCATGGAATGCCGGTGATTGAAGAAGGGGCGGATGGGGTCAAACGCACACGCACGGCGCCCCCGGAATGGGTGCCAACTCTTGAAGGCCCTGGGATCCTGCTTCTGGATGACATTAACCGAGCAGACGACAGAATTCTGCGAGGGATCATGCAATTGCTCCAAAACCATCGCATGGGTTCCTGGCGCCTGCCGAGTCAGTGGCAGATCGTGGCAACCGCCAACCCAGACGGCGGGGCGTATTCGGTGACCTCCATGGATGAGGCGATGCTGACCCGCATGCTGCATTTCACGATGCAGTTTGATCCCAAGGTTTGGGCGGAATGGGCGACACAGAAGGGCGTGGACGCACGCGGTATCGCGTTTGTGCTCGCGTATCCTGAAACCGTCAGTGGGAAAAGAACAACGGCGCGCACCCTGACCCAGTTCTTTTCAAAAATCAGAAAGATCGAGGATCTGCGAAAGGACATTCAACTGGTGCGGCAGATCGGAAGCGCGTGTCTGGATTCGGAAACGGTGCGCGCGTTTACAACGTTTGTGGCGGACGACCTGTCTTTGTTACCGACTCCCGAGGAGATTTTAGGTGCGAGTCCAGAGCAGCGCAAAAAATGGAAAGCCAGTGTGGTCGAAGCCGCCAAAGGGAAGGATGGCATCAAACGCGTGGACCGTTTGTCTGCGATCGTGTTCCGCGTGCTGCTTCAGCTCAACCGGCCTGACTCCGAAGTCACGGACGTAATGGTGGGAAATTTCATCGAACTTTTTACGATGCAGGAAATCCCGAGAGATCTAGGGATCGGACAAATTCCGGAACTGATGGAAAGCGCCAAGGGAGGGCTGAAGCGTTTGCTGGCTCGTCCGAAAGTGCGAGCGGCATTGGGGAACCAGTTTACGGATGACCTGCTTGCGATTCGGGCTGCTTGAGGCTCAGCAGGCGGTCTTCGAGAGGGCGGGGCTGATTTGTGACGACACCGGCTCCGCTTCAGTCTGGTCGTTTAAAAACAACGGGAAGGAGAACTCTATGAAATACACACTTGATCAGTTGGAACAGGACATTGACGGACTTCTGATGCATGAGCCTTTTTACGGGCACGTCTTCCAGGGAGTTGGCCGCGTGCTAAGCACCTCTTTGGCCACCGCCGGTGTGGCCTGGAGCGGGCAAATGTACGTGCTGTACGTGAACCCGGACTTTTTCGGAAAATTACGGCTCAGCGAGAGGCGCGCGGTGCTCAAGCACGAGATTTTACATATTGTGTTTCGTCATCTCACCCGCGTGAAAACGCGCGACCCGCACGTATTCAACATTGCGGCGGACATAGCAATCAATCAACTCTGCGCCGGCTTACCCGAGGGAGCGCTGAACATCGATGATTTCATGCACCTGGGGTTGGCTCGCGATCAAACAGCTGAGGAATACTACGAAGTCCTTCTCAAAAAAGGCCCTGCTCTTCTGAAGAAAAAACCAGGGGACGGGGCAGGGACTAGCGCAAGCTGGAAAGATTGTTGGGCGGCAAAAGCCGGTGTAGTAGGCACCCATGCGAGCTGGGGCGAAACGACTCGGACACCAGAGGGAGAAGTGCTGGCCGACTGGAAAGCTGGCGATCTAGCGCTGAGAGCCCGCGACATGATGAGCACAAGAAAGGGTAGAGGTTGGGGAAACATGCCTGCGGCCCTTGTCTTGGAGCTTCAGAAAATTGACGAGGAACGCCGCCCACGCGTGGACTGGAAACAAATGTTACGCACGTTTGTTTCCGGTTCTTCACATTCGCGTCTCCGCACAACGCTGAGCCGTCCGAGCCGTCGTTTTGGAACGCATCCCGGAACGCGGATCAAACGGAACAAGCGCGTGCTGGTGGCTGTCGATACTTCCGGAAGCACACAAGGACTTCGAGAAATGTTTTTCGAAGAACTCCGGCAGATCTGGAAACAAGGGGTCGAAATTTGGGTTGTGGAATGTGATGCCGCAGTTGGCGCGAGTTACCCCTTTACGGGTGAAACTCCAACAACCGTGTCAGGCGGAGGTGGGACCGCTTTTCAACCCGTTTTCGACTGGATGTTGTCCAAGGACGCCGCGAACGCGAAGCACCGGGGCCAGTTCGACGGGTGTGTCTATTTCACCGACGGGGGTGGGCCCACTCCCATCAAACCACCGTTGTGCAGAATTTTGTGGGTCTTGCCTCCATGCGGATGCAACTACGGGGACAAACTGGCGAACATGCCCCTCGAGTCGCGCTGGCACTGGCTCACGCCGGGGACACCCGTTGAAATGAGTATGTGAGTTGGGAAACGGCGGGACCCTAAAACATCGCTCCGGGCGGGACGCGTGAATGGACGCGTAAAGCGGGAATGTCCGTCGCTGGAGAAGTTGGCAGTGTTTGAGCTGGTACTGGAAGCGATGCGTAGCGGCATCGCAAGGTTTTGAAGTCAAAAACAGAATGCTGAAACCATGGTTAAAACTATTAATAATAAACAACTGGAAGGCATTGCAGCGAGACACGGGTTTGATCCAGTGTCGCTGCAGCAGGTGCTGGAGCGGTTTGAGCGCCTGAGTGCGACGCTTAAAAAGCACGCCATTTTACGAGCAATTCAAAGCCAGAACTGGGGTCAGTTGGACGCTTTCATTTGCATGCGCTCCTGGCTTTCGCTCGGAGTCATACAAACGCTTCCCGAACCCCTGGCAGGGATTCCCGAGGTGGCCGCAATTTGGAAGGCCGAGTGGATGAAATGGTTGCTTCAAGGGGCCCAACGCGGTCACGACCGTTCAAAAAAACTTCCTTTGGAATGGCAGTCTTCCGACGTCCAGCATGAATGGTTGCCGCAGTGGAAGAAAGTCTGGCTGGGTTGGCTGGAGCGAAAAATTCTGAAGTTCAGGGACACGTTTCAAATGCTCCCCGAGATTTTACGGAATGACCCGGAGGTTCAGGCCCAGCGCATGGCTTTCTGGAGTGCACACTGCAACTTCAGATGCTCTTGGTCACAATTAAAGACATTGCCCGCGGATGTGCGTGAAAGCCCTGCTGGCTACTTAGCATTGAGACAGGCAGTGTTGAGAAAGTTAACGGAGAGCATGCCCTACAATAATTTCGAGTTCATAGAGTTAGACCACAGACTGGCTACAGACCCAGTTGTTCTGCAGAAACGAAAGACGTTATGGCTGTGTTTTTTGAAATTCCGTTTTAGGCAGAGGCAGGAGAAGCCAGAAGATGAAATGCTTCAGGACCCCGAAGTGTTTTCCGCCTGGAGAAGCGCCTGGCTGAAGGCCTACAGATCGAGAGATGGCTACCTGCCGACGGAACTACCTCGGGAGTTGCGAGGTGACAAGGAAGCGGCACTTGAAGTTTGGCGTTATTGCTGGATCACAAGCAGACCTGATTGGCCGAGCGCTGAAAGAATCTGGCAGGATCCAGAGGGTTCGGTTCAAGCCCCCAAAATGAAGGCGGCTTGTGCACCGATCCACACATGCAGCCCTTCGAAGACTGAACACCAGGCGGCTTAGTTGACCAGTTAAAACATAGGAGCATGGAGCCGCGCGCTGTTCCCGTGGCGAAAAGTGGCGGCTTTGTCTGCAACGCACTTAAAAAAACAGAGGTCAAATCTATGGCTAAAACAATTGATCAACAAAAACTTAAACGAGTGGCTGAAAGAAACGGGTTTGACCCGGAATCCCTGTGGCAGGTGATCCTGCGCTTCGAGCGCATGGAGCGGGCGCTTCGAAAACAGGCGGTTTTACGGGCGGTCGAAACCGAAAATTGGGGCCTGTTGGACGCTTTTATTTGCCTGGGCTCCTGGGTGTCACTCAGAGCGATTCAAACGCTACCCCAACCATTGGCAAATATTGCTGAAGTGGCCGCGACCTGGAAAGACGACTCTCTGGCTTGGCTGATTGCAGGAGCTTATCGTGGCTGCGATCGCCTGCGTAAAATACCCCCGGAATTCCAGAGCATGGAAGCCCGGAAGGATTGGTTGCCTGGCTGCACACGGGCGTGGATGAACTGGATGAAGACGGAAATTGAGAACCTTAGGGATACGTTTCACCGTTTTCCCGAGTTTTTGCGTAGTGAGCCGGCTGTGTTGTCCATGCGGCTTAAACTCTGGGGTGACAAGTGTCTTTACGGCACTTCCTGGGACTCCTTGAAGAAAATACCAGAGGACGTGCGGAAAAATTCTGACGGCTATATAGCTCTAAGAACTGGCGTATTACGTAGGCTGAAGATGAAGATGCCTGCTGGGTGGGAAGAATTGGCCGGGATCGATTCCAGGTTGCCCGCGGACTCCTTTGTTCTCATGACGCGAAGAAACCAATGGCTCGACCATCTAAAGAAGATCCGTGGAAACTGCTCTCAGATCCCGGAGAACGAATTACTGGGGGACGCCGAGGTGTATCAGGCTTGGAGAAGCACTTGGGTAGGCGGTTACAGCGACCCGAGCAGATATTTACCCGTACCTCCACCCATAGAATTATCTGGTGATCAAGAGGTTCACTCGGCTTGGAAAAACGCTTGGATTAGATTTGCTGGAGAGTAGCGAGGAGAACCGCCCTCAGGCGTGCCGAATGATTTGAGTGCAGACGGCGAGGTGCAGCAGGCTTGGCGTGGGCGCCGCCCCCGAGTTTGATTGCTTCGTAAAAGGGGCTGGATTGGGAGGGTGTGGATTTTATCATCGCTGTGAGTTTCGCGGGATCTTGCGTGGCTCAACAACCTCCTGTCATCTATCACTAAAACATGGCGTTTAAACTTGATGCAGATTCTCTGGATTCATCCACGGTGGACCACCTTCAGAAAAAACTGGAGGAGGTCCTTTATGAAACCGTGCACGGCGATTGGGACTACAACAAGATGGCGGTTGGCATTGTCCGCCGGAGGCGGAAAGAGCGCATCCGCGTACGGACCGTGAATGTCATATACACTCCGCAATGTCTCTCCCCCAAACTGGCTGCAGACTTTTTCTCTCAGGTCGAATCCGTCATGGAACAAGGAGGCAGAACAGGGTGCGTGGACGCTTATGCTGCAGGAGACGAAGTTGAGGATGTGCCCTTGCGTGCCGGTGGGCGCGACTGGAGTCGGTTACTGCACGCGGCTTTCGGGGACGAAACAGCGCGCTGCACAAGGATCTCGGAGTTTCTGTGCAGGCAGAGTTCAAATAACCTTGTCATCCTTGTGGGCCGGAAGGACCTGGAGCGGGTTGAAAACGCTTCCTACAACCGCGTGCTGATCTGCACCCTAGAGGCGGATTCCACGGCTCCCGATCTGGTTGAATTTTGTTTCTCCAACGCCTGATCCGTTTCTGGATCAGCGCCCCAAGCAGCGGTAGCTCCGGGCAATCCCGAGTGGGGCGGCCTGAGCCCGCTCGCATACGAGACGGGTGGTTTCCCTTTAGCGCGCCCCGCGATGAGGTTGTCGAGCGGCGCGATATCCCGCGATCTTAAAAGCGATGACAACCATCAATCCATCCCAATCCACCGTCTCCTACGAAGCGCTCAAACTCGGGATCGACGCGCGCGCAAAATACGACTGGGTAAGCCGTCAGGTCGACGAAGCGACTCCACGGCCCGTGTTGCACCGGCGCGGGCAGGGTGGGTGAGCGGACTCTCCTACAAACGGGACGTGAACCGCCGCGAACGGGTGAACGGTGAACGGTGAACGGAGCGCGGGACGGCGCAGGCGTGCAGACGTGGCCTGGGGGCGCAGGGGTGACGGAGCTGAAGGAGACCGAGACCGGAGCAGGCGGTAATGGAGTAGGCAGCCAATGTCTGGGCGGAACGTCAGAGTATAACTTGCGCCATCGACCCTTCGGTGGGACCCTTAAAGTATGACCGCAACGCTCATTATTAATGAGGATGGTAAGATAGACCTGCCAGAAGATGTGCGTCTCGTATTTGGGGCAAAAGCAGGCTTGAAGATAAAGGCGGATTTCTCTGCTGACCGCATCGAATTGGTGAAGGACATTCAGACAGCAACGAAGACAACAAGGTCTTCCACTGGTCGTTTGGTGGTGGCGCCAACGGCGGTCAAAATGGACGCTGCAATGGCGGTTTGTGCGGAGAGGGATGAACTGTCCAGCCGTGGCTTAAGGAGATGAATCAGTATTTGGATAGCTCAATACTGGTTTCATCATTGCTTCCGGACGATTCGGATTTTCCAGCTTGTGACGCGTTGCTGGCAGAGGGAGGCCACTAGACAACGGCCCACGCGCTCAATGAAACTTTTGCCACTCTCACGGGAGGTCGGCTTGGAATTAGGATCGACGCTGCCATAGCCGCAGAAATGATTCGAGAGAGTATTCTGCCGTGTGTACGGCTTGTTGAGGTGAGCGTCGAAGATGTAGTTGCGGCCCAACTTAATGCGCGGCAACAGTCGCGTAAGGTCAGCGGGCAAGTGACCGGATGGGTGGGCGTTGACAGGCAGACCGGCGAAATCTTCGTCTATAACTTTAGTTTGTAGGCGGGGGCTAAACCACAAGTGAATTATCCCCCAGAAAAGCAGTCGTCAGCGAAAAGAAATAGCCGCGCCTATCAAGGATCATTTCAAGCGCACTGCGACGTTGGCGATCCTTAAAAAAACGTGCATTCAGAGACTGGGCAGGTCGCGGGGCGGGTTCTTTACTAAGATTCACATTGCCTGTGTGGATGGGCTTTCGGTGATGGAAATTCGGATTACAGCCGGTCAAGGTGGGAATGATTCAATCGTTGAAGAGAGACTCGCGTGCGTCGGAAAAAAACAGAGGTTAAGACAGTTGTGGGCGACCGTGCCTGTGAGTAGATCAAAGACGCAAAGAAGGTTTCTGTTCGGCTCGTTATTCCTCCAAAGACAAATCGTAAGAAACCCAAGACCTACAATAAGGCTCTCTACGGGGAACGGAATCTGGCCGAACGGTTTATTAACCGGATAAAGCAATTCCGAGCGGTTGCAACTCGCGACGAAAAACTGGAGGCGATGTTTGTCGGTCTTTTAACCTTAACCTTCATCGCCATTTGTCTCTGAGCAGTTATGAACACGCCCTAAGAAACCATGCGCTCTCAGGTCTTATTCGCGCATCTCTATTCTCCAGAGCCCCCCGCTTTTATGAAACGCACGCTCCTCGCACTTCTTGCCGCCACCGCTTCCTTCAGCGTCACCCGCGCCGTCGACCTTCCCGAAAAAAAGGGCCTGCCCTTCCCCGGTGAAACCCTGTCCGTTTCGCGTCGGCAGGCTTTTCTGATCTCTTCTGAAAAAGCCCCAGCCGAGGGGCCCAGACCGTGGGTCTGGTATGCTCCCACCCTTTTTGGCCTTCCGGGGGATGCCGAAAAGTGGATCTTCGAACGCCTTCTCGCCTCCGGCATCGCCATCGCCGGTATCGATGTGGGCGAATCGTACGGCAGCCCGGAAGGAAGGCAGTGCTTCTCCGAACTCTACGCGGAGCTCACCACCAAACGGGGCTACTCCCACAAACCCGTGCTGCTCGCGCGCAGCCGCGGGGGACTCATGACCCTCGGTTGGGCAGCGGAAAACCCTGAGAGGGTCGCCGCTTGGGCGGGAATTTATCCGGTCAGCAACATCTCAAGCTACCCCGGCATCAAACGCGCCGCGCCTAGTTACAAACTCACGGAAGCCGAACTCACGGAGCAACTGGACAAACACAACCCCATCGACCGCCTCAAGCCCCTCGCCGAGGCCGGCATCCCGTTTTTCGCAATCCACGGGGACTCCGACAAAATCGTGCCCCTCGAAACCAACTCCGCCCTGCTCAAAGAACGCTACACGGCTCTGAACGGTTCCATGGAGCTCACCGTCCCCGCCGGACAGGGCCACAATATGTGGCCCGGCTTTTTTGAGAGCGAAGAGATGGTGGCATTTATCAAGCGCCACGCCCTCCCGCCCAAACGCTAGGCGCCCCGCTGCCGACACCCGCGTGACGGCGAAGTCCCGACGACGTTCCAGGTGCTTGTCGCCCTATTAACGGATTGGCGTGGTGGGTGCTTGCGGGCGCCCAAGCCTTGGTGAAAACGACTGATTGTTCGAGGGGGCGCGACCTTTTTTTTGCGCGCCCCGCGATTATACTGCGCGCGCGAGCTGCGCAAAAGGGGCGAAAAGCGAATTCTTCATTTCATTAAAGCTGCATGGACTGCCACGAACAGAAATCGCAGAAGGGCGGCCTCAACCTCACGGCGCTTTCCATAGGCTGGTTCGACCCCTCCGTCCGCGAACACTGGATCCGCGTGGACTCAGAACAGCCAATGCACCAGAGTCTGCTTTCCACGACTCGTTGAGCCAGTTCTTCCTCAAGGTAGAGGGGCAATTTTGGATGGAGCTTCCATCACTTCCGCACGGCGGAAAGCTTCCCGTATTTCCTCTTGGTGCAAAGTGGCTCACTCGACAACCATTCCCCTTGCCCTCGCGGGCAGATGACCATCGATAAAGGCCAGAGTCTCGATATCGATGATGGCCGTATGGCCTGCGTAGAGCGCGTGAAAATGACGGGAGAGTGATCCCCAAAGTACATCTGCACATCAATTCCGTAGAATCGGGAAAGCTCAGGCATGAGCGGGTATGCTTCGTAGGTTGGGGAAAATCTCCTCAGCGCTCTTGCCTGTCAGTTGCATGTAGAGGGAATCGGAACACAGGTCGAGCTCCCCCAGCCACTCGGGCACGCCGGAATCGGGTAGCTTGGCCTGCTCAAAAACTCCAGGCTCCAGCCACAAAGCAAAGACCCCACGGCCTGCCAACGAGGACAAATCCATCACACCTTCGGTTCCATCCTCGTACCGCAGGAAAAGCCCATAGTTCTCACGGGGAGATAATTCTACGAGTTTCATTGCATCTGACACTGACATATCCGGGGCGCAGAGTCGAGGAGATCCTCTGCATAACGCCCGAGCTCCGCTACCGAGGAGGGGTTTGCTAGAGATTATGATTAGGCGTTAATTGGCTACGGGAGTGCATAGCTCAATGAGAATGCCATCCGGCGACTGGACATAAGAAACGGTCTGTCCCCAAGGTTTCTGGACGGGAGGCGTAAGCTCGAGCGCACCTTCGGAAATGGCCTTAGCGTGGCTAGCCGCCACATCATCGGTTATCAGGGCAATCTCGATACCCAACGGCAGAGACGACGCATCTGCGGCAACGTATCCTCCGGGAAGGTTCTTCTCAACGAGAGCATGCGAGGCAAAGGCGAGCGTCGTCTCGCCTGTGCAAAGCTCGCCGTAGCCCGACTCGTGAACGAAACGCCGAAACAAACCGAACGCCCGCTCGAAAAATGCAAGTGCCTTCGAAACGTCCCGCACATAGATGATGGTGTAGCCGAATTTCATAGACTCCTCTTGGTGCCCTGTTTGGCCCTGTTTCCGCAGCTCGCGCGCGCGCTATCGTCGCGGGGCGCGCTTAAAAAGTTGCTCTATTTTGTGCTATTTTTCATCAGTTCTGAGACTGTGACCATTTCATATCCGTTGTCCTTCAGGAATTTTATGATATCGGGCAATGCCTGTAAGGTACAGGGCGCAAATGAGTGAAGCAGCACGACACTACCAGGAGATACTTTCGTGGTCACCCTTTCAAAAACCTGTGCACTGGTGGTATCC
>QQND01000041.1 GCA_003402745.1 Verrucomicrobiota bacterium
CCCCGCGGCTGAGGCTCCGAAGGTACCGGCTCCTGCCCCCGCGGCTGAGGCTCCGAAGGTACCGGCTCCTGCCCCCGCGGCTGAGGCTCCGAAGGCACCGGCTCCCGCTCCCGCGACTGAGGCTCCGAAGGCACCTGCTCCTGCGGTTGAAGCTCCCAAGGCGCCGGAACCCGCGAAAGAACCTTCATCTGCTTCGACCCAAGAACCTGTGCTGGGTTCGTTGGAAGCATCCAAGGTGCCGCCTGCGCCAGAGGCTGCGGCCCCCGAAGCTGCACCTGCCGCCGCAACCGGAGATGCGCCTGCCGCCCCGGCGACCCGGAATTATAGCGAGGCGCTCAAGTTGATCGCGAAGGGGGCATGGCCTTTCCCTCGCGCCGTGTATTCGTACGCGCTGGAGCGGCTCTTTGAGCTGGGGGCAAAGACCGTGGCGATCGACATTTTGTACGTGTCGGATCGGAAGGACGATTCAGACCCGCGCATTCTTGCCGCGATGGATCGTTTGGAGGCGATGCAGGAGGCTTACGGAATTTCGGACGAACTTCTGGAGAAGGTCGAGGCGGAGTTGGACGAAAGCTTTGAGATCGCGCCTGCAATGATTCTCGCCCTTCAGCGCTTGGAGGCCGCGAAAAGCAAGCTTGGTGCATCGCCCGAACTCCTGGCCCGCATCAAATCGCTCCTTGAAAGGGAGGGGAGAAAGATTCGGGAAGGGGATGAGGTGTTCGCTGAAACGCTGGAGCGGCATCGCGGGAAGATCGTGCTTGCCTTCTCCAACAACAAAACCTTGGACGACAATGGCAAGGAGACGATCCAGTTTCTGCGTCCCAATCCGACGCTCGCGAAGGCGCTGGGCGAAGACGGTCTTGGTTACGCCTTCTTCCAACCGGACGCTGACGCAGTGGTGCGGCGCGTTGATACGACGACTTCACAGTTCAAGGAAAGTAACAAGGCCTTCCTCCAGACTGGCCCGGATGACTGGTTGAAGTTTTCTGCTCTGGCCGTTTCAAAGTTTGCTTCCCGCAAAATTGAACCTCAGCACGAAATCATCAATTACCGCGGAGCCGCAGGAACTTTTGAGGTTCTCCCGATTGAGGAACTGTTCAGCGACCGGTTGTTAAAGGAGGATCCTCGTTATCAGGGTGGAAACCGGTTCAAGGACAAGCTGGTTTTTCTGGGACCGATCTCGGAGACCTTCCATGACGAGCACCGGACTCCGCTGGGAACGCAGCCTGGGGTTGAAATCCACGCGCACTATGCAGGTTCACTTCTGGACAACATTCCGATCAGCGAGTTCCCGAAAGAAAAGGAGCTTTGGCTGGTCGTTGGGGCGGTCCTGATGGCGGCCATCCTGCTGCTGACCTTCGAGAGTCTGCCGAAGCGGGTGGGTTTTGCAGCCTTTGCGGTAGGCGGGTTTGCCTATGCATCCTACGTCCTGTTCAGGGATCACCATCTCATGTTGCCGGTGGTTTCGCCGCTGATCGCCCTCGGTTTGGTGGGTGGGATTATTACGGCCTTCGACTTTGCCATTGAGCAGTTGGAAAAAGCGCATGTGCGCGGGGTGCTGGACAAGTATGTTTCCAGCAACGTGGCCAGCATGGTGATGAATCAGGGCGATTCCTTCGACCAGGCGCTGCGCGGGGAAAACAAGGCGGTGAGTGTGCTTTTCTCCGACATCCGGGGGTTTACTTCGCTTTCTGAATCCCGCAGTCCGGAAATGCTGGTGGCTCAGTTGAACGAATATTTCATGCAGATGGTGGACCGGGTGTTGGGGCAAGGCGGTACGCTGCAGAAGTTCATTGGGGACGCCATTATGGCCGTGTGGGGGGACACGCACTCCATGGGAATCAACGTGGACTGTCTCGGTGCGGTTCGGGCGGCGCTGAAGATGCGGGTCGCGCTGCACGAATTAAATCAGGGTTGGGCCTCAAATCCTGACCGTGAAGAACTGCACATTGGGGTCGGGATCAACCACGGGCACGTGGTGGTGGGCGAGTTGGGCCACCCGCAGCGTATGGAATTCACGTGTTTGGGAGACGGGGTCAATCTTGCTGCGCGTTTGGAAAGTGCGACCAAGCAGTTCGGCGTGGATATTCTGGTTGCCTCGGAGGCGGAAAAAATCACACGGGATCAGGTGGTGTATCGGCGGGTGGACTTGGCAGTTTTCAAGGGCAAGACGCAGCCGATTCAGGTATTCACGCCTCTTGGCGAGGTGGGAATGGATGTGCCGGCCTGGTTGGGAACCTACCACGCTGCGCTCGACCTCTTCCATGAACGCAAGTTCACGGAAGCTAAAGTGGCATTCGCCGCCGTGGACCAGGAAATGGGCGGAGACGACTATCTTTGCAAAATGTACCAGAAGCGGTGTGACCATTATCTTGCTGAGCCCCCTGCCGCCGAATGGGATGGTTCGTGGACACTCACTGAAAAATAAGACTCCAGCGCATGGCCGGCTTTTAACGTCGGCCGGAGCCCCCTTTTTGCCGCGATAAATTATGGAAATTTCCACCCAGCTTCGATTCTGCCCAAGTGCCAGAAGAGCCCGCCAAACGGCCTGGCTCGCCTGCTTTAGTCTGACACATTACTTGATGTTGGGAGGGGTTTTTGGAGCTCCCGCTTCTCCCGTCGTAACGGAGGCTGCCGTACGGTCGGAGATTGCGGTCCGGCAGACTGAGGCGCTCAGGCAGAAGCAGATTCAGCAGGAGCAGGCTCCGAAACCGGCTGAATCTGCGGCGGATGAACCTCCGGAAACTTACCCAGGTGAGAACCAGGATCTCGGGCCACAGATGTTGCTGAAGAAAAAGAAGAAGAAAAAGGACCTCTTTGAATTTTCCAGTGACACGATGTTCACATGGACTTCAAACGTCTTTTCGACCGCAACCAAACCAAGGGAAGCTGGCATTGTCGCAGAGACGTTCTCGCTTGCCCTCGCGCCCGAACCCATTGATCTGGGGCCGGGCAAGATTGGAATACGGGCTGGGTACCGGCACCTGATCTGGATGTACGATGCCGCCAAGACGGGCCATGCCAGGTCGGTGGACAACACAGATTATGGTTCGATAAACGGGAATAATTTTGAAATGTCCACCGTCTTTCTCGGGGTGAACTACAGTTTTGCCGAGAATTGGAACGCGTCCTTAGGACTGGATTTTAGCCGGATCTTGTCTGATCAGGATTTAGACGCGAGCCGGTCTTTACAGGCGAGTGTTGACGGAGAATCGAGCTACGGCAGTGAGTGGAGTCTCGGGCGGATGGCCGACTACAGCAAATGGACCGAGATTTATTCGGAGTGGAACCCAAACTGGGCGTTGTCTCGAAACATTCCGTTGGGGGATCAAACCAATCTGTCGCTTTCCTACTCTGGAAGTTTTCATTTTACGGTGACTGATCCGGTGCCGACGGGGGCAACGGCAGATGCGTTTAAGACGAACACGGGTGACAAGCTCGACAATGGAGTCACGCTCAGTTTGAGCTACGCCCCTGTGGAGAAAATCATGCTGCAGCCAAACGTGCGCCTTTATCATTCGTTTTACACACAACCGCAGAGCACGCAGACCCTCCGTCGGGACCGGGGAATCACTCCGGGACTCACCTTTCTGTACATGCCCTCCTCACGGGTGGCCGTACGCGCGGTTGTGAGTGCTGATTTCCGTCACTCCAATGACCAGGACCTTTCCCCGAACAGCAGCAAGCTGGATGCTTCGGTTGGTGTTTCATTGACCCTGAAGTTCTGAGGCAGTTTGCTGGATCTCTATGAGAACGGCTATGCTTGGGAGAGACGGTGGGCGCAGAGATCGGGAAGGTCTCGGGGCTGGTCCAACTGTTTTATTGCGGAGCACTGTTTGTGCTGCTTACGGCCTGCTGAGCGCTTTTAGCGCCTCCGCTGCGGACTGGGTGCACTACCGCGGCCCGACTGGGAATGGCGTTTCCACTGAGGCATTCAATCCCGCAGCGAACCGCGAATTTGGAGTCCTCTGGCGCGCGAAGGTTGGGGTGGGTACGTCTTCGTGTGTTCTCGGGAAAGGCAGGCTCTACACTGCGGGCCACTCTGGAGGATCCGACTGGGTGAATTGTTTGGACGCGGTGACGGGGAAACCTGTTTGGAGTTTTCATCATCCAGTTTCTTTGGACCCGAATCTTTTCGAGGGCGGCGCCCGATCGACTCCCACTTTGGACGGGACGCGACTGTTCGTCCTCAGTCACGAGGGGAAAATTGTCTGTCTAGATTCCGACACGGGAAAACTTTTGTGGCAGCGTCATTTGGTCACGAATTTTGGCGGCAGGAAGCCGGATTGGGGTTTTTCCGGAGCTCCGCTTGTAGACGGCAACCATCTGATTTTGGATGCGGGCGGTGTGGGGAGTTCCACCATTGCGCTGGATGTAGAGTCGGGTGAATTAGTCTGGAAAAGCGGTGCGGAGCCTGCCGGATATGCCGCTCCCTTGGTGATGCAATTAGAGTCGACGCGCACCCTGGTGCTGCTCAAAGGCGACGTTCTCTTGGGCTTGGATCCGGAGGACGGCCGGGTGCTTTGGCGGAGTCCTTGGAAAACCAGTTACAATGTCAACGCCGCGACCCCGCTGCAGGTGGCAGCAAACCGCATCCTGATCACCTCCGGTTACAACACTGGGGCTTGCGTTCTGGCGATTGAAGGGGGCCGACCGCGGGAGGTGTGGCGTAATAAAAATCTGCGTGCCCATATCAATTCCCCCGTATTCGTGGGCGGCCATGTTTTCGGGGTGGATGGAAATACTGGCGGGGGCAACCTCGTGTGTTTGGATCCCCTTACGGGAGAGCGTCGGTGGGAGGAAAAAAGCGTCAAAGGGGGAGCGCTGATGGCTGCGGGGGGGAAACTGATTCTCGTTTCGGAAAAGGGGGATTTGGTCATCGCGGAGGCCCGTGCCGAAGGGTTCCAACAAGTCGCGCGGCAGACTGTGTTAAAACAGCGCACGTGGGCGCAGCCTGTCCTATCCAATGGACGGCTGTACTTGCGGGACAACCAGGGGAGCCTCGTCTGCCTTGGACTCTAAAGAGGAGGGGGCGCCGGGAGGCGGCAGCTTGGGCGTGGGCCGATCTAGGCTGACCGGGCTGCGTCACCGCGATCCCTTTGGGCGGCCCCAGGTTTAGATGCGAGGAGGAAGCGGGCGCGCTCGAGAGCCTCGAGGGGGAGTGGGGCAGGCGTGGGCGTGGTTGCTAAAAGTGCGGCAAAGGTCCATGTCTGAGTAAATGTTTTTTCGCCAAGCTGGATGCTGCCCTGGTGCAGGAGGCCGGCTCGGGTGCGCCGCTGGCCCGCTCCAGCGATCTTACAGCCCTCAAGCAGGAGATCGTCGGCGACGGGATTTTCAAAGCAGGCGCTGGAGCGTTTGGGAGCAGTTTCCTGCGCAGTGGTAACGCCGGGGAGTGCCGCGCGCAGTGCTCTTGCGAGGGCGCCGTGGATGAGGCGGTAGGACTCTGCCGGGCGCACGGAGACAAACGGCTCCATGCTCGGGACGATTAGCGAGTAGGGGGAGTCATCGGTGTGTAGAACGCTGCCCCCACCCGTCCAGCGGCGCACCACGGGCAAGCCGGGATGGTTGGCAGCAGCTTGCTCCAGAGATTCGAAATAGCCGACGGTGACGCACGGCTCCGACCAGCGGTAAAAGCGCAGGACGGGAAGGGCCGTCGTTTCAAGCAGGACGCGGTCCAGCGCCATTTGAAGGGCGGCGTCGCGAGGCTCCAAGTCTTCGAAGACCCAAAGCCGATGAAAAAGCGGGGCCGCGCTGTGACCCTCTGAAATCACGCGGCCGGAGTCGCCGCCTTCATTTTTGCCAGCCACTCTTTGTGAATGAGCGGGGAAATTTCCGAAGGCTTGATTTCACTGCGGCCGCCCCAGAAGACGTTGGTGTAAGAGACGGGGATTCCGCAGCTTGCAAGGTGGGCGTCGATGGCGGATTTGTGCTCCATGACGCGTCCCTTGTCAGTGCCGTGGGCGACGGACATGATGTTGACGTGCTTAAAATCAGGGCCGCCTTCGCGCCAGTAGCAATGCGTGAGGATTTCATGGCGGCCGACTTCACCGCCGGCCTCGACCTCGCGGCCCTGGGGGACCGCCCAGTGGAAAAGCGCGTTAAAGCGGGTCACACGCACCCCGGTCTGGGAGGGTTTGACGTGTTCCAAGAAGGTGGAAAAGCGGCCGATAACTTTCCGGGATTGAAGGCTTTCAGCGATCTGGAAGAACTCTTCCAATTCCACGCCCGCAGCTTTGGCGCGGGCGGCCCAGGGGTTGGACGTGAGTTCCTGGGGTTCAAATTCGCGTTTGATTTCCAACAGGACGCGCCATTCTAAATCGTTCAAGGGAACGTTGTGAACCGGCATCATCTGGGCCGCTTTTTCGATACGGTCGCCGGGTTCGATGGTTTTCCGGCGGACGTGACCGACGCCGAGTGCGAAGATGCCGCGCGCGGGCATGAGTTTGTATTTTTCGCAGCCGGTGTGGCGCATTAATTCCTGGCAATGGACGTCCATGGAAGTGCCGACCGGGACTTTCAAGGTGGTCCAGAGGCGGTACTCGGAGCCCGGGGTTTGCTGGTCGGTGGAGCGTACGACGACATGCCCGCTGAAGGGGTCCTGTTGGAACATGAAGTCGAAGGCACTGTTGAGTTTGTCTTCGCTCACGCGCCATGCTACGAGCGCCCCGTCCGCGAGGTTCGGGGCGATGAGGGTCTGGCGGACGCGCCGGATGGTTCCCGCTTCAAGCATGAGTCGGATCCGGGTCAGGACGGTGTCAAGATCGACGCCCGAGAGGCGAGCGATTTCCTCGAAGGGTTCGCGGACGAAGCCCTGGATTTTATCCTCAGAAATCGCGAGGATTTGCGAATTAACGGGATCGGTGTGTTCGACGGAGATGGCGCTCATGTTTTGGGGCGGGGCGGGGATTAGTACGACTTTGCGAAGAGGACCCTGCGGGTGCTGGGTTCGCCGGTGATCACGCAACGTCCGGGTTCTTCTGCCCCGGGAATTTGTCCGGGCGTGGGGATACAGCGGATGGTGACTTTAAGGTCTTCCTTGATTTGGGTTTCCACTTCGGGCGAACCGTTCCAGTGCGCGAGGGCGAAGCCGCCGTGAACCTCGGGTTTGTCCGGGTTTTTGGCGGTGAAAAAAGCGTAGAACGCCTCCTTCGTGTCGATGCGCACGGTGTGTTCGTCGCGGTGTGCCGTGGCGCGGGCAAGGAGAGTCGCTTGAATGTCGTCGAGAATCGCGCCGACGCTTTCCACGAACTCAGCGTTCGCCGGGAAAGTCTTTTCCTTGTTAGCGCGGTCGCGGCGTGCGATGGCGACGGTGCCCTTCTCCAGGTCGCGAGGTCCGATTTCGACGCGAAGTGGCGCGCCCTTTTTGATCCACTCCCAGTTCTTGGCGCCTCCATTGACGTCCCTGGCATCCACCTCGACTCGAAGAGGATCGCCATGGTAGCGGGTCTCGCGTAGTTTTGCGGCGAGAGCGTACGCTGCGTCGAGGACGGCTGCCCTGGTTTCTTCCTTCGGGACCACGGGAAGAATCACCACGTGGGAAGTGGCCACGCGGGGTGGGAGGACGGCGCCGTCGTCGTCGCCGTGAGCCATGAGGAGCGTTCCGATGAGGCGTGTGCTCACCCCCCAGCTTGTGGTCCAAGCGAACTCTTGAGTATTGGTGCGGGACAGAAATTTGATGTCGCTGGCCTTGGCGAAGTTTTGTCCCAGAAAGTGCGAGGTGCCAGCTTGGACAGCCTTGCGGTCCTGCACCATGGCCTCGATGCAAAGTGTTTGAACGGCACCGGGGAAACGCTCTCCGGCGCTTTTTTCGCCGGTGTACACGGGCAGTGCGAGATGTTCGCGTGCGAAGGTTTCGTAGACGCCGAGCATTTTCTCGGTTTCCTCCAAAGCCTCCGCCTCGGTTTCGTGGGCTGTGTGACCCTCTTGCCACAAAAACTCAGCCGTTCTCAAAAAAAGCCTTGGCCGCATTTCCCAGCGCACAACGTTGGCCCACTGGTTGATCAAGATCGGCAGATCCCTGTAACTCTGCACCCATTTGGCGTAGGTGGCGCCGATGATGGTTTCGCTTGTGGGGCGGATAACGAGCGGTTCTGCCAACTGGGAGCTGGGCGCCGGGCGCAGGGCGCCGTCGGGGCCAGCCTCGAGGCGGTGGTGGGTCACGATGGCGCATTCTTTTGCAAATCCCTCAACGTGTTGAGCTTCCTTGGCAAGGTAGGAGAGGGGGATGAAGAGCGGAAAGTAAGCGTTCTTGTGCCCTGTGGCTTTGAACATGCCATCCAGCGTGTGCTGGATGTTTTCCCAAAGCCCGTATCCCCACGGCTTGATGACCATACAGCCGCGGACGTCCGAAGGTTCGGCGAGTTCTGCCGCGCGGACAACTTGCTGGTACCACTCCGCAAAGTCGGCGGCGCGGGTGGGGGAGATGGCGGAAGAGGGCTGGCTCATGGGAAAAGATAAAAGGGAGGGCGACACCGCGGGAAGCTTTTGGGCCCCGCCGGCAGTGTCGCCAGCCCCGAAGGGTTGGTCTAAGCGGTGGCGACGGTGCCGATGCTGTGGAAGGTGGCGTCTGCAGGAAGCACTGCCCTGTCGCAGAAGTCTCCAAAGCCTTCGCCCGGATGTCGTTCCGCGCCGAAGCGTTGGATGATGGGGGCGAGCATTTTCACGGCATCCTCAAGGGTCACGCTTGGCGCGGCGAGGCGGTTGAGGCGTTCGCCGTTGTATTTAGCGCCAAGGTAAAGGGCGTATTTGTTGGGGGCGCGTCCAACGAGGCCGATTTCAGCGAGGTAGGGTCGGGCGCAGCCGTTGGGGCAACCCGTCACACGAAGGCTGACGGCGTCGCTGGCAACACCGGCCTTGACGAAGAGGGGTTCGAGGCTTTCCAAAAGCCGCGGCAGGATGCGTTCGCTCTCGGAGAGAGCAAGTCCGCAGGTGGGTAGCGCCACGCAAGACATCGCGTTGAGGCGCAGCCTGGAACGCTCGTTTTCCTTGTGGAGCCCATGCTTGGCGAGAATGGCCTCGATCTTGGGTTTCTGCGCGGGCGTTACGCCGGAAATAGTGACGTTTTGGGACGGGGTGAGGCGGAAGTCTCCGGTGTGGATCTCGGCGATTTCGCGCAGTGCTGTTTTCATGGGCCAGCCGGCTTCGTCCTTGATTCGGCCGCTAAGGATGTGCAAGCCGTAGAAGGAGGTGCCGTCGGCGCATTCATGCCAGCCGTGCGGGTCTTCAATGGTGTTGAAGTGGGCGGTGTGCGCCGGGCCAAACTTGATTCCTGCACGTGCTTCGACTTGGGCCTTGAACCACTCGATGCCGCGGTCCTCGATCGTGTATTTGAGGCGAGCGTGTTTGCGGTTGGTGCGATCGCCGTGATCGCGCTGGGTGGTGAGGACCGCCTCGCCTACGACGTTAACGTGTTCGGGCGTGATGAACCCGAGAGTGTCCGCGAGGCGGGGGAAAGTTTCTGCATTCCCGTGGCTCATGCCGAGGCCTCCGCCAACGGTGACGTTGTATCCAAGGAGATTGCCGTTTTCTACGATGGCGATGTAGCCAAGGTCCTGAGAAAAGACGTCGACGTCGTTGGAAGGAGGCAGGACGAAGCCAGCCTTGAACTTGCGCGGCAGGTAGGTCGGCCCGTACATGGGCTCCTGCTCGCCTCCGGCGACAAGTTCGTCATCCAGCCAGATTTCGTGGTACGCGTGAGTTTTTGGGAGCGCAAATTCGCTCCAGGAACGTGCGTCGTTGTAGACCTGCTGCAGCACTGCTGAGCGCTCGGGATTGGGGGGCGCCATGACGTTGCGGTTCACGTCGCCGCAGGCGGCAATGGAATCCAGCAGGGCCTGGTGCATTGATTGAATCAGGGGTTTAACGTGTCCCTTGAGGATTCCGTGGAACTGAAAAGTCTGCCGGGTGGTGAGACGCAGCGAGGGGCTTGCCAGTTCTCCGGCAAGGGTGTCGAGGACGAGCCATTGCGCGGGGGTGGCGACTCCGCCTGGAAGACGCACGCGGAGCATGAAGGAGAACGCCTTTTCCTTGCCCTCTTTTTTGAGAGCATTGCGCAGGTCTCGATCGTCCTGAAGGTAGATGCCGTGGAATTTTGTGAGCTGACCGTTGTCGTCTGAAATGGCCCCGGTCGAGGTGTCTTGCAGGTCCGCTACGAGCGTGCCGCGCAGAAGATTTGAAGCAGCCTTGATGGTTTCGTTGGCGGCGAGGGGCTTTGAAGCGGAGGAGTCCGAGATCATGGCAGGTTGGTAAATGTTTGGGTCTTTGCGCCTGGAAGGAAGCTGTTGGCCGGGACGGTTAGAATTACGGATGCGGATGCGTGCGGCTCCGGGAACGGCGCGCGTTACTTTAGCCCTCGAAGGAGCGAAGAACGAGGGAAGCGTTGTGTCCTCCGAATCCAAAACTGTTGTTCAGGCAGGTGGTTGTTTTTCGCTCTCTCGCGGTGTTTGCTGTGAAGTCTAGGTCGCAGCCGTCGTCTGGATCTTCGAGATTGATCGTCGGAGGAATCACTCCGCTGGCGATGGCTAGAGCGCAAACCACGCTTTCTACGGCTCCTGCAGCACCGAGGAGGTGGCCGGTCATCGACTTTGTGGAGGACACAGACAACGTCTTGGTGTGGTCCCCGAATACGGCTTTGAGGGCGCGTACTTCGCACAAGTCGCCCACCGGCGTGGAGGTGCCGTGGGCGTTCACATAGTCGACCTGGTCGGGCGTGATCCCCGCCTTTTTAAGGGCCATCCTCATGCAACGCTGGGCGCCCTCTCCGTTTTCGGGGGGGGACGTCATGTGGTAGGCATCCGCGGTGAGGCCGTATCCGAGCACTTCGCCGTAAATACGCGCCCCTCGTTTGGTCGCGTGTTCCAGGCTTTCAAGAACGACTACACCCGCGCCCTCGCCCATGACGAATCCGTCGCGGCCTTTGTCGAAGGGGCGAGACGCCTGTTCGGGAGAATCGTTGCGGGTGGAAAGCGCTTTCATCGCGCTGAAGCCTCCGATGCCGAGTGGGACGATCGCGGCTTCGGAGCCTCCCGCCAGAAATGCGTCTGCATCTCCGTCTCGAATCATCCTCCAAGCTTCCCCGATAGCGTGGGCGGAAGTGGCGCAGGCGGAAACCGGCGCGAAGTTTGGGCCCTGGAGGCCGAACTCCATGGAGACAAGACCGCTGGCCATGTTGGAGATCATCATCGGGATCATGAACGGCGAAATCCGTCCCGGCCCCTTTGTGATGAGGTTGGTGTGCTGGTCAGCCAAAGATTTTAGACCGCCGATGCCCGATCCAATGATGACGCCGAACCGCTCCGGATCATCGGGCGCGCCATCGAGGCCGGCGTCTGCCATGGCGAGTTTTGCGGCGGCCATACCGAGTTGGGCGAAACGATCGGCACGTTTGGCGTCCTTCGGGGATTTGAACCAGTCGGCGGGTTCGAAGGCTTTGACTTCACCGCCGATCTGAGTGTCGTATCCCGCAGGGTCGAAAAGGGTTACTCTACTGATACCACTCCGGCCATGGGTAAGGTTGTCCCAAAAGGTGCGTAAGTCAGATCCCACCGGACTGACCACTCCCATGCCTGTAATCACAACTCTTCGCAATGAACTCATAGATGCTCGAACCATCCAAAGTTCCTGCCGAGGGCGTGCGATGCAAACTCAAAGTGTGCTTTGTCGTAGACGGGGTTTTGGTCAGAACAAGAGAATTTTTTGGAAATCACTGGGGGGGAATGTTTTGAGGCAGAGGTGGCGCCGGGCTGAGGCCGGCAATAAAACCCGCCAAATCCGGGGGCAGTGGAATCTGCCAAAATTGTCCGCTTTCTTCGAGCTGGAGGCCGCTGGCATGAAGGGCGTGCCTGTCTATCAAGAGGCGGGCCTCTAAGGAGGGGGTCCAACTGGTTTGGATAAACTCGAGATAGCAGCCTTCGTCGTGGCCGTAGATTTTGTCGCCCACCAGCGGGTGGCCCGAGTGGGCAAGGTGGACGCGAATCTGGTGCATGCGGCCCGTGCGCGGGGTGGCTCGGACGAGGGCAAAGCGTTGGGAAGGCGCGGGGCCGGACTGGAGCCGCGCCATTGTCTCAAAGCTGGTAAAGGCGGTGCTGCCCTCGGGGTGAATGGCCTGTTTGAGCCAAATCCGGGAAGGACGGTGGAGGCCCTGGCGCAGAATGGGTGCATCCACTTCCCAGCGCTCGAATGCGGGCCAGCCCAGAACGATGGCGAGATAGGTTTTGCGGATGGTGTGGGCTGCCATCTGGCGGCAAAGAGTGCGTGCGGCTCCCCTGCACTTGGCGACAAGGGTGAGTCCGCTGGTTTCGCGGTCCAGCCGGTTGATCATGGAAATGCCGCCCCCATTGACGCACTCGAATGCCAGGAGGTCATTCAGATAATGCCAGAGCGTCCGCGTATCGGCGGGCTTGCTGGGATGCGCAGCCATCTGCGCCGGTTTGTCCACCACGAGCCACTCGTCAAATTCCTCGACAATCCGCGGTCGACTTCTGGGCATGGGTCGGATGCTGCCACCAGTCGGGGGTGCATACGTTGGCCGTGATGATAGAGCGTCCATTCCTATCTGCTTAATGCCGTGGAATTCCGCGTGAAACGAGGGTCATTTGTGTTTTTTAGCTTCAGTTCCTCAACGAATAGAGACAACGATTCTTTAATGCACTAGTCTCTAGCACATAGAGGCCTCCTCCCTCCTTTGAAAATGATTAAAAAAATCGGAAAAGCCGCACTGTTTCCTGTCCTGTTATGGATAGCTGCCGCATGTTCGCCCGACCTTCAGGCGGCCGAGGACAAGACCCCAGCGGTGCATCACAAGACGCTCTGGGAGACGATTTATGAGGGCGGTTGGGTCATGGTTCCCATCGGCGCCTGTTCGGTCCTGACCTTTTTCTTGTGCGGAGACGGTTGGATACGCACTTCGCGCAATCGCGTTGCCCCGCCTAAGATGGAGGCCTCGGTGAAGCAGCTTTTCAGGGAAGGAGACTATGTGGGGGCGTACAATTATTGCAAAAGCCATCCCAGCCCGCTCACGAACACACTTCGGGCGGGTATCGGAATGCTGGGCGAGGGTAAAATTGCAGTCGGAGAGTCCATTTTAGCAGCAATGCACCAGGAAAGCTCCCGCCTGAACACCTACATCAGTTATCTTTCCGTCATTGGTGTGTGCGCGCCCATGATCGGGCTGCTGGGGACGGTGACTGGGATGATCAAGGCCTTTGGCAATATTGGGCAGTCTGGTATCGGTGATCCTTCCGGGCTTTCGTCCGCGATTGGAGAAGTGCTCACGGCGACCGCAAGCGGGCTGCTGATCGCCATTCCAGCGTTTGGCATGTTTTATTTTTTGAGGAGCCGTTCGGCGGACTCGATGCACCACGTCCAGGATGTCATTCAGGAGCTTTTTCGGAAAATGCCCTACGAGCATATGGCCGGATTGCACATCAGCGGCGAGGAACTTTACGCAGCAACCCCCAACTGGGTGGCCCAGCCCTAGGCCCCATCCGCGTAGCCCTGCACGGCCCCCAGTCTGAGAATCTAGCTCCTTACAGAATACACATATGGCTGGTGGCGGCGGAAATATGGAGTCGGGGGAACCCGACTTTCAAATAGCACCCATGATCGACGTTTTGTTGGTGATGCTCATTTTTTTCATGACCATCACCTCTGCGCAGGTGCTGCGAGTCGACAAAAACATCCTGCTTCCAGTGGCGCCCAACTCGAGCAAGAAGGATAACAGCCGTGCTGAGGCAATTATTAACGTGCGCTGGGAGGCGGCTTTGCAGGCGGCTGTGTTCACTTTCCAAGACAAGCCTTATCCATCACCGGCCGATTTTGTGCAGGAACTGCGGCAGGTGCGGGAGGCGAGTACAGCGCTGCTGAGCGCGGATCAGAATCCAAGCTTCCGAGTGGTCATCCGCGGGGACAGGGAGGTGCCGGCTCTGCACATTTCCCGGGCCATGAATGCCGCCGCCGAGGCTGGCATCGCGGACATTTCGTTTTCCACCTCTAATCGCGAGTGACCCTTGAAAGCCTTTATTCCTGAGGAGACTCCAGCCGGCGGATTTCAGATCGCTCCGATGATCGACGTGGTGTTCGTGATCATGCTTTTTTTCATGGTCATGGCGGGTGCGGTGAAGGTCGAAAACGAGTTGAACACCACCCTCCCCGGAAGCACGGAATCCTCGAGCGCGACGGATTTCGTGGACGAAATCATCATCAGCATCTCGGAGTCAGGGGAGGTGGCCCTTAATGATGAACCGTTGGACGTTCCCGACAGTCGGGATTTGCCGCGGTTGCGAGACACGCTCATGCGTCTAAAACAGAATGCGGACAACGCGAAAACTCCGGCTGTTGTGACGATTGTGAGTGACCCGAACGCGAAATATAGTCGCACCGTGGATGTCCTAGATGTGCTGGCATTCGCCAAGATCGAGACGGTGACGTTTTCCGTGAGTGATGAGTAGGAACTGGGGCGTTGGCTCCGAGAACACCGCTCCGTTGAGTTTGGAATTTATTTGCAGGCGTCGCGGATGAAGCGCACGGTGTCTTCGCGGAATTTTTCGGCGTCTGGCAGGTGGAAATACATCATGTGGCCGCTGGCGTACTCTTCGAAGCGGAGGTTGCCCTGGAGGGACTTTGGAAGAGGTAACTGGTTTACGCTGAAACGCATTGCGTCTTGGGGAACGACGAGGTCGCTGCGGCCGACTTGCAGGAGAACTTTCAGTCGGGGGTTCTTGACCAGAGCCTCGGCGAGGCGTTCCTCCATCGAAACAAACCGGTTCGCGTACTGGTTGAAATTCCAGGGAACCGGGGCCATCACACGGTAGGGATGATCACTCTCGAACTGGAGAGTCTCGCGGACGTAGGCGTTGATGGACGAAGAGACTGGGCCGCGTAGGAAGTCCGCAGAGGGGTCAAAGCTGGGTGCTGCAGAGTCGCCAGTGAGATCGTCGGCGAGAACGCGGGCGTCGTATGCTCCAAAGACTTTGCCTTCTTTTTTAAGCAGCAGTTTCCGGAACTGCCAGCGGTTGACCCGCAGGTTTTGCTCCAGAACCTGCTCTTCTGAAAGGCCTAGAAAACCGGCGATCCGTGCGGCGATCCGCTTCCGGTCTCCTTCCGAAAGACTGTTTCCACGAAGCAGAGCGGTGGCGTAATCACCGGTGGCGAAGGTTCGGGCGTCGGCCTCGGTTTGGGCGCGGTCGGCTTGGAGTGGGGCGGCGAGTTTTCCGTGGTGGTGCGCGATGTTTGAGAGCGTCGGCAAGGCGAGAATGTAGGGAAGATCGTTGCCGGAACTCTCGCTGATGGTTTGGTAGTTCAACAAGCCGGAGACGATTTGGAGGCCGTGCAAATAAATCCCGTGTTTGGTTTGCAAGAACTGCGTCAGGCCCGCTCCTCGAATGCCTCCATAACTTTCTCCACACAAGAACTTTGGAGAGGTCCAGCGTTTCTCTCGGGAGCAGAATAGCCGGATGAAATCGGCCACGGCTTCAATGTCCTCCTCCACACCCAGAAATTGTTTTTCGTTTTCACCTTTTGAGGCGCGGCTCAACCCGGTGCTGACCGGATCGATGAACACAAGGTCGGTGGCGTCCAAAACGGTGTTGGGATTTTCCACAAGCGGGGCGGTGGCGCCCGGGGTGCGTCCGTCGAGAAGGGTGTCAACGCGCCGTGGGCCCAGGCCGCCCAGATGGAGCCAGACGGCGGAGGAACCGGGCCCGCCGTTGAAGCAAAACGTTAAAGGCCGGGTGGCGGCTGCTGTCTTGGCTTCGCGTTCGCCGCTGGCATCGACTGCCGCGTAATAGACGTAAAACACCGATGCCTTGACGGTTCCGTCTTCCTTGAAAATGGGGAGCAGTCCGGTTTGTGCGGCATAGCGCAGTTCCTTGCCTTCGACGTGCACCAGTCCCGTGGTTTCCTTCGGTTTGACCTCGGGAGATTCCGCGGGTTTTGAGGCTGAAGTTTTTTCTGCCGGCCTTTCCAGAGTCTTGGGATCGGGGGCATCTTCTGCGGCATCCGCCACAAACAAGCCGAGGCTGAGCAGAGAAAAAGAACAAGCGGTGAGCAGTTTCATGGGCGGGGCGGGAATTTGGGATGGGGACAATGGGAAGCAATGGGCGGTCAAAAGCAATCGAGCGCAATAAAAATGTGTTTTCGAGGGTTGGTGCGGCCCCTTCTGGCTTAATTCCCATTTCCATAATGGAACGCACTCGCTAAAGATCTCGCCTTCATGGATACCCCATCTCGTTCCTCAGCATTGTTCGCCGAAGCATGCCGCCTGATTCCGGGAGGGGTGAACTCGCCCGTGCGCGCCTTCCGCGGGGTGGGCGGGGAGCCTTTTTTTGTCGACCGGGCCCGTGGCGCCCACATTTGGGATGTGGATGGTAAACAGTATGTGGATTTTGTGGGCACCTGGGGCCCCGCCATTTTGGGACACGCGCCGCAAGTGGTGCGCGATGCGATAGCCCGGACCGCGGAGCGCGGGGTGAGTTTCGGGATTCCCAACCCGCTGGAGGTGGAAATGGCACGGACGATTGTGGACTGGGTGCCCTCTGTCCAGAAGGTGCGGATGGTGAGCAGCGGGACCGAGGCGACGATGTCATCCATTAGGCTCGCGCGCGGTTTCACTGGGCGGGACAAGATTGTAAAGTTCGAGGGGTGTTATCACGGGCATGTGGACTCGCTGCTGGTGAAAGCCGGAAGCGGCGCCCTCACGCACGGGAGCCCAGATAGCGCTGGGGTCCCGGCAGCGCTGGCGGCTCTGACCCTGACCGTGCCCTTCAATGATATGGACGCCCTGCGCGCCGTGTTTGCAGCCCATCCTAGGGAGATTGCGGCGGTGATCGTTGAACCGGTTCCCGCCAACGCGGGGCTCTACCTTCCCCGCCCCGGTTTCCATGAGCTTTTGCGCGCACTGTGCACAGAAAACGGGACTGTTTTAATTTTCGACGAGGTCATGACTGGGTTCCGTCTTGCCAAGGGCGGCTATCAGGAAGTCTGCGGGATCACCCCCGACCTCACCGCTTTGGGCAAGGTGATCGGCGGGGGACTGCCCGTGGGAGCCTTTGGCGGGCGGGCCGACATCATGAGTTGGCTGTCTCCTGAAGGGCCCGTCTATCAGGCGGGCACCCTTTCGGGCAATCCGCTCGCCCTTGCCGCTGGGTTGGCGCAGTTGCGCGAGATGGAACGCTTGGACGGATGGAGGCAGTTGGAGGAAATCGGCGCGGCCTTCGAAGCAGGCGTTCGGCGGGCGCTCAAGGCGTCTGGAAAAGACTACAATTTTAGGCGGATCGGTTCCATGTTCTGCCTCTATTTCACATCGGCTGAGGTGCACGACCTCGCCTCCGCCCAGAGTAGTGACAAGGCTTCTTTTGCGCGGTTTTTCCACGCTTGTCGTGAACGTGGTGTGTATTTCGCACCTTCGCAATTTGAGGCCGGTTTCCTGTCGCTAGCCCATACGGAAGTCGATTTGGGCGAGGTAGAAAAGATTACATCTGAAGCGCTCCTGGGTTTGTAGGAGGGTATTTTGAGAGATGTTTAAATCGGAGCTGGTGGAATGCAAAATTCACGGGTGCCGGTGCTGCCTTGCCTCCCTTGATTTCCCCCGCTAACCTTGCCGCTTTCCCTTAGCCTGCTCATGCTGCACCCTGAACCGATCCTCAGCCGCGAATCCGGCGCCGAACCTCCTCCGGAGCCCCTCCAGCCTATCGAGGTGCGAGCAAAGTTTCTTTTCGAGGGCGAAAACAAATTCTTCCTCAAGGGAGTGACCTACGGCCCGTTCGCCCCGGATGCGGAGGGTTTTTTTGTGGGCAACCCTGAACAGGCTCGCAAGGATTTCGCGCTGATGGTGGAGATGGGGGCCAACTTGCTTCGTATCTATCACGTTCCCCCGCGGTGGTTTTTGGATGTCGCAAAGGAATTCCGCCTGCGCGTTCTGATCTCGATTCCCTGGGCGGAGCACGTCGAGTTTCTCAACCATTCGGGGATGCGCACCCAGATCGTCGACACCATTCGCAAGGCGGTGGCCACGCACAAGGGGCACGAGGCGATTTTTGGTTACCTGGTTGGAAACGAGATTCCCACCTCCATGGTGCGCTGGCTGGGGGCGCGCCGGGTGACCGAATTCGTCGAGCATCTCATCGCCGTCGCACGCCAAACCGATCCTCGACCCCTTTATTCCTACGCCAGTTATCCTCCCACGGAGTATCTTCTGCCGCAGAACGTCGATTTTTACACCTTCAACGTTTATCTGGAACGTCAGAGAGATTTTGAAAAGTATCTGGCTCGCCTCCAAAACCTTGCCGGTGACAAACCGTTGGTGTTCGGTGAATTTGGCTTGGACACGCTGCGCAAGGGGCAGGATATGCAGGTGGAGGTGCTCCGCTGGCACCTCGATTCCGTGGTGCGGGGGGGCGCTGCAGGCACCGTCTTTTTCTCGTGGACCGACGAATGGTTTACGGGCGGCCACGATATTCTCGACTGGGAGTTTGGGTTGGTCACGCGGCAGCGCGAGCCCAAGAAGGCCTTCCACATGCTCGAGGAGATGCTCGGAGGCGGAGTGCACGTGCAGGACCGGGTGCGTTTACATCACTACCCCAAGGTTTCGGTGATCGTTTGTTCCTACAACGGGGGCAAGACGTTGCCCGCTTGTTTGGATTCTCTGGACCAGGTGAACTACCCGGATTTTGAAATCATTCTTGTGGACGATGGTTCCAAGGACGACACGCAGGAATTAGTGCGCGCTTACGAAGAGGCTCGCGTGAAGCGGGCGGCGCGCACTGGGCAGAAACTCCCGGACTTCGTCAATATCCGGCAGAAAAACATGGGCCTCAGCTTCGCTCGCAACGAGGGTGCACGGAATGCCCGCGGTGAGGTGTTTGCCTATACCGATTCGGATTGTATGGCGGATCCCGACTGGCTCTACTATCTGGTGGGCACGCTGTTGAGCGGCGATTTTGTCGGAGTGGGCGGGCCGAACATCTCGCCCCCGGCGGTGAATTGGATTCAGGCGGCCGTGGCTTCTGCGCCGGGCGGGCCCAGTCATGTGCTTTTGACAGACGTGGTTGCCGAACACATTCCAGGCTGCAACATGGCCTTTCACCGGTCTGCCTTTGAAAGCATTGGAGGTTTTGATATTGAATACCGCAAGGCTGGGGATGACGTGGATTTTTGCTGGCGTCTGCAGACGAATGGCGGGGTAATCGCGTTCAGTCCGAGCGCGATTGTCTGGCACTACCGGCGCTTTACACTGCAAGCTTTCCGCAAGCAGCAGGAGGGGTATGGCGAGGCGGAGTCGATGCTGCGCTTCAAGCATTTGGTGTTCTTCGGCCCCACGGGTACGGCAAAGTGGAAGGGGCAGATTTATGGGGCACCTCGTTTTACTTGGCTCCTGAACAGTCCTATCATTTACCATGGTGTCTTCGGAGAGGGGCTTTTCCAGTCGATCTACCCGACTCCCCAGTCGGAAGTTGCAGCGTATGTCAGCAGTATTGAGTGGGTGGCGCTGACTCTCTTTATGGCGGTGTTGGGCGTCCCGCTCGAAAAACTGCGGATGGTGCCGCTGTTCATGCTTGGCGCTACCTTTCTTGTGGCGCTTTCCTTCATGATGAACGCAAGGATTGAGCCTGCCTTTGATACCGTGCGCGCTCGTTTGCTTGTCGGTTTTCTGGCCCTTGCGCAGCCTTTGGCAAGGGGCTGGGCCCGGTACTTCACCTGGATGAAATACAAGCACACGCCGCCTGAGGTGATCTCCCAAAAGGAGGAAGGCGTGACTCGGGCGAGCAAGCGCGGGGGGAATTCACGGCTCAATTTTTGGAACGAAACGGGCCAGGGACGCGAGCGGTTGCTGGCTGAAATTTTCGCACTTCTGGAACGGGAAGGTTGGCGGTATTCCGCCGATACGGGCTGGAAAACTTGGGATCTTCAAATCTACGGAAACCGCTTTTGGAGTGTGCAAGCCAGCACTGTCACAGAGTATCACGGGGGGCCGAAGTGCCTGACACGGGTTCAGTTAGCCTACCGGCCGGTGGTGACGACTGTTTTGCTCAACACGGTGGCCTTGTGCGGGCTGCTCTATCGTCGCGTCTTTATGGACCGTAACGACCCCTGGTTGTGGGCGCTTTACGCGGTTGTGGCCGCGTGGGTTTTGCTGCGGGGATTGCGCCTGAAGCGACGCGTGGCTGAGCTGGTTATTGCCGCGGCAAACCGCTGTGAACTGGTGCGCGTGTCGGGCAAAGCCAGTCGGCCCGTTCCGGAATCTTAGGCTGGAGGTAGTGTCTGTTTTTGCGAAACGCTTGGAGTTATCTTTCCGCGGGAAAAAACAGAAAGACCTTCACTGGGGTTCGTGAAGGTCTGCTGATTTAGCCCTGCACAACAAGGGCGTGGGCGGGAGTCCTGAAGCCTTTAGAAGGCGAAGCGCACGCCTGCCCTTGCCTGAAAGTTGTTGATGTCTCCGTGGCCGTTGGCATCTCCGTAATAGGTCCAGCGGGCGTCTGTGAAGAGTCCGACGGAGTTGGGAATGAGACGGTACTCAATTCCGACTCCCCCGTGGGCGCTGGCGAAGTTTCCAGCGCGACCGGTGATGCCGCCTCCGAGGTACGCATAGGGGGCGAGGTTATACTCTTGGTAAGGGACGCGCGCGATGAGGCTGCCCGTTCCCTGGATGAAGGTTTTGTTGTCGGTGCTCTTCATCGGGTTCTCTCTGCCGTGGAGCCCTGAGATGTCAAAGCCCACGCCGAAATTTTCTGTCCAAAAATGGTTGATTCCAAGTCCGCCGCCCCAGCCGTGGTCGCGGAGCAGGCCAACGTGGTCGGTGCCTTTACCGTCGAGGTAGGTTCCAAAAACATCGAAGCTTGTTTCATTTGCTGCAAACACCTGAGCAGCCGTTTTTTGTGGGGCAGAGGTGCGTGTGGCGGTAGTTCCAGCGAAGGCGCTGGAGGCAAGAAGAGAGAGGGTCGTAGCGCTGAAGATTGAGGATTTCATGGTGTAGAAGGTGCCTTGTGAAGAATGACTCCATTCCCGCGCGGGGCAGGGGGATCCAAACTTGCTCCCTTATTTCGTCCCGGGGCGCTGTTTTGGATGGGTTGGGACCCAAATCCTGCAGCTACCAGATGGTGTTTTGAGCAAATCGGGTTAGGCTTTGCCAGATTCTCGATCCGATTATTTTATGAAAAAACTTCCTTCTCTTCTGCTTGCCCTTCTCTTGGGATCCCTTTTGGCCGATATCGTTAGCGCTGCCGACAAGGCGGCTGAACCTGCGGCCTATCCGCTAAAAACGTGCGTGGTTTCCGGAGAGAAATTGGGCTCGATGGGGAAGAGCTTCGTGCACACTTACGAGGGCCGGGAAGTGCAGTTTTGCTGCAAGGCGTGCTTGAAGGACTTCAACAAGGACCCTCAGAAGTTTCTTAAAAAAATCGACGCTGCGGCAGAAAAGCCAAAAGGCTAGAGCTTCCGGCGCTTCGACTTTCCGGGGTGGTTCAGCGACAGGGGCGTTTTCCCGGCGCTGCAGGCGTCTCGCTTTCGCGCTTTGTGTCAGTGCCTGAGACCAATGAGCACCGCCAGAAGGAGAAGTCCCGCGCCGGCAAGTCTGCGGGCCATGATTGCGTTGCCGACGGCGCGTTCGGTGTTTGAGAACCAGTGTCCTGCGGCCCAGACGAGGAGGACACTCCAAACGCCACGAGTGTTGTAGAGAATGTTTGTGAGTGTGACCTCGTGAAACTCAGCAATGCTGTAGGCGATGCCTGTGGCCTGGAGGGACAGGAGCACTCCGCCTCCAATGGCCCACGCCACGGATCGCCGTGGCATCGTGGAAAGCGGTTCCGGCAGACCCGGTGCCATGGCAAGGGCGAGGATGCCGACGGTGGCGAACATGACTGGGGCGTAGTGCCCAAAGCCCCAACCCGGGGCCCACTTGACTTGTTGAATATCAGCGCTGGCGTAGGCCGTCGCGGCGCTGAAGCCGAAGACGAGGCTTGGGAGGACGCGTTCCCGGTTGGTGCGGATTTCACCGCCGAGCAGTGCTGTGGCCAGGGTTGTGAGAAGAGCGGCAAGCCAAAGGGCTGGAGTAAGATGGTCTCCTGCAAACAAAACGGAAAAAAGGGCCACAAGAATAACTTTTGTCCCAAGCACCGGCGTGGTGATGGAAACGTCTCCCCGGCTCAGCGCCAGGAACGTGAGAATCTGTCCGATAAAAAAGGTCACGCCTGACAGCACTGCATGGAAAAAGTGGGACCAGGCAAAAGGGAGGCCTCCTTTAAGCCACCACGGAGCGAAGAAAATCGCGGCCGTCCAGTTCACAAGCACCATCACCCGCCAGGGACCTACGCCCCGCTCTGTGGCGCGTTTGAGCATCAGCGCGGCGAACGTATAGCCGAGGGCCGAGCAGAGTGGAAACAGGGTGGCGGCGAGCGGGCGCATGGGTTTGAGAGCCTCTCACGGAAGGGCGCTGCAGACACGGTCTTTTCTGCTCCGCGTTGCGGAGCGGGAATGGGCTGGCTTAGGGGTAAAACTCCTGCACTTTCTCCACCACGTAGGACTGCTGCACCTCTTGGAGTTCGGGAAAAATCGGGAGGGCAAGCGTTTCCATGGAAGCCCGCTCGGCTTCCGGAAAATCTCCTCGGGAATAACCCAGATCCTTGAAACATTCCTGCAAGTGCAGAGGAAGTGGGTAGTAGATTTCCGACCCGATACCCGCTTCCGAGAGAAACGCGCGGAGGGCGTCCCTTTTCGGAGCACGCACAACGAACTGGTTGTAGATGTGGTGGTTTGCGATGCCGGTGTCCGACCAGGGTTCGATGGGAAGGCTCAGCACGCTATCCAGCCCGGCGAGGCTGAACGCATTCCGGTAAAAGGCGGCACGCTCACGCCGGCCGGCCCCCCAGCCGTCCAGATGGGGGAGTTTGACGTTGAGAACGGCGGCTTGAATCGCGTCCAAACGGAAATTGCCCCCTACCGAGTGGTGGTAGTACCGGGGTTCCATTCCGTGGTTGCGGAGGCTGCGGATTTTCGAGGCGAGAGCGGCTTCCCTACACGTGACCATACCGGCGTCACCAAAAGCGCCCAGGTTTTTGGTGGGGTAAAACGAGTACCATCCCGCCTCTGAAATGGCTCCGGCCGACCCAATGGGATGGGCGCAACCCAGCGCCTGCGCGGCGTCTTCAAGCACCGGCACGCCGTGTTGTGCAGCGATGGCGCAAATGGCTTCCATGTCTGCGCAGCAACCATACAAATGGACTGGGATGATCGCCTTTACTCCCTGCGTTTTTGCGAGCACGTCTTCCAGGGCGCGGGGGGAAAGGTTGTAGGTCAGGGGATCAATGTCGGCGAAGACGATGCGCGCCCCGAGGCGTTGGACGCAACCCGCGGTGGCAAAAAAGGTGTAGGGCGTCGTCACAACCACGTCGCCCGGACCGATGCCGAGCGCCATCAACAGAACCAGTTGCGCGTCCGTTCCAGAGGAGACTCCAATGGCGTGTTTGGCGCCGGTGTAAGAGGCGATGTCTGTCTCCAGTTTTTCAACCTGCGGACCGAGTACTAGATGCTGCGAGTCGACAACCTGTTCGATGGCGGTGAGGATTTCAGCCTTGAGGGGTGCGTATTGAAGTTTGAGGTCGAGAAGAGGAACTCTCATGCAGCCTCTCTGAATGCCAGTCAGCCGGGGTTAGGGCAATCGTGCAGGCGTTGTTTTGTGTAAATTTACCCTCCAAGGGGTTGGTCTTTTGCATGTCTCACCTTTGGAATGGTCTGGTGCGTGAAAGGGTTCAGTTGAGGTTTCGGGTTTTTCTCTGTTAGGCTGAACTCCTATGAGTCACCCAGCCTGTCCTGAATGCACAATGCCCGATGTTTTAGAGCACGCCGAGCGTTGGGAATGTGTTACCTGCGGGCACGAGTGGGAAAAGGAAGCACAACCCGCCGCCAACCGAGTGGTGAAGGACGCCTTCGGTACCGTGCTCAACGAGGGGGATTCCATCACCTTGATCAAGGATCTCAAATTGAAAGGGTCGTCTCAGGTGATCAAGGGTGGGACGAAGGCCAAGGGGATTCGCCTTGTGGAGGGAGACCACGAAATTTCGTGCAAAATTGAGGGAAGTTCCATCGGGCTAAAAGCCTGTTTCGTGAAGAAGGCCTAAGAGTGGGCCGCCTGAGCTTTGGTTCCTCACGCCACTGCCTGGGGGTCGGTTCTCTATGCTGGCTTTAGCTGCGCGAGAGTTGCTCGAGCCACTGTTTGAAGGGCCTCCCAGCGAGGCCAGTCGTGAGCGGGCGCGTGGGCGACGTGGCGCAGAAGGCTGCGCCATTCGAGAAGGGCGCGCTCAATGTCCCCCATTCGCAGCGTGTCACTCAGCAACTGCTGGCGGGGCAACCCAAGCTGGACGATGCCCCGCACGGCTTCGCTGGCCCCGGCGCCGTACTCCGCTGGGACTCCGAAGCGGAGGTAGCCCTCGTAGTCGGCATTCCGAAATGTGCGCTGACACACCATCGCCAAGCGGCCCGGCGCCTGAGCGTCTTCGGCGGCAAAACGGGGGCCGCCGCGCAAGTCAGCGATATCGAACACGAGGTCGTCCACGGGATACTTTGTGTCTTCAAGGGCGGCTGCAACGGCCAGTCCTTCGCCGTGTTGAAAGAAGGAGAAGAGGATCCCGCGGCGGGTCGGGGTGCCGTCTGCTTCGATTAATCCGAGGGAACGCCAAGCCATTGCCGCAGAGTCACTAATTTGAAGGTTTTCGCACCAGTCGCGCTGAGGGCATCCTTCGCAAGCGGGTGGGGCGATCCGCCGCTGGGGAGGGGCGAGTAGCGCCTTCCCTATGCTGTCACGGTGCGCTTTTTGTGGCAGGGCACCGTAGCTTATTTGCACAAACAACTGGTCGCCGCGCGGAGATAGGGCGCAGGGCGCACCGCCCGTAATGCCGGGCAGTTTTGCGAGAACCTGCGGGGCGATATTTTCGGCGGAGACGAGTTTTGTCGCGAGTGCATCCCGCAGCTTTGGAGCAAGCTGCAGCGTTCCATCGCCCCTGCGCATCCCGAGGTGGAGCTCGCGCCCGTAACGTTTTTTTTCGCCTGGCAGCCGACAGAGCGGGCCACTGCCAAACTTTTGCATGAACGCCGCGTTTGCCTCGGCTACGACCCAGCGGCCGGGGGAGTCGTCTTCACCGGAAAGGTGGATCCAAGTTTCTGAAAGGGGAACTTCCACCGGTTGCGTTTGAGGCTCCCAGGTACCCTGGCTGCCCCACATTTCTTGGGAGCCACGGCGCAGGTAACGGGCGCGTTCAGCGTCTACGCTCAGGCCGCAGGAGGCGGGACCGGTTTCCTGGGAGTGTTCGCAACCGATGGGAACGGAGGCGAGGGAAAAAAGTCGTTTGTTAAGGCGCACGGCGGCGGGCAGTGACGGTTGTCCCCGCAGGTGAGCGTGGTGCATGACCGCTAGGAGAGTGGTCCAGTCGAGCTGGTTGCTGCGTTTGAGGGGAAGGGGCTGGGCGTCCCCAAGTCGCGGGGGATGCTGCGTGACAAGGGCATAGCCGGTTTCGTCCAGACCGCGGCGCCCCGCACGGCCAAACATTTGGAGAAGTTCAGCCGCGTTTACCCTGCGCTCAAATGCTCCTACGAGGTAGGACGTGCCCGAGACGGCGACCGAACGCATCGAGAAATTGATCCCAGCGGCGAGCCCCATGGTCGCCACCACGACTCGCAACTGGCCCGCTTTGGCGAGGGGTTCGACCAGTTGGGAGCGCTGCGCAAAAGAAAGTCCGCTGTGGTGAAAAGCCACCCGCCCTTTGAGCAGTCGAGCCAAAGTCTTTCCCGCCAGCTGGGTTTGCGCCTCCGTCAGGGGGAGCGTTTGGCAGGGAGGAAGGCTTGCAGCGATTTCTGCCGCGAGCTGTTCCGCCGCTTTGCGCCGCGGTGCAAACAACAAAACGGGTCCTAGATCTTGGGACAGGGCATTGCGGATCATTTTCGGCCACCAGGAACGTATGGCGGTTGGAGAACGGTCGTTGAGATTGGGGAGATCAACCTCCTCAAGCGGGACAGGCCGTTGCGAGTGGGACACCAGTCGGGCCTTGCGGCCGATACGATTTAACCACGCGACCACGTCCTGAGGATTGGATACTGAGCCGCTCAGAAGGAGCAGTTGAGTGTTCTCCGGTGCCAGGGCGACGGCTAGTTCGTAATGCACGCCCCGGACTGGGTCGGAGATCATTTGGTACTCGTCGATGACGAGGAGCCGCGGACCGTGGCCCTCCAGCAGCCGTGTGCGCTGAGTTTCAAGGGTTGCCACGACTACCCGCCGGTCAAGCCCCTCGGCAACGTCTCCGGTGGCAATGCCGACGTCCCATCCGCGTTTGCGCCACTCGGCGAGTTTGTCGTTCGCGAGGGCCCGCGTGGGAACGGTAAAAACGGCCTGTCCTTTCAGGCTTCCGTAGAGTAGCTCGAAGATGAAGGTCTTACCTGCTCCGGTGGGTGCATGAACGACTACATCGAAACCTTCGCGCAACGCGAGCACTGCCTGTTGTTGCCAGAGGTCGGGGATTGAAACGGTTTGTAGTGGGGCTGAGCGTTGCATGGCTGACTGGGTGTATTTCAGAAACCTCGGGAGCCGCGGCAGCTTCCGGGTGCCGTGCGGCTTTGAAATTTCCCACGCGTATCTTAAATTCCACCCGCCTCAAGGCTCGAGCCCTGCTCAAGGGAGGCCGCGTCTGAACCGACCAAGGCCACCAGCGCGCGGCGGTGGCCGGCGGGCAGGGCAGCCTCGTCTAGAATCGATCTCTTCGCGAACCAGCGCTGACTGGCAGAAAGCATTTCGGGTACCGCCCCCGCATAAACCCGCAGAGTAACCTTGTGGTGCGTGAACGGATACACCGTTTCAAAAAGAGGCCCTGCAGGTGCGGGTTCCAAAAGGACTGGGAATTTCCAAAGCCCCCGGGAGCGGTTCCCCACTTGTTGTTCCAAAAGGACCGCCGAGTCCGTGGCAATCCAGGCCGCTCTTTCCTCCACAAAAACCGTTGCCTTGCGCGGTGATTTGCGTGGCAGTGTTTCTGGGTCCACCGCCCGGCAATCAGACCGGATCGGGCAGACTAAGCACTTCGGTTTTTTTGGCAGACAAACCAGAGCTCCGAGTTCCATAAGCGCGGAGGTGTGGAGCCTGCCTCCCGAGCCCTTGGGAAGAAGATTCTCGGCCAGCTCCAACAAGAGGCGGGCGCCCTCGGTGGTGTCCACCTGGGCTTGCTGGTTGGCGAGGCGGGCCAAGACTCGGGCGATATTTGCGTCGACCGCAGCGGCCGGTCGGTCGTACGCAAAAGACGCAATGGCGCCTGCGGTGTATTCGCCCACTCCGGGCAGGGAGCGAAGGTCCCGGGAGTCCGAAGGGATCTTTCCCTCAAACCGCTCTAGCACCTGCTGAGCGGCTTTGTGCAGGTTGCGAGCGCGCGAGTAATACCCGAGCCCTTGCCACAGACGGAGTACGTCGCTCTCGGACGCAACGGCAAGTGTCTGAAGATCGGGAAAGACCTCCATCCAGCGCTCGAAAAAAGGGATGACCGTGGCAACTTGGGTCTGCTGGAGCATAAACTCTGAAACGAGCACCGCATATGGCAACGGATTTGCCCGCCACGGGAGTGCCCGCCCATTTGCTATAAACCAGCTCGCCAGTTTTTCTCGAAGAAGTTTTGCAGCTTCAGGTGTCATGGAAGGAAAGTGCTTGAGCCGTCCACGCGGCACCTTGTCGGCCCCCTTGTCGGCCCCCTTGTCGGCCC
>QQND01000042.1 GCA_003402745.1 Verrucomicrobiota bacterium
ATCGCAATCATCGCCCACGTTGACCACGGCAAGACAACGCTCGTGGATCAGCTCCTGAAACAATCGGGGACATTCCGCGCCAACCAGGCCATTTCCTCCGAAATCCGGATCATGGACTCCATGGATCTGGAACGTGAGAAAGGCATTACAATTCGCGCGAAGAACGCCGCTTTTCGTTACAAAGACCATCACGTCAACATCGTGGACACTCCCGGACACGCCGACTTCGGCGGTGAAGTGGAGCGCATCATGAAGATGATTGACGGAGTTCTACTCGTCGTTGACGCGCACGACGGCCCGCAGGCTCAAACGAAGTTCGTTCTGAGAAAAGCTCTGGCCAACGGCGCCAAGCCGATCGTCGTCATCAACAAGATCGACCGCGAAAACGCCCGTCCGCACAAAGTGTTGGACATGGTGTTTGAACTCTTCCTAGAGCTGGGAGCCAACGACCAGCAGCTCGATTTCCCTGTCGTGTACGCCAGCGCGCGTGACGGCTTTGCAAAGCTCGAGGTGGATCAGGAAAGCACCACGATGGAGCCCCTGTTTGACGCCATTATCAAACACATCCCCGCACCCCAGCCCTCGGGTGTGGACTACCTTCAGTTCCTCGTATCCAATCTGGATTACTCCAACCACCTTGGTCGTATCGCTTACGGCCGGATGGTTTCCGGAAAAATCAAGCAGGGAGACGTGGTATGGTGTATTCACATCGATGGCCGCAAGGAAAAGGGCAAGATCACTGCGATCTTCGGGCACCAAGGGCTCGCAAAGGTTGACCTTTCCGAGGCCAGCGCCGGCGACATCATCGGGGTTTGCGGGTTTGAAGACGTGTTCATTGGTGAAACCATCACGGATGGAGAATCCCGAGAAGCGCTTCCTTTCGTGGACATTGATCCGCCCACCATCGCGATGGGCATCTGCATTAACGACGGACCCCTGGCTGGGCGCGAAGGCACCCAACTCACCGCTCGTCAGGTGCGCGAACGTCTGATCAAAGAATCTCGGACCAACGTTTCCATTCAGGTGTCTGAAACCGGCTCGGCAGGCCAGTTTGACATCAAGGCCCGTGGCGAAATGCAGATCGCGATCCTTGTGGAACAGATGCGTCGCGAAGGCTTCGAAATCCTGGTCTCACGCCCCGAGGTGATTTTCAAACGAGCGGAGGACGGCAGTGTCCTCGAACCGATGGAGTCCATCTACGTGGAAGTTCCGACCGAAAACCTCGGCGACATTCTCCAGTCTCTGGCCGGCCGCAAAGCCGAGGTGATCAACATGGAGCATCTTCCGACGACCGTTTCGGTGGAAGCCGTTGGACCTACCCGCGGTCTCATCGGTTTCGAAACCGATCTGGTGAACTGCACGAAGGGCCACGGGATCATGTCCCACATTTTCAAAGAGTACGCTCCACACAAGGGTGAAATTCCCTCCCGTACCAACGGGGTGTTGGTCGCTATGGAAAACGGTGTGAGCAGCAGCTACTCGCTTGAGACGATCCAAGAGCGCGGCCGCCTGTTCATCGGGCCACAGGAAGAAATCTACGAAGGGATGATCATCGGGGAGAACTCCCGCGCTGACGACATGCCGGTGAACCCGTGTAAGGCCAAAAAGCTGACAAACATGCGTTCGCAGGGTGACGGCAAGGGCATTTCTCTCGCGCCTCCATTGGTGATGACGCTGGAACGCTCCATCGAATACATCGGTTCGGATGAATACGTGGAAGCGACCCCAAAGAGCCTGCGCCTCCGAAAGAAGATCTTGGACGCGAATATGCGCAAACGTGCGACGGCGAAGTTCGAAGTCTAGTCGCCGTGTTCAGAAAAAAACGCCCCACCTGGGACAACCGGGAGGGGCGTTTTTTGTATCAGGGGCTCTTTGGTGGAGACTTTCTGATACAGCCTATTGAAGATTTCTGGAGAATCAGGTTTCGCACAAACCAATCACTTCAGAGTGCCATCATGGGCAGCTCACTAAGGAAAGGGCTGCTACTTCTTTTACAAAGCCGTCCCTTCTCCCGAAAAATGGTGGGGCAAGCTTTGTTGCGTCAGCGATCACGGGCAACCTTGAAGCGAAACAAACCTCCTTCGCAATGGACTTCTCGGTCCCCGAACCCGAAAACAGCGCGCCCGCCATTCCGCAAAAAAGGACGGACCCCCAGGTCCGTCCCTCTTTGAAACCCTGACACGCGCGGCGCCTACAAGCCGCTGCCAGCCTCGAGCTTCTGACGGCCCTTGTAGATCACTTCCTTGTAGGTTGCGCCGCTTGGAATCATGGGCAGAACATGCTCCGTATAAGGCACCATCACGTCCAAGACGTACGCTTCTTTAGAATCAAGCATCCGCTGCATCGCCGCACGAAGATCCTTTTTGTGGATCACTCGTTCACAGGGAACTCCGAACCCTTTACAGATGTCGATGTAGTTCGGATAGATGCGATTCAAGTCGTCTGGGTCTCCTAGGAAGGTATGGCCGCGGTTGGAGTTGTAGAAACGGTCTTCCCACTGGACCACCATTCCCAACCATTGGTTATTGAGAATCATGGCCTTGGCCGCGATTTTCTCAATATGGGCAAGGGCCAGTTCCTGTACATTCATCAAAAAGGAGCCGTCTCCGTCGATATCCACCACCTGTTTGTCGGGATGCGCCACCTTCGCGCCAATTGCCGCCGGGTAGCCGAACCCCATGGACCCGAGGCCGGCAGACGTCACAAAAGTCCTGGGCTTGTCAAATTTGTAGTATTGTCCGGCCCACATCTGATGCTGGCCCACGCCGGTTGTGATGATGGCATCGCCCTTGGTCAGTTCATACAGCATCTCAATCGCGTACTGCGGTTGGATGGCATCCGGAGTGTCGTCGTAGGTGAACGGAAAGGCGTCCCGCCATTCGGCGATCTGCTTGTACCATTCGGGGAAGGCCGTGAACTCGGTGAGCTCGGCGTGGTCGACGGGTTTCTTACCGGCCCGGTCGAGCAACTGGTTGAGGCGCACCAAGGCGTCCTTCACGTCGCTGAGAATCGGCAACCGGACGTGCTTGTTCTTGTTGATCTCAGACTCGTCGATTTCGATGTGGACGATGGTCCCGTGCTTGGCAAACTCAGAGATTTTGCCGGTGACGCGGTCGTCAAAACGCACGCCCACCGCCAAAAGCAAGTCGGCTTCGTTGACCGCGTTGTTGGCGTAAACCGTCCCGTGCATTCCCAGCCAGCGCAGGGAAAGAGGGTGGGTTTCCGGAAAACAGCCGATCCCCATCAACGTTGAGGCGACCGGGATCTGGGTGCGCAGGGCAAACTCTTTGAGCGCTTCAGAAGCCTCGCTCGAAATCACTCCCCCGCCGACGTAAAGCATCGGTTTTTTAGCCTGCCCGATCAGCCCCACCAGTTCGTTGAGCGCAACATCGTCGGCCCTGCGGACAGGGTCGTACCCACGAAGGTGGACCTCCGTGGGGAAAACGGGGCGGGCAATGGCCTGCTGGATGTTTTTTGGAATATCAATCAGCACCGGTCCTGGCCGGCCCGTCTGCGCAATGTGAAAGGCCTCCTTGACGATGCGAGGGATGTCGTTCACGTCCAGCACCAAGTAATTGTGCTTCACCACCTGGGCCGTGACCGAAAACACGTCCGTCTCCTGAAACGCACCCTTGCCGATCATGTGCTGGGGCACCTGCCCAGTGATCGCAACAAGAGGAATGGAGTCGAGATACGCGTCGGCAATACACGTCACAAGGTTTGTGGCCCCGGGACCGGAAGTTGCCATCACGACGCCAGCCTTGCCGGTCACGCGAGCGTAGCCTTCCGCGGAGAATCCGCCGCCCTGCTCGTGGCGCGGCAAGAGAGTGCGGATCGTCTTGGAACGGGTGAGCGCCTGGTGCATGTGCATCGAGGCGCCGCCGGGATAGGCAAAAATTGTATCAACCCCTTCGCGCTCAAGGCTGGCGACAAGAATGTCTGCGCCACTCATAGGTTCTCCGCGATCAACGGCGGCAGGAGCGGCAGGGTGGGAGCTGGATGTGGATTGGCTCATAGAATGCTAAAACAATGCTGAAGTGATAAAAAGCGGCCCGTCATCTTACAGCAGAGTAGCCCCGCCCGCAAGAGCTCGGTGCGCCAATGCCGCCGAATGCACAACCGCGGGCCCTGCTGCGCTCCCTAAGGCGGGACCCTGTCCCCGGGCCGCAGTTTTCTGACCCATCCCCAAGCCTCCGTCCCCAGGGCGCAGACCCCGTGCAAAACCCACCCCACCCGCTGGGACCTCTTGCGGAACGCCCCCGGGCCTGCTTTGCTTGTCTTCTTTATGGACGGTCCGCGCATTGAACAAGCCACCCTGGAGGATCTCCCTCAACTTACGGAGCTCCTCACAGAACTTTTTACCCTGGAAGGAGACTTCGTCCCTGATCCAACCCGCCAGATGCGCGGTCTGAGGATGCTGTTGGAACAACCCAGCCGGGGGCGGATCTTTGTTCTGAAACAAAACGGAGCGATCCTTGGCATGATCAACCTGCTCTTCACCATTTCGACGGCCGAAGGGGGCTCCGTCATCATTCTCGAGGATCTCATTATCCAAAGAGAATACCGCGGACACGGGCTTGGAAGCCGGTTGCTCGATTACGCGCTGGATTACGCCAAGAAGAAAGACTTCAAGCGCATCACCTTGCTCACAGACCGCGTGAACGCTGAAGCCCAGCGTTTTTACAAGCGGCACGGTTTTTTTGAATCCGCCATGCTGCCGATGCGCTACGTGCTCACCGAAGACGCCGGGACCCACGCGCCTGACCAGTCCCGCCTCTAATGAGCTTCGTAGACCTGGGTTATGCAAGGGTAGATACCGACCGCCAGCGGCGGTGTGGCTTTCCGGAAGTGGTTTTTGGAGCAGGGAAGACCCCCGCACAAGTGGTGGGTATCGCCGAAGTTTTGGTCAAGGAACACGGCCTGCTCTTGGTGAGCCGGATTGAAAAAGCGCATTTTGAGGCGCTTCAGACCGTTTATCCCGAGGCGCGCTGGCACGCGCAGGCGCGCTGCGTCTCCGTGGTGCGCTCACCGATGCCGGTTCGGGGCGGCGTTGTTGGGGTGATTTGTGCTGGCACTTCAGATTTGCCGGTGGCCGAGGAAGCGGCCGTGACTCTTGAGATTTTTGGAAACAGAGTCCTGAGGCTTGCTGACGTCGGCGTGGCGGGGATCCACCGGCTTTTGGCCGTGCGCGACCAACTGGAAGCATGCGCCGTGCTGATTGTGGTCGCAGGCATGGAGGGAGCCCTTCCCAGTGCGGTTGCGGGGCTCACCAGTAAACCAGTGATAGCCGTACCGACAAGTGTGGGCTATGGTGCAAGCTTCGGTGGGCTTGCGGCTTTGCTCGGAATGCTCAATAGCTGCGGCAGCGGAGTCACGGTCGTCAACATAGACAACGGCTTTGGTGCCGCATATGCCGCGGCTCAAATCAATCGACTCGTGGTAGATTCAGGGGCCCATGATCCCCAGTCTGCCCCCGGCCCCGAAGCCGGCCCATCCCGTTAGCTTAGTTTTAAATGACCTCAGACTTTCAAAATTTTGGCCTGCACGAAGCGGTAGTGCACGGCGTACAATCCATGGGCTACTCAGAGCCCACCCCCATCCAAGCCCAAGCCATCCCGGTGATCCTCTCAGGGCGTGACTTGATGGGCTCCGCCCAGACCGGTACCGGCAAAACCGCCGCCTTCGCCCTGCCCCTGCTCTCCCTGCTTCAGCAGCATGGGAAAATGCGCTGTCTCATTCTGGAGCCCACCCGTGAACTCGCCGCCCAGGTCGAAACCGCCCTGAAGGATTACTCCCGTTTCTTCGATGTCACCGTCGGGATGATCCACGGCGGGGTCGCGCACGGGCCCCAGCGCGAAATGCTCCAACGCGGCGTGGACGTTCTTGTTGCCACGCCGGGCCGCCTGCTGGACTTCATGGAGGAGGGAGACATCAACCTCTCTCACATCCAATTTCTGGTCCTTGACGAAGTGGACCGTATGCTGGACATGGGATTTCTCCCTCAGGTCCGCCGCGTGGTGGAGCGCTGCCCCAAGGAGCGCCAGACTCTGTTTTTCTCCGCCACCCTGCCTCCGGAAATCGAAGGGCTCACGAAATGGGTTTTGAAGGATCCCCAGGTCATCGCCATCGGCCAGCGCCGCTCTCCAGCAGAAACCGTCACCCATGCGGTTTTCCCTGTCGCGAGGGATCAAAAATTCGACCTGCTCCTGGCGCTCCTCGAAAAAACGCAGTACCACAGCGTCATCGTTTTCACCGCCACCAAGATGATGGCCGACCGTGTCGCTGCCCGCCTGCATGAACTCAACCATCCCGTGGCTTGTATGCACGCGGATCGCAGCCAGAAGGAGCGGATGGATGCACTGGAGGGTTTTAAATCGGGCAAATTTGAGGTTCTCGTCGCCACCGACGTGGCGGCGCGCGGTCTTGACATCGCCAGCGTTTCGCACGTGATCAACTACGACGTGCCGGGCCATCCAGAAGACTACGTCCATCGGATCGGCCGCACAGGTCGGGCGCAACAAGAAGGCGATGCTTTCACTCTTTTCACGGCCGAAGAATTGGACGCGGTCCGGGCCATTGAAAGATACATCTCCACGAGCATCCCCCGGCAAAAACTCGAAGGGTTTCCCTATCTCTATACCGCGCTCTTTAACGAAAGCGCCATTCCACCCGGGGGCAATGCCAAAGGCGGCCGCACACTCAAGGGCTATTCCTTCGGGGCTGCGAAAAAGCGCCGTTAATTCATTCCTGTTTTGCAAAATCCGGCCCCTTCGTGAGGCCGGTTTCTCCCTATAAAAAAGGGCACTCCAGAAATTCCGGAGTGCCCCTTTCTTTGGACTTCCCTTGACTTTCTACAGCGAATTCAGAAAGACCACAAGCGCCTGCCGGTCCGCCAACGGCATTTTGGAATACCGGTCGCGAACCACCTTCGCCTCTCCGTCATGAGCCAGAATTGCCAAGTCCAGAGTGGACGCCCTGCCGTCGTGGAGATAGAGGCTCCGGAGGCGCAGTCCCCACAACGGTGCCGTGCGCATTTCATTGGCCTTCGCCGGCGGTTGAGCAATCCCATCCCCCAAGCGTCCCATGTCGTGAAGCAGCAGGTCAGAATACAGGTTTGCAGCCTGATTGGCTAAAGCGGCAACGGGGCTAAAGCCCGTCTTTAACGAGGGCACGTGGCACACCGCGCAACCCACCTGTGAGAAGACAATCTCACCCCTCATTGTGTTCGCCGTCGGCGGCAGTTTCGGAATGGGCGCCAGCAGCCGCATGTAGTCGGCAGCCAGATTCAGGTCCGACTTCTGCTCTCCAGGGGCCAACGCGTCTTCCGGATCCAGCACCCCATCCGCTTTCGCCAGGAGATTTATGTTCCCGTTGGGCGCATTCTCGTGGGGGAAGTAGCGGCTGGTGACCCCCATCTCGTTGAGATAAGCGTCCGCGGCGAAAGCATCCAGGGTGGCGTGCTGCGATTTCCATCCAAAACGTCCGACCCGCACCGTATTGCTCACTGGATCGGTCACGAGAGCCACCCGCCCTTTGATTCCATCAGGCTTCGGCACCGAGGCGTAGGCCGAGATTGTTTCGTCGGCAATGGCCTCCATAAAACCCGCGCCGAAGAGCGGTGTGGTCATCCTGTGTACCACCACATTCGCCTCCCTTGGAACAACCTCCAGAAAAGCGGGGGCGATGGCGCGGCGCTGCAACAAAGGGCCTCCCAACTCCACCAAGGGATCAAAAACCCCGTTAGTCACGCGTCCGAAGCGAGTTACAAACGTGCGGCTCGCCCCCCCCGCGCCCCCCTCAAAGTGGCAGGCGACACACGAAACATCGTTGAAGATCGGCCCCAGCCCTCCCTCCACAGTTTCAATATTCAAAAACTCCGCCTTGCCCGCGGTGAAATCCGCTTTCTGGCGGTCCGTCAAATTTACAACAGGGAGACCGAATTTCCCGCCCTTGGCCACAGCCAGACCCGGCGGCGGAGGGACTGGGGTTTTCGGAGAGGGCGCTACAGGAGGCTTGGGAGCCGGTACAGCCCCCCCCACGGAATTGGGAAAAGGCGGCGGGCCTGCGGGTGGTAGCGGTACAGCAGCGACTGCCGACAGCGATGAGGGAACGAGCAATGCCAGAACCAGGAGTGAGGCTGTGGATTTCATATTTGTTGGGGTCTTAAGGGTGGGTTCCTGCTTTGGAAACCGTTGGGCGATTAGACCCCGCGTGTGTTAAGGCGATATTTCAAAGACGCCCCTTAAATGTAAGGCGTATGTAAAAATCGCCTGCATCCCCTCCCCTTGCTACCTAGCGGGCGCCGGAGCAGGCAAAAAGTAAGCCAGTTTCCACTCCCCGCCGACCTTTCTCCAGGCAACCCTCGGTCCAACGTAAGCCTCTCCCAGCGAATCTTTTGGAGCAACCATGAGTTCGTTTTTGCGGACCAGCGGTTGCTTCAGAACTCCTCCAAACTCCTGCCACAGGCGGTGACGGCTCCAAAAATCGTAGGGCTCCTCCTCCAGAGGAGCCTTGTCCTCGCGCCACACAAAATCGGGAGCTAGAAGGGGTTGTATGACCGCCTGGTCCCTCGTAATCGCCCCCTCCATAAGCTTTACCCGCGCCGCTTCCAAGGCCGCGTCACTCGGGTGAAAAACCAGAGCAGAACACCCCGAGAAAACCAGGGCGCCGACCCCTAAGGAAAGGACACGAAGGGCCTCGAAGCGAAAATCAATCGTCTTAATCACAGGAGTTTGCATTTTTTAAATTCGAGTCTGTCCGGTTCCCCGCAGTTGATACTTATAAGTGGTTAACTCTTCCAACGCCATAGGGCCGCGCGCGTGAAGTTTATCCGTTGAAATTCCAATCTCAGCCCCAAATCCAAACTCCCCGCCGTCGGTAAAGCGGGTGGATGCATTCCAATACACCGTCGCCGAATCCACCTCCTGCAAAAACTGCTCCGCTTCTGCCTCGTCGGAGGTGATGATGCCGTCGCTGTGCCGGGATCCGTGCGCCTCAATGTGTTCGAGCGCTTCCTCCAACCCGCCCACCACCCTGAGCGCTAACACGAGATCCAAAAACTCGGTGTCAAAGTCTTTAGCCTCCGCAAGCACCGCGCGCCCCGCCACGGGCGCCAGGTGAGAGGCGACGGCGTACGATTCGGCATCGCAGCGCAACTCCACGCCCTTTTCGAACAGGGCAACACCCGTCGAACGCATGAATTCCTCCAACACATCCCTCTGCACAAGAACGGTTTCTACCGCATTGCAGACCCCCGGCCGCTGGCACTTCGCATTAATTACAATCTCCCTCGCCATACCAAGGTCCGCAGCCGCAGCAACATATAAAATGCAAATCCCGTCGTAGTGCTTGATCACAGGCATCCTAGCCAGACTGACCACCGTTTCAATCAGTCCTTTCCCACCCCTGGGGACAATCACGTCCAGGTACTTGTCCATCGCACAAAGAAGGCTCACCGCCTCCCGGTCAGTGACTGGCACAAGCTGTATCGCCTCCGCAGGCAAACCCGCCGCAGCCAGGCCTTTGGACAAGGCGTTCGCAATCGCCACGTTGGAGTGAATCGATTCAGAACCTCCGCGCAATATCGTAGCATTCCCCGTTTTGAGGCAGAGCACTGCCGCGTCGCTCGTCACGTTCGGGCGGGACTCATAAATAATACCGACAACCCCGATCGGAACTCGAATCTTGGTAATTTCAAGCCCATTGGGACGCGTCCACCGGCGGATCACCTCTCCCACAGGATCCGGCAGCGCGGCAACATCACGCACCCCTTGCGCCATCGCCGCCACGCGCGCGGCCGTGAGAGAAAGCCGGTCCAGCATCGCTGCGGAAAGTCCCTTCTCGCGTCCCGCAGACACGTCGAGAGCGTTTGCAGACAAAATCTCCTTCTCCGCGGCCTGAATGGCATCAGCCATCGCAAGGACCCCCAAGTTGCGCTGCTCCGAACTGCTGCGAGCGAGCGCCCGAGCTGCAGTCCGCGCCCTACGGCCGAAGTTTAAAATCGTCTCCTGCAGCTCACTCATTACTTTGTGCCCCCCACTAAAAAACGTGTTCCCGCATCCTTCCCTCCGACAATAGCTGCAATCTGCCCCGCTTTGCGACCGCTGCCAATCACGGTCAACACCCCCGCATCGACCGCCAACTTTACGGCCTCCAACTTGGAAATCATCCCCCCCACGGACAAGCGCCCCTTGTCCACGCGGGCCAATCCTTTCACCTGCGCAACGTTCTCGACCACAGGCAGTCGCCGTCCCTTACCATCCAAAAGTCCCTCAACACTTGTGAGCAACAAAAGCACTCCGGCATCGGCCAGAATCGCCACCTCGGCGGAAAGTCGGTCGTTGTCGCCAAACTTTAACTCCTCGGTCGCAACGGAATCATTCTCGTTGATGATCGGGACAACGTTGCGCCGCTCCAGCAAACGACTCAGGGTGCCGCGCACATTTTCAGACCGCGTCCGGCTGTCAATATCACCGTGAGTCAACAGCAACTGGGCCACTTTCAGTCCATGTTCTGAAAAACATTCCGCATAGAGCGCCATCAGCTGCGACTGGCCAACCGCAGCGCAGGCTTGCCGCAGCGCGAGGTCCTCAGGACGCTCCTTCAGTCCTAGGGAGGCTAGCCCGGCTGCCACCGCGCCGCTGGACACGATGATACACTCGTTTCCCCCCTGCACTAGCCCCGCAACATCCTTGCAAAGCCGCGCGAACTGCCTTCTGTCAAGAGTGTTCCCTTTGACAGAAGCCAGAATCCCAGATCCAAACTTCAATACAATGCGCATGAATTAATTTACTAAAACCACAACAACTCCCAGAAATCCGCGCGCTTATTCAAAACAAACGTTCCACTTGCATCAAGGCTAATGGTCCGAGCTCATCCTTCGCAGAACCACACCCTGCAACCCCGCTTTTTCATGCCAGAACCAAGCCCGCCGGAGCGCTTTCATCCAGCGTGTATTTTCACAGAAAAGCGGGCGGTCCACACCGCCCTTTGAGACAATAAACACATGCACTGAGGCAGCAGACGTAGAACTTTTCGCAGGGCCCAGCTATTGTTGAACACATGAGCAGTCAAACCTCCTACCGTTTCTCCTTTGGTCCGTGGAACATCAGCGAAGGCGCTGATCCCTTCGGAATCGACGTGCGCCCTGCCTTCGCCCACGAAAAAAAATTCGCCTTATACCGCCCCCTGGGCTTCGAGGGAGTTCAATTCCATGATGACGACGTGGTTCCTGGCCTGGACGGGTTGTCCCCCGCTCAAATCCAGAGCAAGGCTGCCGACGTGAAGGCGATGCTCCTCAACCAGGGACTTACCCCAGAATTTGTCGCGCCTCGTCTTTGGTTTGCGGAACAAACGACCGACGGCGCCTACACTTCAAACAGCGAACAAGACCGCGCGTATGCCTGGGATCGCACCAAGAAGTGCATCGACATCGCGAGGGCCATCGATTGCAAAGCCATTGTCCTTTGGTTGGCGCGCGAAGGCACCTACATCCGCGAATCCAAGGACGCACGACTGGCCTACCGGAGAATCCTCGAAACCATCGACGCGATGCTGGACTACGATCCAAAAATCGAAATCTGGATCGAACCCAAACCGAACGAGCCCACCGACCAGGCCTACGTTCCAACCATCGGCCATGCGGTGGCCCTTGCGTATGCCTCAAAAGATCCGCAACGCGTTAAAGGCCTCATCGAATCAGCTCACGCGCTGCTCGCCGGGCTGGACCCGAGTGATGAAATGGCATTTGCCCTTGCTCACGACAAACTTGCGAGCGTTCATCTGAACGATCAGAACGGCCTCAAATACGATCAGGACAAGAACTTTGGCGGCGCCAATCTGCGAGCCGCTTTTAATCAGGTGCGCGTTCTGGAGGAAGCGGGTTATGGAAGCCGTGGTGAATTTGTTGGCTTGGATGTGAAAGCGATCCGCACGCAGCGCGGATGTCCTGTGACCGAACATCTCAGCAATAGCAGGGCCATTTTCCTGCACTTGGTAGACAAGTTCCGGTCTCTCGACCAAAAGCTTGTGGGAGAACTCAGAAGCGACAGGGATTATGAAGCTCTCGAGGTTTATATTCTCCGCCATCTCATGGGGATTCACTAACCCACCCACCATTCGAAAAAGGTGCGGGGGCAATCGGCAGGATTCTCCAAGGCAGACAGTCCGTCCAAGGCTCGGATTTAAAACATTGCCCCTCACCCTCTTCGCCTCCTCCGGCCGCGTTTTTTAACCCGCGCCGCTGAGTTCTCCATTTTTAGAATCGCTCTCGAACATTCTCCGTCCCATGGCTCTTACATCCACGCTGTAACGGCACTGCGCGGGAGAAGCAGCGAGAAAAACTCCGCAGGCCCCAGAAGCCTAGTCCATGGAGTCCTGCACAACCAATTTTCAAACAAAAACACAACAGTCTCTTTCAAAATGAAATACACACGCATCGGAATTATTGGTGGCGGTCTCATGGGGCGGGAAATCGCAAGCGCCTTTGCGCGGTGGTGCGCCCTCACAGATATCAACGTGACCCCTGTGCTCACCGCAGTCGCCGACCTCAATCCCGCAGCACTAGAATGGTTTGAAAAAATTCCTTCCTGCCAGCTTCGCACAACCGACTACCACACCCTCCTGGCCAGCGACACCGTGGATGTTGTTTACGTTGCCGTTCCTCACGACCAGCACGAGGCCATTTACATTGACGTACTCTCCGCCGGCAAAGATTTGCTGGCTGAAAAACCTTTTGGAATCGACCTTCCAAGCGCACGAAGGATCCTAGCTGCTGTCGAAACCAGCGGACGCTTCGTGAGGTGCAGTTCAGAAATGCCCTTCTTTCCAGGAGCACAACGCGCCTTCGAGTACGCCTCAAGCGGAGCTCTCGGGCGGGTTCTCGAGGTTGTCAGCGGCTTCCATCACAGCAGCGACCTTGACGCGGCAAAGCCTGCAAACTGGAAACGTCTCAGCTCCAAGTGCGGCGAAGGCGGTGCGCTAAACGATTTGGGCATGCACGCCTGCCACCTCCCCCTTAGACTCGGTTGGAAACCATCACGCCTTTTTGCACAGCTACAGAAAGGTTATGCACAACGACCCGACGGAAAGGGCGGCATGGTCGCATGCGACACCTGGGACAACGCACTGATCCATTCTTGGGTGCGCATTTCCGGAACTGATGTCCCGATGCGCCTGGAAATGAAACGCCTCGCGCCCGGAGCCACCAACACGTGGTTCATCGAAATACTTGGAACCGACGGCGGCATTCGTTTTAGCACCGCGGAACCCAAGACCTTGTGGGTTTTTGAACGAAACAGAGAGCAATGGTGGAAACGCACCGAACTCGGCTTTGGAACGCAATTTAAGACAGTCACCGGAGGAATTTTCGAACCCGGTTTTCCCGATGTCATCCAGCAAATGTGGGCCGCATACCTCTCCGAAAGAGAGGGCGGCCTTGGCACCCGCTTTGGCTGTGCAACACCTGCGGAAGCGGTCGCCTCGCACGAGATTTTTTCGGCGGCACTCGAGTCAGAACGGGCCTCTAAAGTAGTCACATTGACCCCTTGATTTCGGCGCGGCGGTGCAGCTCCAACCTCTGTCCAACAGGCATTGGACCTCGTCAAAAGGTAACCCATGAAAACGAACAACTCCAGACACCGCCTATTGAAAATCACGGGCTGCCTGCTCTTTGCATTCGTTTCCACGGGCGTGTCGGCAGTTGATTTCGACAGCGAAATCAGACCCCTACTAAAGGAACGATGCGTTGAATGCCATGGAGATAAGAAACAGAAAGGAGAGCTCCGACTAGATCTGAAGCCTCATTTCCAAAAAGGAGGCCATGGGGGGCCTGTGATTGTTCCGGGAAAAGCAGACACAAGCCCCCTCTATGCGCGGCTCCTCTCCAAGGACCCCGATGAACGGATGCCCCCAAAAGGAGAGCCCCTGAACGCCTCGCAAATCGCGAAATTCAAGGAATGGATAGAGGGCGGCGGAAGCTGGCCGGAAAACGATGCCGACAAGGCTGCTTCCTTTGACAAGCGAATGCAGCATTGGTCAGTACAGCCGCTCCCAAAAAGCTTCCCCGCAGATGCCGGAGTGGATTTCTATATCGTGAAATCACTTGAAAAAAACGGTCTCCCCATGGCTCCTGAGGCTGACCGGAGGACACTTATCCGGCGTCTGTTTTTTGACCTTGCGGGGCTGCCTCCCAGCCCAGAACGCGTGGAGCGCTTCATCGCCGACACCTCGTCCACGGCATACGCAGACCTTGTGGAGGAATTGTTGGCCTCGCCAAACTATGGTGAGCGCTGGGCCCGACACTGGCTGGACATCGCCCACTACGCGGACACCCATGGATTTGAACGCGATCAAATACGTCCCGCAGCATGGATTTATCGGGACTACGTCATCAACGCTCTCAACGCGGACAAACCCTACGACCAATTTTTAAGCGAACAAATCGCCGGCGACGCCTTCGCTCCAAACTCTCCAGAAGCTATTGCTGCAACGGGTTTTCTAGCAGCCGGCCCGTGGGACTTTGTGGGCCATGTTGAAACAAAAAGCCCCGCCCTTAAACGCGCCGCGCGGGCCGGAGATTTGGACGACATCGTCACGCAGGTCATCACGTCGACGATGGGTATCACACTCAATTGTGCCCGCTGCCACGACCACAAACTCGATCCCATTTCTCAGCGCGAGTATTACAGCATGTGTGCGGTTTTCAGCGGGGTGAAACGGGGTGCCCGCGATCTGGATCCCAACAACAGCGCAAGACTCTCCAACGAAAAAGCAGCGCTTGAAAAACAGCTTGAAATCGTGGCGATCAAGCTACGCAAATCGGCCCCCGAACACCTGGACCTAGCAGACATTGTCGGTGGTGGAGACGGTTTTGGGTCCGGCTTAAAAGCTTCGGGCATCGTTCTTGGTTCGGGCGCGGTCACGATCCAGAAACTCGCCTTTAACGGCAACGCCGAACACAACAAGCTGGTGATGCCGGTCTGGACCGACAAAAAATCTACCCTGAAATACGTCAAAGGCGTTTTCCTTCCAAAGGGCGATGATGAAGCAAAACCGACCGTTAAAATTACCGAAGACATCGTCCTCTCTGGCATTCCAAAAACCTCGGGACAAACCTGGGACGCCATACGCAACGGACCGTTGAATGCTCAAGTGAGCACGAAAATTGGAGAGACGGATTACAACAGCAAGGGCCATTCAATTCTGGGCCTTCATGCCAATGGAGGTATTACATTCGACCTCACTGAAATCCGCCGTGGAAGCGGACTCAAGGCGATGAAACTCACTGGCTGCCTTGGATTCGGAGCCTCCCCGAGCGCTGCAAAAACAAAAGCTGATTTCGCAGTTTATATTGACCAATCAACCGCGTTTCAAGAAACGAGCCTAACCAAAGACGCTTCGCGCCCGATCAATATTTCCATTCCAGAGTCGGCTCGTTTTCTGAGCCTAGTCGCGACTGATGGCGGCGATGGAATTAGCAGCGATCTTCTATTTTTTGGGGACGCATCCCTAGAGCCAGAGGAGACAAAGAGTGCTCTCAACGATTCGGAAAAAGACGCAATCCTGCAACTGCGTAAGGAAAGCGACCGTCTTAAGACAGCTATTGCGGAGCTAAAAAAACCCGAGCAGATTTTCTCTGTCGTCAGCGAAGAGAAGCCACCTACGCTCAAAATCCACCGCAGGGGCAACCCTGAAGATGAGGGCGACGAAGTCAATCCCACCGGGTTCACCTGGCCCAACCACGCACCGGTACATTTCGGAGACAACTCCACTCCCGAGGGCCAGCGGCGCATTGCTCTCGCCAAATGGATTACCGATCCCAGCAACCCGCTGACATCCAGGGTCCTCGTCAACCGCCTTTGGCACCACCACTTCGGACAAGGCATCGTCACTACCCCAAGCGATTTCGGTCTCGGAGGCGACCTTCCCTCACATCCTGAACTCCTGGATTGGCTGGCATGTGAATTCCTCAGAAGCGGCTGGTCCCTTAAAGCAGTGCACCGAACGCTCCTCTTGAGCCGCGCCTACAAACAAAGTTCCACGGCCACGCACAAGGAAGCTGAACGCACTGATTCCATGAACCGGCTCTTGTGGCGACAAAACCCGAGACGCCTCGATGCAGAATCCCTGCGAGATTCGGTGCTGAGCGTCACCGGGCAGCTCAACGCCGAACGCGGAGGGCCTGGATTTCGCGACTTCAAATACACCGAGGCTTACGCCCCAATTTACGAATACATCATCGCCGATAAACCAGAACTGTGCAGGCGAAGTATATACCGGTTTATAGTGCGCACAACTCCCCACCGTTTTCTTTCAACCTTCGACTGCCCTGACCCTTCCAATCTGACGCCCGCCCGTTCCCAGACGACGACCGCGCTCCAGGCGCTGGCTCTTTCTAACAACGAGTTCATCCTCCAGCAGGCGAGGCACCTTCAAAAGCGCATTGAAAGCGAAACCTCGGCGACACCGGACGCAATTCGACGCGCTTTCGCACTGTGTTTACAACGACCGCCCACTCCGGAGGAGCGAGAGGCTTCTGAACGCCTCGTGGCATCCCGCGGACTTTTCGCGCTTTGCAGGATGCTACTAAATTCCAACGAGTTTGTTTACCTAGACTGAGGCCATGATAAGACCCTCGATTTTCCCATCCGAACAAGCATCTCACAGCCGGAGAGATTTTCTCTGGCGCGCCGGCGGAGGACTTGGCGGACTTGCGCTCTCTACCCTCCTTCAAGAGGCGCAGGCATCCGGCAACCCGCTCACCGCAAAGGCCGGCCACCACGAGGCCCGAGCCAAGGCGGTCATTCAAATTTTTTGTCCGGGTGGATTGAGCCATCTTGATACTTGGGACTACAAACCGGGGCTCGCCGCCCGCCAGGGAAAACCCTTTGACCCCGAGGGAAAGGTTCAATTCTTCGCCTCCAAGCCAGGAAACTGCCAGGGAAGCTACTGGCCTTTTCAGCAACACGGACAGTCTGGGAAATGGATGAGCGACCTGTTTCCCCGGCTTTCGCAGCGCGTGGACGACATGGCATTCATCCATTCCATGCAGAGCAAAAGTGCATTGCACGGCCCTGCGATGTTCATGGCGAACTCCGGGTTCACGCTCCCCGGATTCCCCAGCATGGGAGCATGGGTCACGTACGGGCTTGGCAGCGAAAGCTCCGAACTACCTGCCTTCGTGGTTTTACCGGACACGCGCGGCCTCCCCCCGGGGGGAGTCGTCAATTGGGGCGCGGGGTTTTTACCAGCGATTCATCAAGGCACCCCACTGGAAACAAACGCAGGCAGGGCGCCAATCAGCGATCTTTTCCCTCCGTCAAATTTCGCCGATGTAGACCTCGGCTCAGAACAAGAGAGCCGCGTTTTTTTGCAACAACTCAACCGCTCTCACGCCGCAGTACGCCAGGCGAACACGGAGCTAGAAGCCAGAATCGCGGCCTACGAACTTGCCGCCCGCCTGCAACTTAGCGCGCCTGAGGCGACGAATTTACAGGGCGAATCCCCGTACACTGCAAAGTTATACGAGCTTGAAGACGCCGATAAGGGGCCGTTTGGACGGCAGTGCCTTCTTGCAAGGCGCCTCGTTGAACGCGGCGTGCGCTTTGTACAAATCTACTGCGGCGCGGAAAATACTGGCGCTAAAAAGATCAGGCCCAACTGGGACAGCCACGAAGATCTGGTGCGCGACCACGGCTACTGGGGACCGATTCTAGACAGCGGATCCGCCGCATTGCTCACCGACCTGAAGGCCCGGGGCCTTCTGGAAAGCACTCTGGTCATTTGCACGACCGAGTTTGGCCGCCAACCGGCTGCCCAAGGAAAGGGACGAGACCACAATCCGGGAGCGTTCACGGCATGGCTTGCGGGAGGAGGAATCAGAGGCGGCACAACCTATGGCAGCACCGACGAATTGGGTGCCAAAGCCGCCGACAAACCAGCCTACTGTTACGACCTCCACGCCACGGCGCTGCATCTGCTCGGTGTGGACCATGAACGACTCGGCTTCTACAACAACGGCATCCAAAGAAGACTCACGGATGTCCACGGACACGTGATCAAGGAACTGCTCGCATGAGTTCCACGCCGATCCTACCACAGCTGAATCTGTACAAACCGCTCCACTGCAGCTTGTAGTCTTCAGATTGGGGACGGGCTCGCTCTCTGGCGGTTCGTTTCTCAGCCAAACAAAACAACAAATCGGTCGTGTGCAGCGCTCTCACTTTTCGGTCGCTTCAAATGAACGAAACCGAATCACAACAGGAAGACCGACCTCGGAAAGCATTCTGGAGTTGGGAAGGTGGAGTGTGTCGTCAAGGCGGCCTTCCCTTGGATTACTAATCAATGCCGTGGCGTCGCTGATCAGCGAAATGATTGAGCCCTCCGACTCTGCAGAAACATTTCCACCATTCAACAGGGCACCACTATAATTCCATGCGGTCGGAGGCAACGTTGCTCCAGAAAGTCCTTCAGGATTGTCCTTCGCATAGACGATATACTTGTCCAGAGATTCACACTTCACAGACCCACTGCATGGCGCGTCCACAAATATGGAAATTTGTGGGGGGGCACCTTGTACATCAATGCGACACATCTTCAGAAGCAGCGCCGCCAGATGGAGATGCGTGGGTGAGGCGTCCGTCACAAACACTGACTCGTGCACCTTTCCGGCAGACGTCACCACAGCGTATTCGACCAAGCCTTCGCGCATGTTGATCTTGGCAGGAAAAGAAATTTCTCGCTTCGCCTTATCCAAGGTCACAAGACCAATCCTGATCCTGCCGTCAGGCATTGTCTCGAAAGGCACTGCCGATGTTTTCTGAGAAACAACATTGTTCGCCGGCTTGGGGTCAACGCGCTTTTCAAATCCAGATGCCACCCCCGACTCAGCGCCAAATTCTCTCCCGGTTCCGGCTGTTTGTTCGGCAGGGTTTGCATGAGCCATCTCCACAGCGACTCCATTTCCACCGGCGAGAGCAAGCAACATCAGGCCAAGACGGATCCCACTGCCTATTTTCCGTGAGAGGTGCGAAAGAGACATCTTCAGGTGAGAGGATTAGCCTCGAGGCTTGGCGATGCCAATGCCCAAAAGACCTTATTGGTTAGGCTTTGAGGGGCGCATTTCCTGGAGCGAAACGAGCAGAAGCAGACCCACAGCCACGCAGATACAACTGTCGGCGACGTTGAAGGCGGGCCAGGGGTTGAAGGGAGCAAACCCAAAGTCAAAAAACAGAAAATCCACCACGTAGCCATGCAGAAGCCGGTCGGTGAAGTTGCCCAAAATCCCAGACAATAGCAAAAGTACGGCGGCGAAATTGAGTTTACCTGGGAAAAGGTTGCGCCTGAGGGCCCACAAAAGACCGGTAAAAGCTGCGATCGAAAGCCCAATGAAGAAGCGGTTGCTGTCCTGCATCACCCCAAACGCTGCCCCCGTGTTACTGAAGTGCACCCAGTGGAACACCCCCGGAATCACCAGGATATGGTCCCCCAGTTCCACGTGCTGGGGGAGGGTCAGCCAGCCCGGTTGATGCAAATCCAGTCCCGCCGTCCAGAGCTTTGTCGCTTGGTCCAGCACGTAGAGGAAGAGCACGAACGCCGCTGCTGCAAACCAAGCGCCGCTGCAGCATTTCGGCGGCGCTGAAAGAGGAACCGGTGCCCCCACAGCACCCGCGAAACCTTCTGGCGGATGGGATTCACTCATACTCCAGCCATGACATTCTGACAGGGTTCGCACAGCTCCGGAAACACCAGCGAACGGCCCACTGCAGGTTTGTGCCGCCAACAACGGGAACACTTTGCATTCGGGTTGCGGCGCACCTTGGCGTGCGTCGCCGGCCCCTGGCGAATCTCAAGGTGGCTTAAAATGAGAACCTCCTCGAGCTCCTCGCCCATAGCCACAGTCCCAGCGAAAACCGCCTCATCGCTGATCTCCAACTCGACCTCTGCCTCCTGGGCATTGCCAATGAGCTTCTGCTGACGGGCCGGCTCGAGCGCCTGCGCAATCACCGCGCGCAGCCCCAGCCACTGTTCAAAACGTTTCTCCGCCGCCTCATCGCGCAGCGCAGCATCGGGTTCGGGAAACAGCGCCAGATGCACCGACCTCTTGCGCCCCGCGTGCTCCCACGCCTCGTCCGCAGTGTACGCGAGAATCGGCGCCAGCAGGCGGCACACCGCGTCGAAGGCACGTGCCATCACCGCCTGCGTAGCGCGCCGTTTGGAGGAATTCGCGGGGTCGCAGTAAAGCCGGTTCTTGGTCATGTCCACATAGAGGGCGGACAAGTCGACGGTGCAAAATTGGTTCAGCGTCTGGAAAACTTTCCGGAAGTCATATGCTGCGTACGCCTCGCGACACTGCTCAATCACCGTCTGCAGGCGGCTCAGCAGCCAGCGGTCAACCGTGGTCGCCCCCGCAAGAGAGGCGCCTTCGGCAGGCATATCGTGCAGGTTTGCGAGCAGGATCCGAAGAACGTTGCGGAACTGGCGGTAGGCGTCGGTGAGCAGGGAAAAAGACTCCTCTGAAAACGGCACTTCATGTGTAAACTCAACGCTTGAAGCCCACAACCGCACCACGTCCGCTCCGTATTTGTCCACGAAATGAGCGGCGTCCATCGGCTTGACATAGGTGCCTTGCGCGGATTTTGACACCTTTTTGCGCGTGTCCTTGTCCACAACAAACCCGTGCGTCACCACCGTCCTGTACGGCGCCTCCCCCGTAAGCGCGACGGAGGTCAACAGCGAGGACTGAAACCAGCCGCGGTGCTGGTCGGTCGCCTCGATATAAACATCGGCGGGAAACCGGAGTTCCGGGTGGCGGCGCAACACCGCCTGGTGGGAGACTCCGGAGTCGATCCACACATCCAGCGTGTCCATTCGGCGCATCGTCCCCTCAGGCAGTCCCAACTCGGAGCACCACCAGGCGTCATCCTGCTCAAACCAAACATTGGTCCCGCGCTTTTCAACAAGGTCCGCGAGTTTTAAAGCCGTCCCGGCGTCCAAAAGCGGCGCGCCTTCGAGAGTGTAAAACACCGGCACAGGAACGCCCCAGGTGCGCTGGCGGGAGATGCACCAATCCGCCCGAGCCTCCACGGTGCCACCCATCCGGTTCTTGCCCCACTGCGGCAACCACTCCACCCCGTTGATCGCCTCCATGGCGGCCGTCCGGATTGCGTCGACACGGATGAAAAGCTGCTCCACTGCGCGGAAAACGATGGGCGTTTTTGAGCGCCAACAGTGCGGATAACTATGTTTGTAAACGTGTTCCCCTATCAAAAAGCCCAGCTCTGCCAGGTGCGAGACCACCAGCTTGTTGGCTTCAAAAACATTGACGCCCTCCCAGGCAGGCACACCGGCATCGGCAGTGAGGCGGCCGTGGTCGTCCACGGGGGAAAGTACCGGCAGGCCGTGCTGCATCCCCGCATTGTAATCGTCCGCGCCGTGCCCCGGTGCCACATGCACCTGCCCCGTGCCTGATTCTGTGGTTACAAACTCCGCGGTGATCAACAACGAAGTCCGAGGAAGGAAGGGGTGCTGAGCTTGAGACCCAGCCAGTTCGCCACCCGTGGTGACACTCAGAATTCCAGAAGGCAGCGGCAGTTCGCCCACTCCCGAAGGCAGTTCCTCTGGGGAAACGGCGACAGGATTCTCCACGGCGACAGCCCCAGTGGCGGCCACAAAGGCTTCCAGCAATTTTTCCGCAACCACCAGCGTTCGGATGCGGCCGCCCACTTCAAAACGACCTACAAAATAACGCTCCCGCGGGTGCAGCGCGATCGCCACGTTGGCGGGCAAGGTCCACGGGGTGGTCGTCCAGATCACCATCGAGGCGCGCCCCGCCAGCGGGCCGCTCACCAGAGGGAATTCGACGTAAATCGCGGGGTCTTCGCGGTCTGCGTACTCCACTTCAGCTTCGGCCAGCGCGGTCTGGGCTCCGGTACTCCAATAGACAGGCTTCTTACTCTGATAAACGAGACCCTTCTCCAAAAGACCGGCGAAAGCGCGCAGGATGTCCGCCTCGTAGGCGGCGTCCATCGTCAAATACGGCTTGTCCCACGAACCCAGCACACCCAACCGGCGAAACTGGCCGCGCTGAATATCCACGTACTTCAATGCATACTCCGCCGAGCGGCGCCGGATTTCTGCCGGGGCGAGACCTTGCGCCTGCTTGACGACTTTGAATTCAATGGGCAAGCCGTGGCAGTCCCAGCCGGGGACAAACGGGGCTCGAAAGCCGGCCATGCTGCGGGACTTCACAATCAGATCCTTGAGGATCTTGTTGAGTGCGGTGCCCATGTGGACGTCGCCGTTGGCGAACGGGGGTCCGTCGTGGAGCACAAAAGAAGGAGAGCCCTTGCGGGTTTCCAAAATCTGTTCGTACAAACCTTCTTCCTCCCAGCGCTTAAGGCGTTCGGGCTCCCGTTTCACCAAATCCGCTTTCATTGGAAATTCGGTTTTGGGCAGCAGCAGGGTGTCTTTGTAATTCTGGCTCATGACAGGAAAGGGCGGTTAGCGGAGGGGGGAAAAGCGTAGACCGCAACCGGACAACGGTCAACAGAGGCCGTGCGAGCGGGCGAGACCCCAGGCAAGAGCCAAAATACCGGCGGCGCCCAACCCGGCCGCGCCCTGCAACCACAGGTTATTCGGGGCCGGCTTGGCAAACGCCACCCCGGCTCCCAGAGGAAGGCCGGCGACAAAACCCCAGAGGTGCGCCAAGACGTCCACGTTCGACTTACCCTCCCCCGCCCCCAGGAATGCGAGCAGCGCCACACCCGCCCCCAAAGGCAGCACCCAGAGCCACCAAGAACGCCCCGACCTGCGCTGTAAAAGCCGCCCCAAAGCGTCCCCGACCAGAAGTCCCAGCGCCCCAAACACCGCAGTGGACGCCCCAAGACTGCGGTGTTCCTCAGGGTAATACACCCAGGCCGTCAATGCATTCCCCAGCGCCCCCGACGCCAAAATCATCAGCCACGCCAACCCCTGCCCGAAAGAAGCCAGGAGCAGCGCACCAAAAAGAAGCCCAGCCCAGAGGTTCGCCACCACGTGCGGAACATCCCCGTGGAGCGTCAGCGCGGTCAACGTGCGCCACCACTCCCCGCCCCCCACCACTCGTTCCGAGGAGAGAACCCCAGCGTTGCGCCAAGCCTCCCCTCCCTCCGCTTGGAGTACGGCAAACCCGACGAGCACCAGCGCCACCAGCGGCACAGACCAATACGCCACCCGCTCCGGCAGCGCCTCCTCCACGGGGCGTTTCTCCGCAGCCTCCAGTTCCTCCTCGTACGCCTCCAACTCGGTAAGTGCACGCGGTATATCCTCCGGAGCCAGCCACAACACCCAGTCCGCACCGTCCCTCGCGATCGCGTGCGTCAGGCCGCTCGCGGACAAAACAAGACCCCGCTCTCGGGCGTCCGCAAGCTTTGCAAAACGACGAAGCGCAACCCCAAACGGGGCGGTATTTTCAGGAGAGTCTCCCACGATCGCGACAAACTACACATTCGCGCACCATGAAAGAAGCGCGGGATTGCATCTCGACGGCGTCTTTTGCGGACTTCCGCCCGATTCCCTTAGAGAGAGGGGCGACACACAGGTTATGAACAAGGTCATCGACAAGATTCAAGAATCGGGAACCGTTACGGGCAAAAGCGGGAGAATCCACAAACTGCATTCTCCGATCAACCGGCAGGAGGGCCTCTTTGTTTACAACCTGATCCAGGCGGATGCTTCGGTGAAAAAAACCCTCGAAATCGGCTGCGCCTACGGCCTTCCATCCCTCCACATCTGCGCGGCCACAAACGGCCGGGAGGACGCCTGGCACACCATTATTGATCCTCTTCAAAACACGCTCTGGGACGGGGTTGGCATCCAAAACCTCGATGCCGCAGATTTTGACGCCTTTGAACTCATTGAAAACAAATCAGAATTCGCCCTTCCCCTTCTAGTCCAAGAGGAGGAAGGCCAGTTCGACTTTGTATTCGTCGAAGGCTCTCAAACCTTTGATCACGCTCTTTTGGACTGTTTCTACGCCACCCGCCTCCTCCGCCTCGGCGGCTATCTTGTCCTAGACTCCGTCACCCGAACCCCGGCACGCTGCGCCGCTGATTTCCTCAACACCCTGCCCTGCTACGAGGAGTACGCCTCCGTGCGTGAACCTCTCCCAAAACCATGGCCCCTCCGCCTGCTCCGACTGCTGCGCGAACCGATCAGCCGTCTTTTGAAGGAGGAGCATCTTCACTCCGTCCGCCAGCAAACATTCCTGAAGAACAAAAACACTCGAATGGTCGCATTCAAAAAAATCGCTGAAGACGAGCGCGGGGGCCCGGCTATTTTGGGATAATCCCCCTTGCTGTGGGCTCCAAATTTCCAACAAGCTCCTGCCGATGTCTCAGATTTCAGAAGTCTGTATCCTGCAAACCAGCGACTTCTGCTCGCCACGCTTGTAAAACACCCTGTCCGTGTGGATGCGATCAACTGGACAGCGGCTGGCGATCTAGGTTCTGATCGGCCTTGATCTGCGGATCCATGACCGGTCCCGCCTTCTGCATTCCTCTAACACAGGCGCTCACCTCGCTGTTTCTTTGATAATGTCCCTGAAAGATTTTTGATCGACTGAAAGATCTGTGATCACGGCGCGTCCCTTTAAAAGACGAACTTCAGCTGTCACAAACTTTGAATTCCGCGTGTTTTCTCGCAACCATTCATCCGCAGAAGGAGCGGATTTTTCGTTCAAATAATACCGGGAAAAAGGCCACTCTATTTTTACTTTATCTCTGTTCCTCTGATAGGGAGCTGTATTCACCTGAATGTAGCATTCTCCAGACGAGGGAATGGTGGGAGTCAATCGCTGGAGGTGCTGAAGGTTATCGTCTCGCAACTCCAAAACCGCGTACACCCTCTGCTTGGGCTTGAACACGTTGGGGTTCTCGACGGCAACTTCATTCTCAGAAGGTGAGACCGCCAAGTATCTTCCACGCAGCGGGTCATAAGGGTCCGGGGCCCTGCAAGGAATTCTGACCACTTCACCCTCACGCAATATTTTTTCCTGCTCAAAAATTGAGGAAAAAGGCACCGCCCACTGCACTACAACCGCCAACGTGAAGACAGCAAACGAGACAATTTTCATAGCAAGCCCTCCCCGTCACTGACCCGTTTATGAACCCCCGTATGACGGCGGTTTATAAAGTGATTGAAGACCAGAAACGCAACGCCGACCGCTATAAAAACCAGACCCTTTGTAAGAAGAGACAACTTGCTGTCGGCCATGCGAATGAGAATTAGAATGGAAATCAATGCAGCCCCGATGCGCGGCGCTGCGGGTTTGCCTGCGAAGTCCAAAAGAATCAAACCCAAGCCCACTAAACCCAGATAAACCGTTGAGATAATGGGAAGTAAATCTCCCGCGACGCGTGCGTTTTCGGGAGTCACGCCATAAGCAACCACAGGCAGCAGGACCACTGAAGTAAGAATCAAAATCCCCCATCGCTTTTGACGGTAGGCAACCAGCGCAAGCCCCCCGACCATGATAAACAAAACTCGCGCGGCTATCATAGAAAATGCCTCTCGCACGCCTTGAACCATGAAGCTCCCGTTTGTTCGAACGCTCGCAGCAAGTCCGAAAACAAGAATCCATAGCCCTCCAAGCGCCACCTGTGGCTTAAACACAATCGGCACATTGACTTCCTCCTTTCGTAAAGGAATCAAGCAGAAGCCTGCCGCCAAAAAAGTCCACGACAAGTAAAGCACTCCGCCGCGGATGTCCGACCCCTCGTTTTTGAGCAATTCGGCAATCGCACTCCCAAATCCGAACATCGCGCTTGATGCAATCGCCCAACGCAAAAAAAGGGAGACGGTGAGAGGCGAGCGCAGAGACTCCCATAACTGAGGGATGCCCAGAAACAAGAGCGGGTACAAGAGCGGCCCCGAATACCACTCTTCCGCTTCCCCTACACGTCCAACACTCCAAACAGAAGTAGCCGTCAAACAAAAGAACGCCACAGCTTTAGAACGATGCGTCCAAGCAAGAGGCAAGCTCACCAACAACCAGCACAGTAGAAAATCCGTCCACTTCCCGCTCAAATGGTAGATCTGAGAAACCAAAATAATACAGGCACCGGCCCCAGCAGTCTGTAAAATCGCAGCGGCCTCCCTCTTCCAGCCGGCCACAGGATTTCGCCGAATTAAAAGGGAGGCACAGTACGCTTGCGCGAGTAGTAGCGGCGCGAAAGCAAACAGAAGCCGAACGGGACGAGAAAATTCATCCCAATTGTATCCAATGATCGCAATCAGCCCAGAGCCGATGAGCAACGCTCCAAGCACTCCCAGCACCATGGAAGCAATGCCATTCGGAACGTCGCGCCCGCTTGCATCTGGAGCGTAGCGCTCGCGCAGAACTTTCGCGGATGAATCGGAAATCAACCCCTCGCGCTGCCATTCAACAAGGCGCTCCAGGAGCCAACGGTTGGCGGGAAAATTCATGCGGATTTGTTTAAGAAGGCACCCAGACTTTTACCGATTCAAGGAACTCAAAAGCTTCTTTCTAAACAGTGAAAATTCAAGACTGTTCAGTCACTGCGCGCGAACCGGCACTCAGGACACGCGTTCTGCTGCGCCAGAACGCTGCCGGAAATGAGGCCCGCACGGGCTTTTATTTCGCGGACTGAAGGGATTGAAGACCCCTCTGGGCGGCCTTCCGGGAGGAGTCATCGGCGAGCCACTCCAAGGCATGCGTAAGATCGGACCCGGCTTGCTTCGTGTTCTTGGCCATAAGATACGAACGGCCTCTCACCAAATAACCGTCGCCCCGCTTCCAGAAGGGCCACTTCGCAATGTCCTCCTCAGCAAACTGCACAACAACCTGCGGCGCCTTCGCCTGTGCGAGCAAGTTCTGCATCTGCGCGGTTTTCTGCACCGCAGGGATCGGGATCCGTGCTGCAAGTGCGTCCGCTTGGGCGAAGTCCTTAAGCGCTACTGCGGCGGCCGCCGCCTGCTCAAGCGCCACGGCTTTCTGGTAGTCGGTGATCTTACCCTCAGCCAGCGCAAGCAAGGCGGGAAGAACCTCAGCGGGCTGTCGGAGTTTGCCGACCTCGCGCAATCCGATGACGAAGTCCTTAACGTTCGCGTCGTTGTCGAAATTGTGCGAACGGCCGGCATAGAAGTGCGCGAATTTCATCGTCTCGTGAAAATTGTTAGTCCCGGTTGGCGAAAGCGCACTCAACTCGGTGCCGTCCTCTCGGATGCGCTGCCGGCAGAGGTTCATGTGCCAGGGAAGACTCTGCGTAGGTTTGCGACCGATGACTTGGTGCAGCGGGTCGTTTTCATCCTGAGTCACAGGAATCCGGATCTCGACCGTCCAATGGTCATCGCCAATATGGGTGGCAACCTCGGCCTTTGCATCCCAACTGAACCACTGGCTGCGCGGAGCCCCGCGGTCGAGGTCGACAACGGCTCCCGAGGGACTGACCGCGATTGAGTAGTACGAGTGCGATTCCGTTGCGATTTCGATCTCCACGGCATCCCCATACCACAGCGCCTGATCGCCGTTTCTTGTGGCGGTGTTGTTGGGTTTCTCTCCGCGCCGTTCCTCGCAGCGGATTGCGATACAAAGGCTGTTTCCCTGCCACCCGGTTTTGAAGCTCGTCCCGA